>PMYJ01000057.1:17615-29689 GCA_003170875.1 Candidatus Dormiibacterota bacterium | reverse complement strand
CGGGCCATGACCTGGCTCGCGATTCTCCTCGCCGTCAGCCTGGTGCTCGCCGCTTTCGCCGCGGGCGCCGAGACGGCGCTCACCTCGGTCTCCCGGCTCCGGATGCGCACCCTTGCCGAGGATGGCGACCACCGGGCCAGCCGGGTCGTCCGCCTCCACAACAACCCCAACGGCTACCTCTCGACCATCCTCTCGATCAACACCATCGCGGTCATCGTGGCTTCGACGGCTACCGCGCTGATCGTCGCCGGCCACACCCACGGCATCGCCCAGGCGCTGACCACCGTCGCCCTCGCCGTCTTCGTCCTCGTCTTCTGCGAGATCGCCCCCAAGTCGCTGGCGCTGCGTTTCAACGAGCGGCTGGCGCTGCGCCTGGCCGCACCGGTCCAGTTCCTGACCCGGCTGCTGCGCCCCTTGATCGGGGCGCTGACCCTAGTGTCCCGCCTTCTCCTCCGGCTCTTCACCCGCGGCCGCTCCGCCCCGGGCCCGTTCGTCACCGAGGACGAGCTCAAGCTCATCCTCGCCATGGGCGAGCGGGAGGGCGTGGTGGAGCAGGAGGAGCGGCAGATGATCGACGGCATCCTGGAGATGACCGACAAGGCGGTCCACGAGGTCATGGTGCCCCGGGTCGACGTCGTCGGCATTGAGGCCTCGCGCAGCCTGAGCGACCTCATCTCCCTGATCGTCAACCACGGCCACTCCCGGATCCCCCTCTACGAGACGACGATCGACAACGTGGTGGGGGTCGTCTACGCCAAGGACCTGCTCCGTCACGGGGTACGCAGCGGCGACCCGCGGCCGCTCGCGGCGCTCGCCCGCGAGCCCTACTTCACCCCCGAGAGCAAACACGTTGGTGAGCTGCTCCGCGAGATGCAGGAGCGCAAGGTGCACATCGCCGTCGTCGTCGACGAGCACGGCGGCACCGCCGGGATCGTCACCTTCGAGGACCTCATCGAGGAGATCGTCGGCCCGATCCGGGACGAGTACGACGTCGCCGAGCGGGAGGACGTCCAGTTCGTGAACGACCGCGAGGTTGTGATCAGCGCGCGCTTCCCGGTCGATGACGTGGCCGAGCTGCTTCACCTCGACGTCGGCGAGACCGAGGCCGACTCCATCGGCGGGCTGGTCTACGAGCGTCTCGGTGAGATCCCCAAGGCGGGGGCGGCCCTTCCTCTCGGTTCGGCCACCCTGACCGTCGACCAGGTGCGCCGGCAGAGCATCCAGACGGTCCGGATCGTGAGCCCCGAACCGTTTCTCACCGATCGCGATGGATCCAAGCGGTCTGTGGCGGCCGAGAGCCCGGGGGCGGTCGACGATCAGCTGGCCTGACATCGGCGCGGTGCCCATCCGGATGATTCCGTCGCCGGCGGCAGCGGCGGCCCGTGCCCCCGGAGCACTCTTGGTCTGAGATGCCCGGCAGCTTCACCGATGAGGGGATCGTCCTCCGCCGCGTCAATTACGGGGAGGCGGATCGCATCCTCACCGTGCTCACCCGCGACCATGGCAAGGTGGGGGTCATCGCCCGTGGGGTCCGCAAGGCGGGCAGTCGCATGGCGGCGCAAACAGACCTCTTCGAGCGCAGCCGGATGCAGCTCGCCGAGGGTCGGGGCGAGCTGCTGGTGCTCGCCCAGGCGCAGCGGGCGTCGGGGCCGCCGGCGGGTCTCGCCACCGACGCCCGGCGATCCGCCTGCGCTGCGGTCGTCGCCGAGCTGACCGACCGGGTGCTCGAGGGGCACCATCCGGACGCGGCCGTCTTTGCCCTGGTCGCGGAGTCCCTCGACGAGCTGGGCGATCCCGAGCGCGACCCGCGCCGGGCTCTGGTGTGGTTCGCGCGTCAGATGATCGACCGGCTCGGCTACGCGCCCGAGCTGCAGCACTGTGTCTCCTGCTCCCGGCAGCTGGCCGAGGAGCCGGGGGCGTTCAGCGCCGCGGGTGGTGGGCTTCTCTGCCCCGACTGCCGGCGCGGCGACCCCGCGGCCATCGACTGCCCGGTGCGCGTCATCAAGGTGCTGCGGGTGGCCGCCGCCGGCGACGCCGTCACCTGGGCCCGCCTCCGCCTCGACCACGACGCACTGGCCACACTGGAGTCGATCATCGAGAGGGAGTTGGAGCACCACCTGGACCGGCGCCTCCGCTCCTGGGAGGTGCTCCGAGCCCTGGAAAGGTGAGGGCGGATACACTTGCCGCCCATGCCCGCCGATTCCGACGACAGCGCCTCCACGCTCCCGACCGGGACGCCTCCGGCGAACCTCCTCGAGCGCCTCGTCTCACTCGGAAAGCAGCGCGGGTTCTTCTTCCCGTCGAGCGAGATCTACGGGGGGATCAATGCGCTCTACGACTACGGTCCGCTCGGCACGCGGCTCCGGCGCAACATCCGCAACCGCTGGTGGCGCTCCATCGTCGAGCTTCGCGACGACATCGTGGGCATCGAGTCGTCGGTGATCATGAACCCCCAGGTCTGGGTCGCCAGCGGACACGTGGCCGGCTTCAGCGATCCCCTGGTCGATTGCACGGGCAGCTGCCGCAAGCGCTGGCGCGCCGACCATCTGCCCGCCGAGCGCGCCGCTCGAGGCAAGGCGGCGGACGCACCCGGCTGCCCCGAATGCGGCGGGACACTGACCGCGCCCCGCCAATTCAACCTGATGTTCCGTACCTTTCTCGGCGCGGTGGAGGACAGCTCTGCCCAGGTCTACCTCCGCCCCGAGACCGCCCAGGGGATGTTCGTCGACTTCAAGTCGGTGCTGAACAGCAGTCGCCAGAGGATCCCCTTCGGCATCGCGCAGAACGGCAAGTCGTTCCGCAACGAGATCTCCCCCGGCAACTCCATCTTCCGCACCCGCGAGTTCGAGCAGATGGAGATGGAGTTCTTCTGCGAGCCGGGTACCGACGACCACTGGTTTGAGCACTGGCGTGGCGAGCGCTTCCGCTGGTACGTGGAGGAGCTGGGGGTGCGCCGCTCACGCCTCCGCCTGCGCGATCATGAGAAGGACGAGCTGGCCCATTACGCCAAGGCGGCCACCGATGTCGAGTACCTCTATCCCTTCGGGTGGGGCGAGCTGGAGGGGATCGCGAACCGCACCGACTTCGATCTCTCCGCGCACCAGCGGGCGAGCGGGGTGGACCTCAGCTACCTCGACCCGGTGAGCGGGAGCCGCTACGTCCCCTACGTCATCGAGCCGGCGGCGGGGGTCGACCGCATCATGCTCACGATCCTCATGGACGCCTTCGATGAGGAGATCGTGCGCGGTGAGACCCGCACGGTGCTGCGCATGCACCCCGACATCGCCCCGGTCCAGGTGGCGGTCCTCCCCCTCTCCAAGAAGGAGGAATTGACCGTCCCTGCGCGCGCTCTCGAGCACCGGCTGCGTCCCCACTTCGCCACCGACTACGACGAGACCCAGGCCATCGGCCGCCGCTACCGGCGCCAGGACGAGATCGGGACGCCGCTGGCGGTGACCTTCGACTTCGACAGCCTCCAGGACGACGCCGTCACCATCCGCGAACGCGACGGCATGACCCAGGTGCGGGTGCCGATCGCCGGCCTCGAGGGTGCCCTCCGCGACCAGCTGATCGCCTTCCGGCGGCGGACCGCCGAGAGGGCCGGTTCTGGAGCCTGAGCGACCATGGCCGAGACTCGCGCCGCCTTCCTGGACGCCGCCGCGGTGGCACGCCAGGTGGTCGCGTCCCCGGGTGTCGCCATCCGCTGGGAGGAACCCAGTGCGCTCTCCGAGATGACCGTGGGGGCCCTGGTCGCCCACCTTGCCCGGGCCGTGACCAACGTCGAGCGGTCCCTGGAGGCCCCTGAGCCGCCCCCCGTCGCGGCGGTGACCTCCGCGGCCGCCTACTTCGCCGCGGTCGGCCCCGACCTCGACCAGGCGATCAACGTCCGGGTTCGCGCGACCTCCGCCGAGGAGGCGCTGATCGGCCACCGCGGGGTGCTCGGGGGGATGGACCGTGGATTGGAGCGCCTCCGCGTCCGCCTGGAGGACGAGCCCGAGGGCCGTCTGGTGACGGTGCGCGACCAGGAGGTGCTGCGCCTCGACGACTACTTGGCGACCCGCATCATCGAGCTCGCCCTCCACACCGACGACCTCTGCGTCAGCATCGGTCGGGAGACGCCGGAGCTGCCCGGGATAGGGGTGGCGATCCAGGCGCTCGTTGACATCGCCGCCCATCGCCACGGCCGGCTGGCGGTGCTCCGCGCCCTGGCCCGGCGTGAGCGGGATCCCGATCAGGTCCTCCGGGTCCTCTGACGGTCGGGGTGGTGCGGCCCGGTCCGGTGAGGGGCCGGAGATGACTGTGGCCGGCCCGCGGGGCCGGCCACAATCTCGGGGAGGTGTCCCGGTCAGGTCGCCGACGGCGACGCCGACGGGGAGGCTCCAGTGCCGTGTCCCCAGGAGCCGTCGGGGAACGAGCCCCCGAAGCCGGTGAAGGTGCCGAAGGGCCCGAAGGGCCAGCCAGGGTAGGTGTCGTTGACCCAGTCCGTCATCCGCGACGACACTTCCGATGTGAGGGTGCTGGCCTGGGCCGAGGTGATCTTGCCGCTGGTTTGAAGGGAGCTGATCTGGCTGTCGACCGCGGCGGTCACCGCGCTGACGACGGCGCTCGTGCTGACGCTGGGGCTCTGAGCCGCGGCGACGCTCGCGATGCTCTCGCCCTTGGCCAGGTCGGCCTCCAGAGTGGAGACGGTGACGCCGATCGTCGTTGCCGCCGCCTGGACTGCGGCCTGCTCACCGGATCCGCCGGACCCGGCGCCGGGGGCGGTGGCCGGACGGGTCTGGTTCACGAAGTTCGTGACCATCTGGGTGACGTTGGACTTGAGCTTGGTCTCCTGGGCGGAGGTGATCTTGCCGCTCGATGCGAGGTTGTCGATCGCCGTGGTCTCATCGCCGACCAGGGCGTTGATCACCGCCTGCGCGGTCGTGCCCTTGGCCGTCGCCACCTGGGCGACCGTCTGGCCGGACTGCAGGTCGGTCTCCAGGGTCTGCTCGCTGATGCCGATGGTGGTGGCCGCGTCCTGGACCAGGTTCACTCCGAGGCCGGAATTCGGCCCTCCGAAGCCGCCCCGGAAATGCGCACCCGGGGAGGGGCTGGTTGTGGCGTCCGCGGTACTGGCCGCCGCGACGGTCGTCACCGGGCCAGTTGCCCGCGTGATCAGGAATCCGCCCACTGCGCTGCCCAGGACCAGCCCGCCGACGGCGGTGGTGACGGCGGCGCCCCGGCGCAGTCCGAGAGAGCGCCCGCGCCGGGCGGGTGGCGGGGAGCCATCGAAAGAGTCGGGCGCCGACTCGTCATCCCCCGGGGACGGCGTCTCGCCGGGAAGGTCTTTGTTCATCACAAACTCCAAGCTGTCGGCGAGGCACGCCCTGACGCAGACCGGCCGCCAGCCCGCCCGGGGGAAGCTCGGGTGCGGGCAGACACTGACTCGGAGTGTGGGTGATCCACCTGTCGACTCGGTGACACTGTCGCGGCCCCCCGGCCGGCCCGTTCGGTGGGTACCCGGCGCTCTGCCTAAGCGCGCATCCAGCTCCCGCTCATCGGGAGGTGGCAGGCACCGCCGCCCTGCTTCTCGAAGTACTGCTGGTGGTACTCCTCGGCCTCCCAGAAGCGCGGGGCTTCGGTGATCTCGGTGACCATCGGGCGGCGAGAACGGCTCTGCTCCGCGAGCCGCCCCAGGATGCGCTCGGCCGTTGCCCGCTGCGCCACGTCGCGGACGAAAATGGCGGAGCGGTACTGGTCGCCGACGTCCGGGCCCTGGCGGTTGAGCTGGGTGGGGTCGTGGACGTCAACCAGGAAGGCGGTGACCAGTTCCTCGTAGCTGACCAGGGCCGGGTCGTACACCACCTCCACCGCCTCGGCGTGGCCGGTGGTGTGGGAGCAGACGTCACGGTAGGTCGGGTGCTCGGTGCGGCCGCCGGTGTAGCCGACCCGGGTCGCGATCACCCCGCGGAGGTGGCGGAAGGCGTCCTCGACCCCCCAGAAGCAGCCGCCCGCGAAGACGGCCATCTCCCGGGTCGCGGCCCCCTCCGGCTGGGCCGGTGGGACCAAAGGGGCAACAGTGTCAGGGCTCGGGGATGTGGTGTCCATGACCCGATTGTCCTACGGCGGACCGTGCCGCCGGTGATGGGCCGGTCGAGGGGGCGGTCGGCCCCGGCGCCGGTGATACCCTCGGTCCGCCCTTGTTCCAGCTATGACCAGAGGACCGATCATGCCCGTGACAACGAAGCCCCGAGCCCCCAGGAAGACCAGGACGACCACGAAGTCGGCGCCGGTCGGCCGGACCACCTCGACCCGTGGCGCGCGCTCGTCGACCAAAGCGGCTCCCGCGCGGCGTCGGGCCACGAAGTGGGTGTACCTCTTCGAAGAGGGCAACGCCCAGATGCGCGACCTGCTCGGCGGCAAGGGCGCGGGCGTCGCCGAGATGACCCGCGCCGGGCTGCCCGTGCCTCCCGGCTTCACCATCACCACCCAGGCCTGCAACGCCTATTACGACCGTGACGAGCAGTTCCCCGACGGGATGTGGGAGCAGGTCCTCGTCGCCCTCAAAACGCTGGAGCGCCAGACCCGCAAGGGATTCGGCGACCCGGACAACCCTCTGCTCGTCTCGGTGCGCAGCGGCGCCAAGTTCTCGATGCCGGGGATGATGGACACCGTCCTCAACCTTGGCCTCAACGAGACCACTCTCAAGGGCCTCACCCGTCTCACCGGTGACGAGCGCTTCGCCCTCGACACCCACCGCCGCTTCATCCAGCTCTTCAGCAAGATCGTGCTGGGGATATCGGGCGACCTCTTCGAGCACGCGCTGGGTGCGGTCAAGACCAGGCACGGCGCCGCCAGCGACGCCGAGCTGAGCGTTGCGGCCCTGCAGGAGGTGATCGCGGCCTACCGCGTCATCGTGCGCGAGGAGAGCAAGGGCCAGGAGTTCCCCGACGAGCCCCTCGATCAGCTGCGGGCCGCGATCGGTGCCGTCTTCAGCTCCTGGAACGGGAAGCGGGCGGTCGATTACCGCAACTACAACAAGATCGCGCACGACCTGGGCACCGCGGTCAACGTCCAGTCCATGGTCTTCGGCAACATGGGCGACGACTCCGGGACCGGCGTCGCTTTCACCCGCGACCCCGCGACCGGCGAGAAGGTGCTCTTCGGTGAATACCTCACCAACGCCCAGGGCGAGGACGTCGTCGCCGGCATCCGCACCCCCAAGCCGATCGCCGCCATGGCCGAGGAGCTGCCGACCGTGTACCGGCAGTTCGAGCGCATCGCGAAGCGGCTGGAGAAGCACTACCGCGACGTGCANNGCCGGCAAGCGCACCGCCGAGGCGGCGGTGAAGGTCGCCGTCGAGATGGTCCGTGAGCGCCTCATCAGCCGCGAGGAGGCGATCCTGCGCGTGGAGCCGGCACAGGTCGACCAGCTGCTCCACACCCGCATCGACCCGAGCGCCAAGGTCGAGGTGCTGGCGACCGGTCTGGCGGCGTCCCCGGGCGCGGCCTACGGCAAGGCGGTCTTCGACGCCGACCGCGCCGAGGCCATGGCCAAGGCCGGCGAGAAGGTGATCATGGTCCGGATCGAGACCAACCCGGACGACGTCCACGGGATGATCGCCGCCGAGGGCGTGCTCACCTCGCGCGGCGGCCGCACCTCGCACGCGGCCGTGGTCGCGCGGGGCATGGGCAAGCCCTGCGTCGCCGGCGCGGAGACGGTGCTCGTCGACCTGCAGAACCGCCGCTTCACCGCCGGTGGAAAGACGGTGTACGAGGGTGAGGAGTTCACCATCGACGGCTCGACCGGCCGGGTCATCGCCGGCAAGGTGCCCACCATCCAGCCGGAGCTGAGCGGGGATCTCGAGCAGATCCTGAGATGGGCCGACGGGGTCCGCCGGCTCCAGGTCTGGGCCAACGGTGACTACCCCCGTGACGCCGAGCTGGCACGTGGCTTCGGAGCCCAGGGCATCGGCCTCTGCCGGACCGAGCACATGTTCATGGAGCAGGCGCGCCTGCCGATCGTCCAGGCGATGATCCTCGCCAGCTCGACCGAGGAGCGCAAGCGCCAGCTGGACAAGCTCCTTCCCTTCCAGCGCGGCGACTTCTACGGGATCCTCAAGGCGATGGCCGGGCTCCCGGTGGTCATCCGGCTCATCGACCCGCCGCTCCACGAGTTCCTGCCCTCGTTCGAGGATCTCCTCGTCGAGGTGACCCAGGCCGAGACCAGGGGCGACCCCGAGGGGAGCTTCGCGGACAAGCGGACCATGCTCGCCGCGGTGCGCTCAATCCGCGAGCAGAACCCGATGCTCGGGCTGCGCGGCTGCCGGCTCGGCCTCCTCTTCCCCGAGATCATCGAGATGCAGGTGCGGGCGATCATGGAAGCCGCGGTGCAGTTGACCAAGGAGGGGGTCGACGTCCACCCGGAGATCATGATCCCGCTGGTCGGGGCCATCGAGGAGCTGCGGCGGACCAAGGGCTACCTCCAGAAGACGGTCGACGCCGTCCTCGAAGAGGCCGGGATCAAGGTTCCCTACAAGTTCGGCACCATGATCGAGCTGCCTCGGGCGGCCCTCATCGCCGGTGAGATCGCGACCGAGGCCGAGTTCTTCTCCTTCGGCACCAACGACCTCACCCAGACCACCTTCGGCTTCTCCCGCGATGACGCCGAGGGCAAGATCATCATCCCCTACGTCGAGCAGAAGATCCTCCCCAGCAACCCCTTCGAGACCCTCGATCGCGGTGGGGTGGGCCGGCTCATGAACATCGCGGTCATCGAGGGTCGCCAGACCCGTCCCGACCTCACCGTGGGCATCTGCGGCGAGCACGGAGGTGACCCGGCGTCGATCGCCATCTGCGAGAAGCTCAACCTCAACTACGTCTCGTGCTCGCCCTACCGGGTGCCCGTGGCACGGCTCGCCGCCGCCCACGCCCGGCTGGCAGCCCGGGATGCGGATCGCTGAGGCTGCCGGGCACAGCAGCCAGGTGACGGTGGCTCGGGGGCGCTCGGCGCCCCCGGGCCTCCACCCCCGCGGAGGGTGAGCCTGCCCTCCCGCGCTATCCTCGCTGGGCATGACCGAGCGCGTCCGTATCCAGAAGGTCGCCACCCGAGACGGCCGTCCCGTCAATCTCGACGACGGCCACGTCGTGGAGGGGGACGAGCTCGCCGAGCCGACCCCCGGACAGCCGTACGCCATCCGGCGATCCGTCGTCGAGCATCGTGACGCCCCCGACGTCTTCGCCACCTCGCCGGTGCGGGCGGTGATCACCGAGAAGAGCGGTGCGATCGTGGTGCTCACCGACAACTCGCGCTACCGGGTCGAGGTTGTCGGCCGCTGACCCTGTGTCGCGCCATCTGCATCCGCCGGCACCTCGCGGCTCTTCCCGGCGCCCCTCCCGGCGTCCGCGGGGCTGCACATCCGGGACCTTGCCCTCTCTTTCACCGGTGGCCTTCGCGTGAGCACTGACGCTGTCGCCGAGATCAAGGCCCGGCTCGACATCCTCGACGTGATCGGGGGTTACGTCTCCCTTCACCGCTCCGGCACCCAGCACGTCGGCCTCTGCCCCTTCCATGCGGAGAAGACCCCGAGCTTCTCGGTCAGCCAGCCGCGGCAGGTCTTCCACTGCCACGGCTGCAACGAGGGGGGCGACATCTTCAGCTTCGTCCAGAGGATCGAGGGGGTCGATTTCCCCCGGGCGCTGGAGATCCTCGCCGAGCGGGCCGGGGTCGAGCTGGAGAAGAGCCCTCGAGCGGCCGCCCGAGGCGCCGGCCGGCGCCGCTCGCTCGAGCTGAACGACCGTGCTGCCAAGTTCTACGAGTACGTGCTCTGGAGCCACCCGGCGGGGGCGCCGGGACACCGCCTCCTGGCCGAGCGGGGCGTGGACGAGGCCCTGGCGCGGCGTTTCCGGGTCGGCTTCGCTCCCGCCGGTGGGCCGGCGGGGACCGCCCTGGTGCGCTTCCTGGTCAAGGGAGGAGCCACCGTTTCCGAGCTCGTGGAGGCGGGTCTGGCCGGCCGGGGCGGTCGGGACACCTTCCGCAACCGCCCCGTGTTCCCGATCTCGGATGAGCGGGGGCAGGTGCTCGGCTTCGGTGGCCGNNGGCCTCGACCAGGCTCGCCAGGCGCTCCGTGAGCGCCGCGTGGCGGTCGTCGTGGAGGGCTACTTCGACGTGCTCGCCGCCCATGCCGCGGGCGTTGCCAACGTGGTCGCCTCGAGCGGCACGGCGCTGACGCGAGAGCAGGTGCGGATCATCGCCCGGCACGCCGACGAGGTGGTGCTCTGCTTCGACGGCGACGCCGCCGGCCGGCGGGCCGCCGAGGTGGCCGTCGAGATCTGCACCGCTGAGCGGCTGAAGGCCCGGATTGCGGTCATGCCCGCCCAGTACAAAGATCCCGACGAGATGGTCCGTGTGGACGCCGCCGGCTTTGGCGCCCTGATCAGCGCGGCGCGCCCCGAATGGCACGTGTTGATGGACTGGACGATGGGGGAGGTCGGCAGCCGGCCCGAGGAGCGTCGCGCCGCCGGCGAGCGCGCGGCGGCGCTGCTCTCACGGATCCCCGATCCTGAGGTGCGCGAGCCCTGGGTGAAGGAGGCGATGCGCAGGCTCGAACTCTTCGAGGGCTCTGAGTTCCCAAAGCGAGTGGCTGAGATGGCGGCTGAGGTGACCCGCGCCCGTGCCGCGGGTGGTCGGAGCCCGGCCCGGCTCAGCGCAGCCCCGCCGGCTGCTCCCGTGGCGGCCGACGCCTCGGATCCGGGTTTGGCGGACGAGGATCCGGGGCATCCTCCGGCCTCGTGGGAGGAGTTCCTTGCCACCTATGCCGTCCAGCGGCCCGCGCTGGCCCGGCTGCTGGTCGACGAGATGGGGCTGGACCTCGATGACCTGGCGAGCCCCGCGGTGCGTCGCATCCTCGAGGCGGCCAAGGCGGCGCTGCCTGGCGCCGGGCTGCCCCTCCACACCCTCGCACCGGGTGACCGCCGCCTCGCCGCACGCCTCTCCGTTCACGACCTCCCCGAGCTCCGTGCCGACGCCGACCCGGTCGCCCTGGAGCGCGCCATGGCCGACTGCGTCCGACGGGTTAGGCACGAAGCAATCCGGGATCGCACCGGGCGCGAGATCCGCGAGCTCTTCGCGACTCCCGGCCCGGAGGACCCGCAGCGCGACGAGAACGTCGCGGCCCGGCTCCGCGAGATGGTCGCCGAGGAGCGCCATCCACCACGCTGATAGCCGGTCCCGCTGGGGCGCCTCCACGAGGCCTGGCACCGGGAGGACCCCCGGCCGTTGGTACCCTGGGGGCCGCAACGGCGTCCTGACCGGGTCAGGGGGCCGGTCCCGAGCCCGGGGTGCGAGGGAGGCCTGATGGCGACGAAGACGACGGGAGCCAGGAAGAAGGGGTCGCGGGAAGACGCGGCGCCGCGCAGGACCCCGCCCGCAGCCCCATCCGGCTCCAGGCCGGCGGCCGCCGAGCGGGCCGGACCGCAGCCGCGGACCGTGGCCGCGAAGGCTGCCCCCCCGCGGTCCCCGAGCGGCTCCTCGCCCGCATCGCGAGGCGCTGCCCCCCGGGGTCTCTCGCCGGCCCCCCAAAGGTCCCCGGTATCGAGATCCCGCACCTCCCCACCCGGGGATCTGCGCTCGCGGCCAGCGGCCTCCCACCCCGCCGTGAAGCAGGTCAGGGGTGGTGCCGCGGGTTCCCGAGCGCCGGCGCCCCGGGCATCCACCCCCAAGGCCACACCGGCCGGACGGTCGCGCTCCCGCCCCGCCGGAGCCGGCGGAACGGGCGGGGCGGCTGTCTTCCGGCCGGTCGCCGCCTCGGCGCCCGCGCGGAAGAGGGTCGCTGCATCCGCCCCGAAGCCGGCCACCACCCGGTCCGCTCCGCGCTCGGGTAGCGGTAGCGGCCCGCGGCCGCCGGCCGCGCGGGCGACGGGGTCGCGGCCGTCCGGCTCCACCACGCGCAAGCCCATCACCCCCAGCCGAAAGCCCGGCTCGCGCGCGTCCGGCTCCACCCCCCGCAAGCCCGCCTCCCGAGCACCCGCCTCGACTGCCCGCAAGCCAGGCCCGCGGCCGTCCGTCTCCACGACGCGCAAGCCGGCCTCCCGGG
>PMYJ01000057.1:0-17543 GCA_003170875.1 Candidatus Dormiibacterota bacterium | reverse complement strand
CGCCTCCACCACCCGCAAGCCCGCCGCCCGGGGGCCCGCCTCCGCCGCCCGGAAGCCCTCCACCCCCGCGCGGAAGCCCGGCTCGGGGCCCTCCGGCTCCATGGGTCGGAAGCCCGGCTCGCGGGCGCCCTCCACCCCCGCCCGGAAGCCCGGTTCGCGGCCCTCCGCGCTCAGCACCCGAAACCCCACCTCCCGGGTGCCGCCCTCCGCCTCTCGCGAGCCCGCCTCCGCCCCGCGGAAGCCCTCTGGCGAGCCCTCCGCCTCCCTCACGATCCTTGGGCAAGTTCCCGCACGCCGCCCCCCAGACCGGGGGGGACGATCGCCGGTCGCGCCGGCGACGGGCGGGCGCGGCGCTTCCCGCTCCGCCGGCCCCGGGTCCAGGACGGTAGGCAAACCGGCCCCGACTGCTCGGGCCCTCCCACCGCCGCCCGCCCCGCCGGCGAGGTCACCGCGGCCACCCGCGGTCTCTTATGGGTCGGCCTCGCGCCCCCCAACCGGCCGACCTCACCGGCCTCCGTTGGTGACTTCTGTGCACCGCACGTCTGAAAAGACACCGAAACAGGCACAATCAGGGATGTCGCCCGCGGCCTCGCGCCTCGCGGCACCTGCTGCCGCGGATCCGCCCGCGGTGAAGGCAGGGGTCCGGGCCCCCACCCCCGTTCGTCTGGGGGGAGACGACCATCCTCCTCCAATCCCTGACGCGGCGGCACCACGAGACCGGGCCGGTGCCGCGATGAGCCCGATCCCGAGCGCCGTCGCCGACCCCGGGGCGACACCGTCCGACGATCAATCCGCCCCAATGTCATCGGTGAAGAAGACCCCAGCAGTGACAACTTCCGCGAAGCCCTCCGACAACCCCATCGACCCGGCTCCCGCAGGAGCGGGCGTGCTTCCGCAGCCAAGCACGCCCCGCGCCGGAGCCGGCGCCTCGGCTGCTGGAGTGCTCGCTCCCGACCCGCTAGTGGTGGCTGCCGAGGGGCTCATCGTGCGCGGCAAGGAGGCCGGCTACCTCACCCCGGATGACGTGCTCGCCGCCTTCCCCGAGATCGACGTCGAGCCCGATCACCTGGAGCGCATCTTCCACGCCTTCCGCGAGATGGGGATCGAGGTCACCGACGGCGATAAGGATTTTGAGGTGGTGGAGGACGACGAGGAGCTGGTGGCCACCGCCGAGGCCATCGACTCGGTGTCGCTCGACGACCCGGTGCGGATGTACCTCAAGGAGATCGGCCGGGTGGCACTCCTCCGCGCCGAGCAGGAGGTCGCCTACGCGAAGCTCATCGAGCAGGGCGACGACGAGGCCAAGAACGCCCTCACCGAGGCCAACCTGCGACTTGTGGTCAGCATTGCCAAGAAGTACATCGGCCGGGGCATGTCCTTCCTGGATCTGATCCAGGAAGGCAACATGGGACTGATCCGGGCCGTCGAGAAGTTTGACTACCACAAGGGGTTCAAGTTCTCGACCTACGCCACCTGGTGGATCCGTCAGGCCATCACGCGGGCTATCGCCGACCAGGCGCGCACCATCCGGATCCCGGTGCACATGGTGGAGACCATCAACAAGCTGGTGAGGGTCTCGCGCCGGCTTCTCCAGGAGCTGGGCAGGGAGCCGGCGGACGAGGAGATCGCCGAGGAGATGGGCATCACCCCGGAGAAGGTCCGCGAGATCACCAAGGTCTCCCAGGANNGGCGAGGAGGAGGACTCCCACCTCGGTGACTTCGTGGAGGACAAGGAGGCGACCGCGCCCAGCGATGCCGCCTCACTGACCATGCTGCGCACCGAGGTCGAGGACATCCTCGACACCCTGACGCCCCGCGAGCGTCGGGTGCTCCAGCTCCGCTTTGGTCTCATCGACGGTCATCAGCGGACGCTGGAAGAGGTGGGCAAGCGCTTTGGCGTCACCCGCGAGCGCATCCGNNCGCCAGATCGAGGCCAAGGCCCTGCGCAAGCTCCGTCACCCGTCGCGCAGCAAGAAGCTCAAGGACTACCTGGAATAGCGGCGGCACCGTCCATCGTCGCCTCGGCGGGCGCCGCGCTGCATGCGGCCGGCGGTCCCCGGAACGGGGCCGATCGAGCCGCCGGCCCAATTCGACCCTATAATCCCGATTCGATCCGTTCCGGGTTAGCTCAGCGGTAGAGCAGGCGGCTGTTAACCGCAAGGTCACTGGTTCGAATCCAGTACCCGGAGCCACCGCGACCAACGTCACACCAAGGATCCAGGAGAAAGCCCATGGCTGAGGCCGAGCAGGTGGAGGCCGGGCTCGCCGGCTCCGCCCCTTCCGACGACCGGGTGGAGCAGGCGAGCGTGGCCACCCTGCGCGCTGCCCCCCTTCCCCCAGAACCCGCGGCCGCGCCCGAACCGCCCGCCGCTCCGGGAGCCGCCACTTCTGACCACGAGCCGTCCGCGTCGATTCGGGGCGTGCCCACCTGGACCTTCGCACTGCCTTCGGTCAGTGCCCCTCCGGCACCCCCGGCGCCTCCCGTGACGCCCTCACCCGCCGCTGCGGCCGGGAGCACGGCCGCCGCCGCGCCGCCGCCGCCCCTTCTGTCGCCACCCACCACGGGTGGGGCGGCTGCCACGCGTCCGGCGGCATCGCCCGCCGTCCAGCTTCTCACCGTGCCGTCTCTCGGGCCGGTGGGGACGCGGCGCCACCCCCTGGCCGTGGCGGCCCTCTCGATGATCACCCTCGGCGCCTACACAGTCTCCTGGCACGCTCGGATCAATCGCGAGATGTCCGATTACGACGCTCGCCTGGAGGTCCGTCCCAGCGCGTCCGCCTTCGGGGTGGCCCTCGCCTGGCTTGCTGGCCTGCTCTGCACGCTGGCTGGGGCCGCCATCCTCGTCGCCCACGCTCTCCGGGTCGGTCCGGTCCTGGCCCGTTTGGCCTCTGGTCCCGTCATCCTGGGGGTGACCGTTCCCTGGCACGACCTGATGCTCGGCGGACTCATCGCCGTCCCCTACCTGACGCTCCTCCTGCCGTTCTCGGTCGTCGCCCTGGTGATGACGCTCGAGCGGGCCCGGCTGGTCCAGGAGCGGGTCGGCGTCCGACCCGATCGCCAGCTCCGCCCGGTGGGCCGCGCCTGTCTCCTCCTCCTCCCCGTCGTCGGAGGTCTCTGGTACGTGGCGTCGCTCCAGTCCTGTCTCAATCGCGTCTGGCAGGCGACGCCGTCCCTCGCGCCGCCGGCCGGTCCGCGCCAGCGGTGAGCTGCCCCTCGTGCCCATCTCCATCGCGTGCGTATCGGGGAAGGGGGGCGTCGGAAAGACGACCACCTGCGCCGCCCTGGCCGGCGCGTTCGGCGAACTCGGCTGGCGGGTGCTGGCCATCGATGTCGACCCTCAGTCGAACCTGACCTCCGGGCTCGGATTCAATCCCTACCAGCTCAAGAGGACGATCGCCGACATCCTGGTGGACCCGACCGTACCTCCCGAGGAGGTGACCCTCGCCACCGAGTGGGACGGGGTCTCCCTGATCCCGGCGAATCCCGATCTGAGCGCTGTGGAGGCGGAGATGGCGACGACCGTCCGCCGCGAGCTGCGTCTTCGCGATGCCCTCAACCGCGGTGCCGGCCTCAGCGCATACGACGTGGTGCTGTTCGACACCCCGCCCAACTTCGGCTTTCACACCATCAGCGCGCTCGGCGCCGCGGCCTGGATACTCGTCCCCCTACAGATGTCGGGCTACGCCATGAAGGGGCTCAAGGAGGTGCTGCGCACCTTTCAGGCCGCCCGGGAGCAGCTCAACCCGGACCTGCACATCCTCGGCCTGCTGCCAACCTTCGTGAACCTGCGCACCCGGTTCAGCCAGCAGATGCTGGAGGGCCTCCGCGAGATCCCCAGCCTCCACGTCTTCGATACAGTGATCCGGGTGACGGTGAAGCTGCAGGAGACCGCGATGGCGGGAGCGCCGATCACGGCCTACGCGCGAAATTCGGACGCGGCCCAGTCGTACCGAAGGCTGGCCCTCGAGATCCTCGAACGGACTGCCCCGGCCCAAGCACCGGACCAGGTATGACGCGTCGGGTGTCGACAGAGGCCGGCCCGGTCGAGGAAGCCGAGCCCGGGGAGGTCGAGGAAGACGTCGAGCCGGAGCAGCCCGCAGCCGCGGCGGAGGAGAAGGAGCCTGTCGCGGTAGCGGAACCCGAGTCGGAGGAGGCCGAGGAGCCCGAGGAGGCCACCGAGCCCGAGCCGGAGGAGCCTGCCGCGGTTACGGCGCCGGAGCAGCAGCCGGAGCCCGATACCGGGTCCGCCATCTCCGCGTTCGCCTCCGCCTCGGCGCCCGGCGTTCCCGTCCTCGCCTCGTCGATGGACTCCCTCAGTCTCCCCGAGCGCTCCCGCCACGATGCGGACGCCCGGCGGCAGCGCCGGCGCCGGAGTACGGCGCGGCTTCCCGCCCTCGTTTCGCCCGTGGACATCCCCGAGGACGCGGAGGGTCGCATCGAGTTCGTCGTCGTCCGGGCTGGCGCCGACCGCGACGAGCCGGCACCGGGCGCGAGCCCTGCCGCGGCGAAACCCGACGACCGTGTCCGCCGCCTGCTGACGCTCGGATCCGGGTGGGCGGCGGTCGCTGTCCTCGCCGCCGGGCTGTTCGTCGTGTTCGTCGTCCTCTCCGTCCTCTACCGGTGAGCCGGCCGGCGCTGGTCGGCCGCACCGTCGCCGCCGGAGCGGCCGGCTGGGCGGCGGCGTGCGGCCTGGTCTATTGGCGGACCTTCCGCCGGCTCCCCCGGTCGCATCGCGACTCCCGCCGGCTGACCCCCGCCGATTTCGAGCTTGCCTACGAGGAGCTCGAGGTCTTGACCGCCGACCGGCTGCGCCTCCTGACCTGGCTCCTGCCCGGCACTCGGGATGCGGTGGTTGTCGTCAGCGGGGGCTATCGCGGTCACATCAGCGACGTCCTCGGGATCGGTGCGGCCCTGCGACGGGCCGGCTTCTCGGTCGTCGCCTACGGCTGGCGCGGGACGCCCGGCAGTGACACCGCCCCTCACACCCTGGGGGCCAACGAGCGCCGCGACCTGACGGCGGTTCTCGACGCCATCGGCGACCGCTTGGGCCCTCTCCCGATCGGGCTCCTCGGCTATTCGATGGGCGGGGCGGTCTCCATCAGCGTCGGCGCGGACGACCCACGGGTGCGCGCCGTCTGCGCCGACAGCGCCTTCGCCGATCCGGTGACCCTGCTGGAGGAGCGCCTCCGCCATCAGCTCCATCTGCCCGCGCCGGTGCTCGCCGACCCGGTCATGGCCCTGATGGCCCGGCGCACCGGAGCTCGGCTCGCCGAGTTCCGCCCGGTCGCCGCGGTGGCCCGCCTGGCTCCCCGGCCCCTGCTCCTCATCCACGGCGACGCCGACGCCTCGGTGCCGGTGGAGCATGGCCGCCGCCTCTACGCGGCGGCTGGCGACCCCAGGGACCTGTGGGTGCTCCCCGGTGTCGGTCACGTGGGCGGCTACTTTGCCAACCGCACCGCCTACGTGGAGCGGGTGATCGACTTCTTCGACCGCGCGCTGGGAGAGGCGGGGGGGCCGAGAAGCTAGTTGAAGACAAATACACTGATAAGTTACACTCCCGGCCATGGACACCGCTCGCGGCACCCAGGCACTGCTCCGCAACCTCGACGCCAGTCTCGGCAGCCGTCCTGAGGACGAGCTGATCGCTCAGGTCCTCGGCGGGGCCGAGCCTCCGGCCACCCTTCTCGCCACCGCCGGCCGGCTGGCGCGCCTCCCCTTCTGGGAGCGTCGGGCGCTGGGGGCCAGCGGGTTGGTGCGCGACCACCAGGTCCCGCCACGGGAGGCGATCCGGCTGGCCGCCCTCTGGGAGCTGGCCGAGCGTTGGTATCCCGACGAGCGCCCGGCGGTGACCACGCCGGGCGCGGCCCTGCACCTCCTCCAGGGTCTTCGGGCGCTGCACAGGGAGGAGGTCTGGGCGCTCCTTCTCGACGCCCGGCACCGGTTGATCTCTGTCGAGCCGGTGGTCGCCGGCTCGCTCAACAGCGCGCGTCTCCTCCCCCGTGACGTCCTGGCGCCGGCGCTCCGTGCGGGGGCGGCGGCCCTGATCGTCGCCCACAACCACCCCAGCGGGGAGGTCACGCCCAGCCGGGCCGACCGGCTGGTCACCGTGGCTCTGCGCGACGCCGCACGGCTGCTCGGACTGCCCCTCCTCGACCACATCATCCTCACCGCCCGGTCGCATTTCTCGTTCCGGGAGGTCGAGGCTTGGGAGACCGAGGGGGCGACCGCGGCCGCCTGAGCGATCCGGAACTGGACCGGCTCACCTGCGGTCGGGGGACTCCAGGCACACGACTGACGCGGGTCGCCGGGCCGCTCGCCCGGCTATGCTGCGGCGTGATGTACGGAGGTCTGGAGGGCGAGGTGCAGCTCATGGGAGCGAGGCCTGTGGCGGCGCTGCCGCCGGCCATCGGGGCGGATCCGGGGCGAGGCGCGCGCCGGCGTGGCGGTGACGCGCGATGAGTCTCGATTCTCGGGACCTCCGCGTCGGTGCCGCCTACGAGCGAGCGCGCGCGGACGCTCGCTCCGACGCCATCGAGCTGCGCCGCCGCCGGCGCGTTGATCTGGGTGATCTCGTCAGCGTCGTCTTCGAGAGCCGGGAGACGCTCGCCGCCGCCGCCGAGGAGGCGCTCCGGTCGGAGAGGATCGAGGACCCGGAGAAGGTGGACGAGGAGGCCGGCCGCTTCCGGCTCCTGGTTCCCCCCGGGGGCGGGCTCGGCGCCACCCTCTTCCTGGAGGTCTCGGATGCCGCCGAGATGGCCTCCGTGCTGACCGAGTTGGAGGGCGTCGCCGAGAGCGTCCAGCTGGAGATCGACGGCAGCCGTGTCCCGGCGTCGGCGTTCTCGTTCACGGCCGCTGCCGCGGATGCCGCGCCCGTTGCCTACCTCCGCTTCGAGCTGACCGCCAGCCAGCGCGAGGCCTGGATCGAGGGTGCTCGCGTGCTCCTCCGCGCGACCCACCCGCGGTACTCGGTCAGCACCGAGCTGAGCGACGAGCAGCGCGCCACCATCGCCGCCGACCTGACCCCCGCTGTGGCCGGTGAGCGCGGGTGAGGTCGTCGTCCGGGCGCCGGCCGTCACCGGCTCCCATCGGCGGGGACCGGCGGTGGTGGCCGCGACTGCCCATCCTCGCGCTCGTGACCGGGCTCGCCGTGATCGTGGTGGCGGGCTGCGGCAGCTCCGGGCCACCGCCCCCGTGGCGCTCCGGCCACCCTGACCCGGGCAGCCTGAGCCTCCTCGACCCCGCCCAGGCGGGGCGTTGCGCCTCCAAGGCTCCGGATCCCAACCAGGCGCCGGCGGCGATCAGCTTCCAGGGTCAGGAGTACGTCCAGTCCAGCCGACAGCCAGCTTCGGCGTCACTCCCCGGCGCGGTGGAGATCGACCACACCGGAAACTGGAGCTTCTGGGTCGGCACTGGAAGCGGCATCACGGTGGTCACGCCACAGGCCGACTACCTCTACCAGCTCGGGAGCTGCTGAGAGCCGCCGCCCTCCGTCCTTGCCACAATCGGCGGATGGCGATTCCTGAGGTCCTCCCCTTCACCGCGCTGGTGGGCCAGCAGCCGATGAAGATGGCGCTCGTCCTCAACGCCGTCAACCCGGCCATCGGTGGCGTGCTGATCCGGGGCGAGCGCGGCACCGCCAAGTCCACCGCCGTGCGGGCCCTCGCCGGGCTGCTTCCGGAGATCGAGGTCGTCGATGGCTGCCGCTTCTCCTGCAGCCCGGGGAGCGGAGACCTGCTCTGCGACGAGTGCCGCGCCCGCCAGCTCGCCGGGGAGCACCTCCTGCGGGTCAGCCGCCCGATGCGGGTGGTCGAGCTCCCCATCAACGCCTCCGAGGACCGCGTCGTCGGCACCATCGACATCGAGCGCGCGATCAAGCAGGGGGAGCGCAGCTTCGAGCCGGGGGTTCTCGGAGACGCCAACCGCAACATCCTCTACGTCGACGAGGTCAACCTCCTCGACGACCACCTGGTCGACGTCCTTCTCGATGCGGCCGCCATGGGGGTCAACATCGTCGAGCGCGAGGGGATGTCGGTCGTGCATCCCTCCCGATTCATCCTGGTCGGGACCATGAATCCCGAGGAGGGAGAGCTCCGCCCCCAGCTCCTCGATCGCTTCGGTCTCTGCGTCGACGTCGTCGGGCTCCGTACGGTCGCCGACCGGGTCGCCGTGATGGAACGGGACATTGCCCAGCAGGCGGACCCCCGGACCCAACGAGGATCCAGCCAGGAGGATGAGACACGGTTGCGCGCGATCATCGTCAAGGCCCAGGAGCTGCTGCCGCTCGTCGAGGTGCCCACCGAGATGCGCTGGCTCATCGCCCTCGCCTGCATCGACGCCGCGGCCATGGGCCACCGCGCCGACCTCGTCGTGAGCCGCACCGCGCAGACCCTCTGCGCGCTGCGCGAGGCCGAGGCGGTGGTCGAGCACGGGACCAGCGCGGAGGCGGGGGTGCCGTCCACCAAGTCCCTCGCCGTGACCGTCGGGGACATCACGGTCGCTGCCGATCTCGCACTTCGGCACCGGCGCCGCGACCGTCCCGGCCAGGCGAACGGCAGCTCCTCCAAGGTGGCTGAGCAGCAGCGTGAGCGGATGCAGGAGCTGGCCGAGCAGGCCAGGGAGGAGACCGCGACCGCGGACGCTGAGCCGCAGAGCTCCGAGGAGTCGACGTCGGAGTCGGATCAGGAGACCGGGGCCCCGTCGGCCGGGCAGCGGGGTACCGAGACGGGCGGAGACGACACCGCGCGGCTCGGGGTCGATCAGCTCTACGAGGGGGAGCTCTTCCCGGTGCGGTTGATCAAGCTCCCTCGAAACCGCAAGTCACGTATAGCCACTGGCAAGCGTTCCAGCTCCGAGTCGCGGGACAAGCGCGGCCGTTATGTCCGCGCCGTGCTGACCGAGCGCACCACCGACGTCGCCTTCGACGCGACCCTGCGTGCGGCCGCACCCCACCAGACCAGGAGGCGTGCCGAAGCCCCCGCGGGCGGTGGGCCCGCGCTGCGCCTGGAGCGCCAGGACCTCCGCCAGAAGGTTCGGCGGCGCCGGACAGGGACCCTCATCGTCTTCGTGGTGGACGCGAGCGCCTCGATGGACGCCGAGCAGCGGATGCAGGCCACCAAGGGCGCGGTGCTCTCGCTGTTGCGCGATGCCTACGTCCGCCGCGACAAGGTGGCGCTGGTCGTCTTCTCGGGCCGCACGGCGCGAGTCGCGCTCTCCCCGACCAACAGCGTCGACCTCGCCGAGGCACGGCTGCAGCGGCTCACCGTCGGCGGCACCACCCCGCTGACCCATGGGCTGGTGGCTGGCCTCAAGCTGGTCCGGACCGAACGGTTGCGCGACTCCAACGTCTACCCGCTCATCGTCCTCATCTCCGACGGGCGGGGAAACATCTCGCTCTTCGGCGAGGAGCCGCTGGTCGAGGCACAGCGCATTGCCGAGCAGATCGGCCACGAGCACATTCGCACCCTCATCATCGACTCGGCGAGGGACACCACCGCGACCCAGCTCCCCGGCGTCGGCATCCTCGGCGCGCACGCCCTCCTCGGCGGCTTCGGTTTCAACGCGTGCCTGGACCTCGCCGAGCGCAGCGGCGGCGAGTACCTCGGCCTCTACGATCTCTCCCAGGGCGCGATCGTCGCCGGCGTGGAGAGGAGCCTGCGCAGCCGGTGATGGGGAAGCGGAGGACCGGGGGGAGGCGAGCGGTGCCGTCAAGGAGGTTCGGATGAGCAGTGTGTTGGTGACCGGCTCGGCGGATGGTATCGGCCGCGAGACCGCCCGGACTCTGATTCGGATGGGCCACCGCGTGGTCGTCCACGCTCGCAGCGGCGAGCGCGCCGCCGATGTGAGCAAGGCGATCCCGGAGGCCGCGGCGGTCATCGTCGGCGAACTGACATCGCTGGGCGGGACCAGGGCACTGGCCGGTGAGGCCGGCCTTCACGGGCCCTACGACGCGGTCATCCACAACGCGGGGGTCGGCGGTGGCGTCCCGCGCCGCGAGCTGAGCGCCGACGGCCTGGAGCGCATCTTCCAGGTGAACGTGCTGGCCCCCTACGTGCTCACCGCCCTGATGGAGCGGCCCGCACGGCTCGTCTACCTGACCTCGGGGTTGGAGGCGAACGGAGTCGTGGACCTGGGCGACCTCCAGCACGAGAGGCGCCCGTGGGACGGCATGCAGGCCTACTCGGACTCCAAGCTCTGCGACGTCCTCCTCGCCTTCGCGGTGGCACGGCGCTGGCCGGAGGTCCGTTCCAACACGGTCGACCCCGGCTGGATTCGCACCCGGTTGGGCGGCCCGGGAGCCACTGATCCGCTGCCTCTGGGAGCTGAGACCCCGGTGTGGCTGGCGAGCAGCGACGACCCGGCGGCGGCCGTCTCCGGCCGCTACTTCAAGCGGCGCCGGGAGCTGCGGGCCAATCCAGTCGCGTATGACGAGGCGCTCCAGGAAGGTCTCCTCGAGCGCTGCGCGGCCTTCACCGGGGTGACGCTCCCCCTCTGAGCCCGGCCGAGCCCACGGCGCCGGCTGCGGCGGCCGATCGGAGACCCTGGGCGCAGCGGATGCGCAGGTAAAATCGGGCCCGATGACGCGCCATCTCTCGCGCCTGCGTGCAGCCCGGCGGTGACCGCGGCCCCTGCGGCCACCGCCGAGGATACGGCCCCCTCCCCCGACCGGGGCCGGGGGCCGCTTCTTGCCGCCTCCGGGATCGTCAANNGCCCTGGTGGGGGAGAACGGGTGCGGCAAGACCACCCTGCTCCGGATCTGCGCCGGGATCACCCGTCCCGACGCCGGGAGGGTGGAGGAGCGTGGGCGCATCGGGTACTGCCCCCAGGAGCCCGGGTTGCTCGAGCTGCTGAATGCCGACGAGCATCTGGCGCTCTTCGGAGCCGCGTTTGGGCTGAGCCGGAAGGACGCGGTGGCCGCCGGGCGGCAGCTGCTCGAGGAGCTCGACTTCCCGGTCGGCGACAGATCCGTGTCCAAGGACCTCTCGGGCGGGACCCGGCAGAAGCTCAACCTCGCCCTCGCTCTCCTCGGCGACCCGGAGGTGCTCCTCCTCGACGAGCCCTACCAGGGGTTCGACACCGGCTCCTACGTCAACTTCTGGGACCACGTCATCGGGTGGCGTGCCGCCGGCAGGGCGACCGTGGTGGTCACCCACATGCTGAGCGAGCTCTCCCGGGTCGATCGCGTCATGGACCTGACCCATCCGTCGCGCCGCTCGCCTGCCTCCCCGGAGGCCGGGAGGCGACCGGGGTGAAGGCGTTCCTGCAGCGCACCGTCATCGCCGCCGAGATGCAGGGTCGCCAGCTGCTCCGACGGCGCCTCGCGCTCGCCATCCTGGTCGCGCTCCCGGTCGCCCTCTACCTCGCGATGCTGAGCCAGAGCAAGGAGAACGCGATCGAGTTCGGCGCCCTGGGCATGAGCTGGTCGGTGGCCTGCGCAGCCCTCTTCGCCGTGCTGGCGGCGCGGGAGGCCGAGCCGCGGCTGGTGCTCATCGGTTTCCGTCCGGCTGAGCTGATGCTCGGACGCTTCCTGCTCCTGCTCGGCGGGGGCACCGCGTTCGCCGCGCTCGTGGGGGTGGCGATGACGCTGGTCTCCTCTCCGGTGTCGGTCGCTGCGCTCTTCGGCTCGTGCCTGCTGGTGCCCCCGATCGCGGTCTCCCTGGGTCTCGCCGTGGCCGCCGTCCTGCCCCATGACCTGGAGGGGACGCTCGTGATCATCGGTCTGGTGGGCATCCAGCTGGCGCTCAGCGGGGGGGCGTGGGTCAATGGCATCCTCCCTATGAACGGCCCCATCCAGCTCGCCTACCTGGCCGGTGGCTTCCCCGCGGACCCGGTGAGCCTGATGCTCGCGCACAGCCTGGTGTACGTGGTCGCGCTGCTCGCCATCGCCGCGGCCGGCTGGTCGCTGCGAGTCCGGGTCCGGCGCGGACGGCCCGCAGTGCCGGCTCAGTGAGCGGCGGGATCCCGGAGGGAGAGCACCTCCCGCGCCAGCCGCTCCTCACCCTCCGCGCCCGCCATCACGGTGTCGAGCAGGTGGGGGCGCATCCGCAGCCGGGCGACGGCGTCTGACAGCTCGCGGTCGACCGCGTCCAGGACAAAGCCGGAGGCGAGCCCAGCGTAATGGCGCGCCACCCCGAGGGCCGTGGGCTCCTCGCCGAGCTGCTCCATCAGGGCAACCGTCGGGCCCTTCAGCGCGCGGCCCCCGATGATCGGGGAGATGGCGATCACGCGCTCCCTCTCCAGGTGAGGGCCAATCAGGGCGGTGATCGGGTCGACGCTCAATAGAGGGTTGGACGGGCCGATCACCACCAGATCCGCCTCGGAGACCGCCCGCACCGCGGCCGGCGCCGGCACCGCCGCTTCCAGGCCCTCGAAGCGCAGCCCGCGGACCGGAGGCTCGCAGCGCCTACCGACGAACCACTCCTGGAAGCTCAGCTCGCCGGTCTCAGTGGCGACCCGGGTGCGGACCGGGTCGTCGCTCATGGGGATCACGGTCGCGCCCAGTCCCAGCCGCCGGCCGATCTCCACGACCGCCTCGGTGAGGGTCGCCCCCCTCCGCCGCAGGGTGGAGCGCAGGAGGTGGAGGCCGAGGTCGCGGTCGCCCAGCCCGAACCAGACCGGCTCACCCAGGAGAGCGAGCATCTCGAGGGCGTGGAAGCTCTCATCGCGAACCCCGAATCCCGCGTCGTCGTTGAAGAGGCCGGCGAGCCGGTAGAGGACTGCATCGGTGTCGGGACAGACCAGCAGCCCCCACATCTCCTCGTCGTCGGCGGTGTTGGTGATCACGCTGAGCTCTCCCGGAGCCAGGACCCGCGCCAGCCCGCAGGCGAGCCGGGCCGCGCCGGTCCCTCCGGCCAGGACGGCAACCCTCACGGGATCACCGGAAGAGGTCCAGGTCGGCGGTGCGGACCAGCTCCCGCCCGCTGCCGGCGGGGCCTTCGAGCGCCAGCCCGCGGACGACCACCGCGGGGATCCGCCGGGTCTTGCCCATGACCATCTCGGCGGCCGCGGCGATCTCGTCGGCGACGGCCACCACCGTGGCGTGCAGGGGCATGCCGAAGTCGTCGGGGCTCCCCCGGTAGTCGAGGGTCGCCGGCATCCCGGCCACCCCCAGGGCGACGTTGCAGAGCCCGACCCGCCAGGGGCGGCCGAAGGTGTCGCTGATCACCACCCCGACATCCGCCCCGGCCACCTCGGCGATGCGCGAACGCAGCCCCTCCGCGCTCCGGTCGCAGTCCATCGGCAGGAGGCAGGCCAGGTCGGCCCCGGGCATGTTGGATCGGTCGACGCCGGCGTTGGCACAGACGTACCCGTGCCGGGTCTCGACGATCAGGACGCGATCGGCGCGCACCACGCGGACGCTCTCGTCGAGGACGACCTGGACCATCCGCGGGTCGGCGTGCAGCTGCTCGGCCAGCTCCTGTGCCCGCGGGCTCGGGGCCACGGTGCTGAGGTCGCGCAGTCTCCCCTCCGCCTTGGAGACCACCTTCTGGGCCACCACCACGATGTCGCCGGAGCGGAGCGGGGCGGCTCGCTCCGCGATCAGCCTGCCCAGGTCGTCGCCGTTCGCGATCTCGGGCAGGCCCTCGATGCCGTGGAGCTCGAGACCGCCGCTGGCCCCCTCGGTCACCCGGGCTCTCCCTTGGCGGCGCGCCAGCGGTCGAGGGTGGCCAGATCGTCCGGCTCGTCGAGGTCCAGGGCCAGCGCCGGCTCCCGGTGAACGACCAGCTCCCGCCCCCGCCGCTCCGCCTCGGCCGCGAAGCGGGGGAGGGACGCCTCACCGAACTGCAGGTCGAATCCGCCGATCGGGCGCAGGTAGAGGGCATTGGTCCCCTCGCGGCCCAGCGCGGGCGCCACCACCGCGACCGGCCCCTCCACCGCCTCGGCTCGCTCGAGGAGGCGGCGCAGGCTGCCCGCATCGATGAGGGGGAGATCGGAGCTGAGCACCAGGCAGCCGGAGCCTCCCCGGGCGAGCACCTCGGCCAGGCCGCGTTCCGCGGCGCGGTTCTGGCCGGCGGGGTGCTCCTCGACGAGGACCTCCGCTCCGCACCGCCGGGCCAGGTTGGCCGCTCCCGGCCCGCCGCAGACCGCGAGGGTGACGGCCACTTCCTGTGCGGCCGCCAGCGCTCGGACCGCGCACTCCTCGGCGAGGCGCACGCGCTCGGCGGCGGAGAGCGCGGCGGCGAGGCGGGTCTTCGCCGTGCCGGGCTCCTTGATCAGCACGACGATTTGCGCCGCTTCTCCCATCCCCCGGACTCTAGTCGGGGTGCGGGATGGGACGGATGCACACCGGTGAAACCCCGGCTGCTCGGGGGGCTTTGCAACAATGGCGCGATGCAGCGCGGTCGGAGCATCTTCCCGTTCACCGCGATCGTCGGCCAGGAGCCGATGAAGCAGGCCCTCGTGCTCAACGCGATCAACCCGGCCATCGGCGGTGTGCTGATCCGCGGGGAGAAGGGAACGGCCAAGTCGACGGCGGTGCGGGCCTTGGCGCGCCTCCTCCCCGAGCTGGAGGTGGTCGCCGACTGCCGCTTCGGATGCCCTCCCGACTCCACCGCCACCCGCTGCGACGAGTGCGCCGAACGGCTCCAGCGCGGCGAGACCCTGCCCCGAGCCACCCGGCAGATGCGCGTGGTCGAACTGCCCATCAACGCCTCGGAGGACCGGGTGGTCGGGTCCATCGACATCGAGGCCGCGATCAAGAAGGGCGAGAAGGAGTTCGAGCCCGGGGTGCTCGCCGAGGCCAATCGCAACATCCTCTACGTCGACGAGGTGAACCTCCTCGACGACCACATCGTCGACGTCCTCCTCGACGCCGCCGCGATGGGCACCAACACGGTGGAGCGCGAGGGGGTCTCGGTATCCCACCCGGCCCGTTTTATCCTGGTCGGCACCATGAACCCGGAGGAGGGCGAGCTGCGACCCCAGCTCCTCGATCGCTTCGGGCTCTGCGTGGACGTCGAGGGCATCCGGGATGTCCGGCAGAGGGTCGAGATCGTCGAGCGCCGCGAGGCGTTCGAGGATGACCCCGAAGCGTTCGCGTCCAGCTGGGAGCCGGAGGAGCACGCCGAGGCGGAACGGATCCGGAAGGCCATCCTCTCCCTCGGCGACGTGGCCGTGGATCGGGAGATCCTGGTCGCCATCGCCCATCTCGGCATCGAGCTGGAGGTGGACGGCCACCGCTCGGACCTGGTGATGCGCAAGGCGGCCCAGGCGGTCGCCGCCCACGAGGGGCGGGACCGGGTCACCCTCGAAGATGTCGAGGGGGTGGCCCCCATGGTGTTGGCCCACCGGACCAAGCCCACCGCCGGCTCCCGGCGCGGCCTGGCCGACATCGGCGAGATCCTGCGCAGCGCCGGCGACGGCTCCACGGGGCGAGGGCGGTAGGTGGACACCGTCGTCCGCTCCGGAGGCGGCATCCGTGGTCGGTCCTGAGGCCCCCAGCGGGGAGCAGTTCAGGCTCGCCCACGGCGATCAGGAGGTGGTCGTCACCGAGGTCGGCGCCACCCTTCGTAGCTACATTGTCGCTGGCGTCCCGGTCCTTGACGGCTTCGCATCGGCCGAGGTCTGCCCCGACGGGCGGGGACAGCTCTTGCTCCCCTGGCCCAACCGCCTGGGCGATGGGCGCTACCGCTTCGGGGGCCGCCAGTACGAGCTTCCGATCGACGAGCCGGGGTTCCGGAACGCCATCCACGGGCTGACCCGCTGGGCCGAGTGGGAGGCCGAGCTTCGCTCGGCGACCTGGCTCGGGATGCGCCATCGGCTCCACGGCCACCCGGGATACCCGTTCAACCTCGAGCTCGAGGCCACCTTCGAGCTGGACGAGGCGGGGCTGACTGTGTGCGTCTCGGCCGCAAACGTTGGGGCAACCCCCGCCCCCTTCGGTGCCGGCGCCCATCCCTACCTCCAAGTCGGCACTCCCCTGATCGACACCTGCCGCCTCCAGGTCCCGGCGTCCACCCGCCTTCTGACCGACGCCCGCCTGCTCCCCATCGGGCGGGCTCCCGTCGACGGCGACGGGTTCGACTTCCGGGTTTCCCGGCCGATCGGCGACACCCGTCTCGACACCGCCTACACCGACATCGTCCGCGGCCCCGACGGCTTGGCCCGCGTTTCCCTGGAGGCCCCCGACGATCGGCACCTGACCCTCTGGTTCGACGAGGCCCACCGGTGGGTCCAGCTCTACAGCGGAGACACCCATCCCCGGCTCGAAGAACGGCGGCGTAGCCTCGCCGTGGAGCCGATGACCTGCCCACCCGACGCTTTCCGGAGCGGCGAGGACCTCATTGTCCTCGAGCCCGGCCAGACCGTGACCATCTCCTGGGGCATCGACGTCACCGGCTTCCGCGCCTGACCCGGCCCCGTCCCCCACGGGGACGCCGGATGATCCCTACTTGAAGCCGTACAGCCCCTCGTGGAAGTCGCCGGTGGTGATCCACCGCTCGATGACCAGGTCGACCATGGCGTCGTCGACCTCGGTCGCGCCCAGGGTGCGGGCGTTGCCCTCGATCGCCTCCAGTACCTGACCCCGGACGAACTCTGGGATCCGGGAGAAGCGGTCCACGGCCTGGTCGGTCCAGGGCAGCCCCTCCCGCTCTCGTTCCTGGATGGCGTGGGAGACGCGGCCCCAGAGCTCGTACTTCACCTCCATCTCGTGGGGGGTGATGGTGGTGCCGAGCCCCAGCTTGTGCGCGGTCCACTCCACCCGCCACCGGGTCAACTCCCGGCAGAAGTCGGGGACGTCGGCAAGGCGGGCCTCCGCCTCCGGAGTCCACGTGAACCGGAGCTCCTCCCCCTTCTCGCTGAGGGGGTGACCGTAGCCGAGCTTCTTGCCGAGGGTGCGGAGGAAGAGGGCGGTGATCTCCGCCTGGCGCCCGGCCGCGCGCTCCTCGGCGACGCCGCGCGCCAGCTCCTCGCCACGGCCGGGGTCGCCGTGCGACCAGATCTCGGCTCGCTCCCTGATCACGGCCTCGGCGTCGGGGGTCCACTGGGGGGCGCTCGGCGCCTGTGCCCGGCGATCCGCCTCCGTCGCAGCGGATGCCGGCGGCGACGTGGCCACGCCGGCGACCGGGCAGGCTCCAGCGCCCAGCCCCGTCAGCGCCGGATGTGCTCCCTCGCCCTGCCCCGTCAGTGCCGAGTGCGCTCCCGACGGGTGGGGTGCGGCGCTCTCGCCGTGGGGGAACGGGCAGGCCGTCGCGTCGACCGGCGCGGACGGGGCGTCGAGTCGTGTGGCTGGCGGAGCCGCAGGGGGAGTTGGACCATGGTCAGATACAGTTGCACGGTTCGACACGTTTAGGTCCTCCGGCCTACCAACAACGC
The DNA here is from genome assembly GCA_003170875.1 of Candidatus Dormiibacterota bacterium. Classification (GTDB taxonomy): domain Bacteria; phylum Chloroflexota; class Dormibacteria; order Aeolococcales; family Aeolococcaceae; genus Changshengia. Next base: position 229 of record PMYJ01000057.1, on the reverse strand, counting down.
ACCCATATGGCTTATGTTCCTACAATTGCCTCACGCGCCGTATCGGGGCGCAGAGGGAGCCACGGGCGGCGCCGGGGACCGACATCGAGGACACGATGAGCACGATTGGCGGCTACTCCAACCTATACGTCCCGCTGGACAATTCGGAGCACTCTGATGCCGCGGTGGGGCTGGCGATCGATCTGGCGTCGGCCTGGGGGGCGCGTTGCGTCGGGATGCACGCCTACGC
>PMYJ01000120.1 GCA_003170875.1 Candidatus Dormiibacterota bacterium | reverse complement strand
CGGCTGATTCCGCCGCTCACCCTCACCGAGCAGGAGCTGACCCAGGGCCTCGACATCCTGGAAGCCTCGCTGGAGGCGGCAGGAGCATGAACGGGTGCTCCCCGCGGGGCGTCTGATCCCGTGGAGGAGCGCTTTCTCGGCTCCCCCCGGCCGCTTCGCTACCTCATCGGCGGAGACGGCCCGCCGCTGCTCCTCTGCCACGGGTGGTTGGGCTCCGCGGAGAACTTCCAGACCTGGTTCGAGGACGTCGGACGGCGCCGGACGCTGATCATCCCTGACCTTCCCGGGTCGGGGGAGAGCCCGCCGCTGCCGGGCCGCCACACCTGCGCGGCTCTCGCCCGATCGCTCGAGCCGCTGGTCGAGGCTCTGGGGCTGGAGCGCTTTGACCTCGGCGGTCTCTGCCTCGGCGCGGGGGTCGCCTTCGAGTACCTGGCCAGGTGGCCCGAGCGGGTGGATCGTCTGATCCTGCACACCCCGCTGGTGGACCCGTCGGTGGTCCGGGCCCGCTTCCATTTTCAGGCGGCGGTGATGACCTCCGGGCCGGTCTTCCCGGCGATCAGCTGGCTCTCTCATCGCCGGGTGGTGAGCGACCTCTACAAGCGGCTGATGGTAGAGGGTGGCGACGTCGACTCCGGCCAGGCCGAGATGAACTTCCGCAACCAGCAGCGGGCGTCCCATCGCGCTCAGAAGGAGTGGGTGCGGAGCGGCCTCCGCCGCCATGACGCCCCCATCCTCGCCGGGCATCTGGGAGAGAGCCTGGTCATCGTCGCCGGTGACGATCGCCTCCTCCGCCGCGACGCGCTGCAGCACCTGGTGGCGGGAATGCCACGGGTCCACTACGCCTGCATCGACGATGCCGGCCATGGGTGGAACGAGGGATTCATCCGGGGCCAGCTCGACGCCATCGCCACCTTCCTGGACACCGTGCCCTCGCTCGGAGTGACGGCGGCGGCCTGAGCGATGCGGCGTGCCGGGTGCGGCCGTCGGTCAGGATCCGGGCAGGATGATCGGGCTCGGTGGAGCGGTGACCGCCGCGATGCCGTTCCAGTTGGAGAAGTCGGCGTGGCCGGCGCTCGACCCCGTGGCGGTGATCCGGACCGGGTAGGCGGGACCCGAGGTGGCAACCGCCAGCACGCTGTCGCTGCCGTCGTTGACCAGGACGACCTTCTGCCCGCCGATCGTCGCGGTCCCGCCGGCGGTCAGGGAGCCGTGGCGGGCCAGCTCTGCCGCGATGTCGGTGACCGATGTCAGGTCGGTGAAGTCGGCGGATTCTGCCGGGGGAACCTCCACCCACCGGCCAGCGAGCAGCGCCGCCTCCACGCTGGAGATGCCGAAGTCGGTGGCGAGGGCGGCCTCCGGCGCGTCGATGTAGAAGGTGCCCGTGACGGCCAGCACCTGGATGGTGCTCCCGTCCAGGACAAAGGATCCCGCGAAGTCGCTCCCGTGCACCTTGAAGTCGAAGGTGACCTTCGAGCCCGTGACCGCGACCTCGCCCGTCGCCTCGTAGCCGCTCACCTGGGCGGTGGCGGATGCGGCTGCCTCGTAGATCTGGGCCGGTGTCTCGGACGCCAGGCCCCCGCCGCCGCAGGCGGCTGTGAGGGCAGCGTTCGCGGCGGCGACGGTCGCGGCGGCCATCACCCTGACGATGCTCTGGCGCATGGAGATCATCCCCTGGCAGGTCCGGCTCGGTGATGGGGAGGCATCTCCCCCTCTGGCCACCGTTCGGGGCCGGAAGTGTACAGAGTGCGCTCCGGCTGCGGCCAGGCGCTCTCCGGGCCGCTGCGGCCGCCGGTACACTGAATCGAATGCCCATCTCGTGCTCTCCGGCTCACCTCCCCTGAGAGCCTTCCTCGCCGTTCCCGTTGGCCCGCCCGCGTCCGGGCTGCTCGCCGCGCATGTCGAGAGACTCCGCCAAGGGGTCGCCGGGGTGCGCTGGGTCGACACCGCCACCACCCACGTCACCCTGCATTTCTTCGCGGAGCTGCCTCGCGATCGGATGGACGGGGTTCTCGAGGCCGTCGGCGCCGCCGCGGCGCGGGAACAGCCGTTCACGCTGCGGCTGGGTGGTCTGGGCAGCTTTCCCGGGGGGGCGCGGGCGCGGGTGCTCTGGATCGGGCTGGTCGAGGAATCCGCCACCCTCGCCGGCCTGGCGTCCGCCGTGCGTGCCGCGGTGGCCCGGTGCGGCTTCGAGGTGGACCCCCGTGCCTTCCGTTCGCACGTGACCCTCGGCCGGCCCACGCCGCACTTCGACCTGGGAGGTTGGCGGAGCGAGCTGGCCGTGCCCGTCGAGCTCCCGGCCTCCACCGCCGACCAGGTCGTCCTCTACGAGTCCCACAACGGGTACCACGTTCGAGCACGGCTCCCGTTCGGGGTCGCGGCCGGGAGTCGCGGCACCGGGGCGGCGGACGCGCCATGAGCGACGATCAGCCGCGGTGGCTCCCGCTCTCCGAGCTGCGCCGGCGGCGGAGCTACAAGTGGCGCGCCTATCCCGCCGACGTGATCCCCACCTTCGTCGCCGAGATGGACGTCACCCTGGCCGGCCCGGTGACCCGCGCTCTCGAGGACGCCATAGCCACCGGTGACACCGGCTATGCCACTCCGGACCCCGAGCTGGCTGCGGCCGTGGCGAGCTTTCACCTCGCGCGCTTCGGCTGGCAGATCGATCCGGCCGACGTCTGGTTGATCCCCGACGTGATGGCCGGGGTCAGCGAGATCCTGCGCCGCGCCGTGCCCCCGGGGAGCGGGGTGGTCATCAACACACCCGTCTACCCGCCCTTCTTCCATCACATCGGAGAGACGAGGTGCCGGGTGGTCGAGGCTCCGCTGGCGCGCGCCGGCACCGGCTGGGCACTGGACCTCGACGCCCTCGAGACGGCCTTCACCACCGGCGCCGCGGTCTATCTCCTCTGCAATCCCCACAACCCGACCGGGCTCGTGTTCACGGCCGACGAGCTCCGGCAGATCGCCGAGCTTGCCGAGCGCTTTCGGGTGCTGGTGCTCGCCGACGAGATCCACGCGCCCCTGACCCTGGCCGGAGCCCGTCACGTCCCCTTCCTCTCCCTGCCGGAGGCGCAGGCTCGCGGCATTGCCCTGGTCTCTGCCAGCAAGGCCTGGAACCTTCCCGGTCTCAAGTGCGCACAGCTGGTCGCCACCTCGCCGGCGCTCCGCGCCCTGGTGCGTCGCCTCCCCGAGGAGCTCGTCTACGGCGCCGGCAACCTCGGCGTCATCGCCTCGATTGCCGCCTACCGGGATGGCGGTCCCTGGCTCGATCAGCTCCTGGTGCTTGTCGACCGCAACCGACGGCTTCTGGCCGACCTCCTCGCGGACCGGCTCCCAGGGGTCGGCTACGTCCCACCCCAGGGCACCTACCTGGCCTGGCTCGACTGCACCCGGCTGGAGCTGCACGGAGAGCCCGCCAAGGTCTTCCTCAAGAAGGGCCGGGTCGCCCTCCGGCGCGGCCCCGATTTCGGCTCTGTGGGTGCGGGGTGGGTCCGAGCCACCATCGCCACCTCTCCTGAGATCCTCGCCGAGATCGTCGAGCGGATGCGGGCGGCGCTGGCGTAGCCGGATGGCATCTACTACTGCCGCGCCGACCCGGCCGGCGGTCTCGGTGGGCATCGACGTGGTCAGCTGCCGCTCAGCGTCAGCACCGATCGCATCGCCTATCCGGCAATGCGGATCGCGCGGCTTCTGGGCGCGGTCGCGGGCGAACCCGTCGACCGGACCGGAGCGGGGAGGATCGTCGAAGGCTATCCCGCCGCCGCGCTCCGGGTGTGGGGGTTGCCGCACCCGCGGGTACAAGGGTGCAGCAGGCAAGGCGCTGCTCGTGCAGATCGTTGGTGATCTGCGCGGCCGCTGCCCCTGGCTGCTCGCCGAGGACCGCACGTAGGGCGAGGTCACCCGAACCGACCACGCCTTCGACGCCCTGATCTGTGCGCTCGTAGCGCGGGCGAACCAACGTCGGCTCTGCCAACCGATACCTCCCCATCTGCTCGCAGCGGCTGCGCGCGAGGGCTGGATCGCGGTGCCGATTCCCGAAAGCCTGGACCGCCTGATCAATGTCGCAGCCGGACCCGAGGTCTTGCTGACGTAGGCTGGAACCGTGGAGAGCGGGGCCAGAGAGCAACGCTTCGTCTTCGGTGAGGCGGCCGAGCTGTACGACAGGGCCCGTGCCGGGTACCCGGAGGCGCTCGTCGAGGAGGTGCTTCGCTTCACCGGTGTCGAGGTGGCGCGACTCCGTGCCGTCGAGGTCGGTGCGGGCACCGGAAAGGCCACGGTGGCGTTCGCCGTGCGCGGCCTGGAGATCCTCGCCCTCGAGCCGAGCCCGGCGATGGCGGCGGTCGCGATGCGGCATTGCAGCCGGTTCCCCGGGGTCAGGATCGTGGGCGCCACGTTCGAGGATTGGACCGTCGATGCGAGCGCATTCGACCTGCTCTTCTCGGCTCAGGCATGGNNGGTGCTGCGCGCGGGCGGGGCGCTGGCGCTCTTCTGGCACGAGACCCACTGGCGGGGCGAACCCCTTCGGGACGAGCTGGACGACCTCTACCGCCGCCTGGCGCCGGAGCTTCACGCGCGCAACCCGAGCTTCCCCGGCCTGACCCAACGCAGCGAGGACGAGGAGGGCGACGAGTTGGCCGGCGAGATCACCGCCGCCGGCTTCTTCGATGATGTGACCACGCGGATCTACCCCTGGCGGGCGAGCCTCACGGGGGATGGTCTCGTCGAGCTTCTGGAGAGCCAGTCTGATCACCGCCTCCTCCCCGAGGAGACGCGGAATCGGTTGTTCGACGCCTTGCGCGCGGTCGTCGCCGCTCATGGCGGCGAGGTCGTGGTTCCGCACGCCACCTTCCTGGCGCTGGCCCGCCGACGTTCGACGTGACCCGCGACCGGGCTAATCCCCGCTGAAACCCTGGGCGGCGCCCATCTGCGGCCAGACATACGCCTGCACGTTGGCGAGGAGTTGCTTGAGGTGGTTGCGATCGTGGTGGACCCACTCGTTGACGATGTCGCCGACGGTCAGGTCACCCACCTTGGGATGCCGCCCGCTGCGCTGCAGGTCTCTCACCGTGAGGCGTGCCAGGAGCTGAAGGCCCGCGTCGCGCCCGGCGACAAACTCGTGGAGGAGCTCCACGGCGTCGCGATCGCAGTCGTGGCGCGCGGCTGCCACCTCACCCTGATCCCAGCCCGGCAACTCCGGGTCCGCGTGCTCGATGAGCAGCTGGACACGCCCGGCGAAGCCGCGGCGATCGGCTTCGATCAGGTGTCCCAGCACCTCCTTGACGCACCACTCGCCGGGCGCCGGATGCCAGCTCAGCAGGTCGGGTGAGGCGGCGCCGACCTCGCCCCCGATGGCCGCCGTGCTGGACCGGAGCAGCCGGCCGATCTGCGCAATCGTCAGTGGGGCAGTGGCGTCCAGGGGCGGGATCCTCCTGGTGCCGTCTGGTTCCGCAGTATCGCGATGGTCGCGGCGACGCCGGGGCCGGAGCGCCGGGAACCTCACCCAGAGCCGCCGCGTTGAGCTAGCGTGCCACGGATGTTCTCGCGCCGCCTGGCCGCCGCCGTGGCGGCCCTGGCGACCGCCGGCTGCAGCGGCGCGACATCGTCCCCGGGATCCAGCCTCCCCGCGGAGCCTGGCGGTCCGCGTCTCGCCTCGCCGCCGGTCACCACCTCGGCCTCGATCGCGGCCAGCAGCGAGCAGCTGATGTCAGGCCGGTGGTCGGCGCTGCCCGCGGCGCCGATCACTCACCGCGACGGTGCCTCCGTGGTGTGGACCGGTAGCGAGCTGCTCGTCTGGGGTGGGGCCTCGGGTGCAGAGGATCACCAGCTGCACGCGGACGGGGCTGCCTACGACCCGGAGAGCGGTGATTGGCGGTTGCTGCCCGCCTCACCCCTCTCACCGCGGGTGGGGCAGGCGGCGGTGTGGACCGGCACGGAGATGGTCGTCTGGGGAGGCTACGAGCGGGGAGGGTACACGCCGTCCGAGCCGACCGCGGACGGCGCGGCCTACGATCCCACCACCAATCGATGGCGGGTCCTGCCTGCGGCACCTCTGTCGGCGCGCGGGGACGCGACCGCCCTCTGGACCGGGGCGGAGGTCGTCGTCCTGGGCGGCGAGCCGGGTGGGGGCGGCCAACCCGGGGAGGTCGGCGGTTCCCCTCAAACCTACGGAGACGGGGCCGCCTACGACCCGTCGGCCAATCGGTGGCAGCACATCCCCGCCCCGGTCCCTCCCGCCGGACACCCGCTGACCTGGAACACCGCCATCCGGGTGGACGGGGAGCTGCTGGCCTGGTCGGAATGGGAGACCAACCCTGCAGGAGGGAATCCCGCCGGCGGGGTGGATCTCTTCTCCTACTCGGAGCAGACCGGCACCTGGACGCTGATCCCGGCGGCGGCCGACGCGCTGCCCGATGTCGCCGAGGCGCTGTCGGCCGGAAAGCTCGCCGTCGTGCGCGGCAGCCCCGACAACTGCGGGGACTGCCCCGGACCGTGGGTTCCAGAGGCCACCGCTCTGTACGACCCGGCCGGCAACAGCTGGACGAGGCTCCCGACCGACCCGCTCACCGGGGGTCTCGCGGCGTGGACCGGCGCGGCCCTCTTCTCTTTCAACCCGGGGGCGGAGATGACCAGCGAGTCGGACCCGTCCACCGACGTCGTCCCCGGCGACGCCAGCGTTTACGACCCGGCGACCAACGGCTGGCAGCGCCTGCCGGCCGCGCCGTGGGGGGGCTGCGACAATGGACTGCCGTGGGCACCGGTGTGGACGGGCCAGGCGCTGATCCTCTACTGCACCTCCTCGCTCGCCAGCGACCGCGACGGTTACGTTTTCACCGCCGGCGAATGATGACCACGCTCGGGCATCGGTGGGCCCGGCTGATCGCGCTGCTTCTCCTCGTCGCGGCGGCAGGCTGCGCGGGTGGGAACACCGGCACCGTCACCGGCGGGATCATCCCCTGCGCGGCGCTGGGATACCCGGGTGAGCCCCACTACGCCGCCGGCATCGTCACCGTCCTCAAGGGGCAGATCCACATGCGCAGCACCGGACCGGGGTCGTCGGTGGCCGTCCTCCCGACGACGGTGGTCGCCACCGAGCGGGTCGGCGTCAACGACAGCTACCGCTTCCCCCTCCCTCCAGGCGATTACATCCTCCGCGCTCACTTCCCGCCGCCGGCGAGCATCGAGCAGTGGACGGCGGTGACGGTGCGCGCCGGACAGACCGAGCACGTCGACATCCCCAACACGTGCATCTGAAACGGGCGCCGCGGCCACCCACCTAGAGTCGACGGCGTGAACGGGATAACGGTCGTCCGTCTCCGACCCGCCGACTGGGTCACGTACCGCGAGATCCGCCTGGCGGGGCTCGCCGATGCTCCGAGCGCCTTCGGCTCAGACGTCGCCCGCGAGGAGGCGATGACGCCCGCGGACTGGCGGGCGCGGCTCACCCGGAGGTCCACCTTCGCCGCCAGCGCCCCGCACGGCCTGGTCGGCACCGCGGCCGGGATCCGCGGTGACGTGGCGGGCCACGCCGAACTGGTCGGAATGTGGGTGCATCCCGACTGGCGGTGCCGGGGGATCGGCGGGCTGCTCGTGGACGCTGTGATCGCCTGGGCCGCGGCCGGACCGTTTCGGGCGCTCGATCTCTGGCTCTCGGTCGGCAACGACCCCGCAGAGGCGCTCTACGCCCACCACGGCTTTGTCCGCACCGGCGCCACTCAGCCGGTGCGCGAGGACGCCCCGACCCTGCTGGAATTGGAGATGACGCGGCCGCTCTGACGCGGCGGCTCGCGGCAGGCGGGATCAGCGTGTGACCGAGCTCCGCCCGGTGGCATGATGCACGCCGTGATCCGGCGTCTCCCGCTCACGGCGTGGTGTCTGGGCGCGGCGGCCCTGGCGTGCAGTTGCGGGACATCCAACGTCCCCGTCGCCGTCTCCTACACCCAGTACACGGTGACCTGTTGCCAGAACGGCGACGTCAACCAGCTCTACCATCCGGGCGAGGCACTGGTCGTGCACTGGATCGTGAGCCCGGGCCCGCGTACCGCCTCGGACGTGGCCACCACCCTGACGCTGAGCGCCACCCTGCAGGGGGCGTACGCCAGCGTGACCACGCTCAAGAGCGGTGCCTCGTCGGCGTACACCCTCCGGGCCCCGGCGGTCACGACCACGGATCGTTCCCCGGCCGCTCCGACGAGCGTCATCCAGCTTCCTCAGGATCTGCCGCCCGGCTACTACAACCTGATGACCAAGGTCGCCATGCCCGACTACAGCGCGGGGGGAGGGAGCGTGATCCAGGTGACCGGCTAGCCGCGGAGAACTCGGGCTGTCCTCAGCGCACGCGCGGCTCGGGCAGCTCCGTGTCGATCTCGTACTGCTCCAGCGCGGCCGCGACCTCGTGGCGGGGGATCTCCCCTGCGCGGGCCAATCCATCCAGCACCGCGACCGTGACGTGCTCGGCGTCGGTTTCGAAGTGGCGGCGCAGCGCCTGCCGGGTGTCGCTCCGGCCGAAGCCGTCGGTCCCCAGCGGGATGAAGTCCTGGCGGACGAATCGGGCCACCTGGTCGGACACCGCCTTGAGGTAGTCGGTGACGGCGACGACCGGTCCCGGCGCCTCCCTGAGCTGCTCCGCGATGTGCGAGATGCGCGGCTCCTGCTCTGGGTGCAGCCGGTTCCACCGCTCCACCTCGAGAGCGTCGTTGCGGAGCTGCTGGTAGCTGGTGACGCTCCACACGTCCACGGCGACGTCGTTGGTCTCGGCGAGGCGCTCCTGAGCAGTGAGCGCTGCCGCTACCGCCGGTCCGCTGGCGAGGATGGTGGCCCGGTGCTTCTTCTCGACCGGCGCCGGCCGCAGCAGGTAGAGGCCGCGCAGGATGGCCTCGTCCACGCCGTCCGGCTTGGGCGGCTGGACGGTGTTCTCGTTGTAGAGGGTGAGGTAGTAGAGGGCGTCACCGTCGTCACGGCACATCCGCTGGACGCCGTCGCGGATGATCACCGCCAGCTCGTAGGCGTAGGCGGGGTCGTAGATGCGCACGTGGGGGAGGGCCGAGAAGAGGAGCGGCGAGTGGCCGTCCTGGTGCTGCAGGCCCTCGCCGTTCAGCGTGGTGCGGCCCGCCGTCCCGCCGAGCATGAATCCGCGTCCGCGGGAGTCGGAGAAGGCCCAGATCAGATCCCCGACCCGCTGGTAGCCGAACATCGAGTAGTAGATGTAGAAGGGGATCATCGTCTCGCCGAAGGTCGAATAGGCGGTGCCGGCGGCGGTGAAGGAGCCCATCGAGCCCGACTCGGTGATGCCCTCCTCGAGCATCTGACCGTCCTTCGCCTCGCTGTAGCTGAGCACCATCTCGGCGTCGACAGGCTCGTACTGCTGGCCGTGGGCAGCGTAGATCTTGACCTCGCGGAAGAGCCCGTCCATGCCGAAGGTACGCGCCTCGTCGGGGATGATCGGGACGATCCGCCGGCCGATGCTCTTGTCGCGGAGGAGGTTGCGGAGGATGGCGGTGAAGGCGGCCGTCGTCGAGGCGGCCCGGCCTCCCGACCCCTTGAACGAGTCCTCCCAGGCGCTCTCATCGGGAGCGTCCAGCTTCTTGGACTTCACGTTCCGTCGCGGCACTGGGCCGCCCAGGGCGAGCCGCCGGCTCATCAGGTACTCGACCTCGGGCGACTTGGGTCCGGGGTGGTAGTAGGGGGGCAGGCCCTCGGATAGCTGCTTGTCGGTGATGGGCAGCTGGATGCGGTCGCGGAAAGCCCGCAGCTCGGTCTCAGTGAACTTCTTGAGCTGGTGGGTGGCGTTGCGCCCCTCGAACTGCTGGCCCAGCGTCCAGCCCTTGATGGTGTGGGCGAGGATGACCGTCGGGATTTCCTTCTGCTCCACCGCCAGCTTGTAGGCGGAGTAGAGCTTGCGGTAGTCGTGGCCGCCGCGCCGCAGCCGGGGCAGGTCGTCGTCGGAGAGATGGGCCACCATCTTGCGGAGCCGTGGGTCGGGCCCGAAGAAGTGCTCGCGGATGTACGCGCCGGACTCGACGGCGTACTTCTGGAAGTGCCCGTCGTTGGTGATGTTCATCTGGTTGACCAGGACGCCGTCGGTGTCCTGGGCGAGCAGCGGATCCCACTCTCTGCCCCAGATGACCTTGATGACGTTCCAACCGGCGCCGCGGAAGATCGACTCCAACTCCTGGATCACCTTGCTGTTGCCCCGGACCGGACCGTCGAGGCGCTGCAGGTTGCAGGAGATCACGAAGGTGAGGTTGTCGAGCCCCTCGCGCGCGGCCAGGGAGAGGGCGCCGATCGCCTCCGGTTCGTCGCATTCGCCGTCGCCGAGAAAGGCCCAGACGCGCGACTCCGAGGTGTCGACCAGCTGACGGTTGTAGAGGTAGCGATTGAATCGTGCTTGGTAGATCGCGTTGAGGGGCCCGATGCCCATGGAGACCGTCGGGAACTCCCAGAACTCGGGAAGGAGCCGCGGGTGCGGATACGAGCTCAGGCCGCGTCCCGCCGTCTCGCGGCGGAAGTGGTCGAGCTGGTCCTTGCTGAGCCGGCCCTCGAGAAAGGCGCGGGAGTAGATGCCCGGGGCGGCGTGCCCCTGATAGAAGACCTGGTCCCCCGGCCTGCCGTCGTCCTTGCCCCGGAAGAAGTGGTTGAAGCCGACCTCGTAGAGGGATGCCGACGACGCGTAGGTGGAGAGGTGGCCGCCGATGCCGTCGAACTTCTTGTTTGCCCGTGCCACCATGACCGCCGCGTTCCAGCGGACGATCCTGCGGATGCGGCGCTCCATCTCCTCGTCGCCGGGGAACCAGGGCTCCTCCTCGGGAGGGATGGTGTTGATGAAGGCCGTCTGGACCATCGCCGGGATGCCGACCTGGAGGCGCTTGGCCCGGGCCAGCAGCTTGCCGATGACGTACCGAGCCCGGCTCGCGCCCTCCGTGGCGACCAGGTTGTCGAGTGATTCCAGCCACTCCGCGGTCTCGTCGGGATCGGCGTCGGGGAGTTGCTGGAGAAAGGCGTCGAAGGTCATGAGTCCTCGCTGCGAGGGGGCTTCTCGATCACCCCCTAGCAAGAGACTACTCGACTTGGTGTCGAGCAGGACGCCGCCCAGCCCGGGCCTAGGAGCGCGTGGACCGCGTCTTGACGTGGACGCGCGGCCGCCCCGGGTTGGCCTCGAAGCCGACCCCGCGCACCCGCGCCGCCTGCGCCGTCTTCCCCGCCTTGTGGAGCAGCTCGACCGCCGACTCCGCGGCGCCGGAGTTGACCGCGATGCCGATGTGGGCCTGGAGCGAGACCGGGACATCGCTCTCCAGGACAAACGGCGTCTGCAGCCCACTCAGCAGCCGCTCGGCGACGAGACCGACGTCCGCCGCGCTGTCGAGGTCGTCGAGGAGGGCGCCCAGCTGGTCCTCGCGGAGACGGGCGAGAGTGTCGGCCGAGCGCACCAGGTGCTGGAGTCGCTTGGCGACCTGCACCATCAGGCGGTCGCCGGCGTCGCCCCCCATCCCCTCCTTGACGGCCGTGATGGATCCGGCCAGGTCGATGACCATGACCGCGACCGGGTGGACGTGCCGCGACCGCCGGTGGAGGGCGTGCTCCACACGATCGTGAAAGAGCATCCGGCTCGGGAGGTTGGTCAGGGGATCGCGGAAGGACGTGGCCGCGAAGATGTCCGGGTCGTCCTGGTCGGGGGTCACGCCGCTGATGAGCTGCCCGTACTCCAGGCGGGCCAGGGCCAGGGCGCCATGGGATGCGAGCTCTGCGATGGCGCTCGCCTGCGCCGCGGGGAGGGGCACGGCGCCGAGCACCGACAGCTCTCCGAGAAGGGTGCCGCCGGCCCGGAGCGGGATGCGGAGGATCGCCTCCTCCTCGGTCTCATCACTGAGGATCAGGTGCCAGCCGCCGGGGCCCGAAGAGGCGACCCGGACGGGGCTGTCCGGCGCCAGCGTGGCCGCCGCGGTGCGGATCGCCGCGGCCACGTCCCCCTCGCTCGCCGAGCGGACGAGTTGGAGCGCCGCCTCGGAGAGGGCATCCGCCCACTCCGTTCCGCCCTCGGGGATGTAGTCCACCTCGGGGGCGTCGACCAGGGTGAGCGGGGCACGCCGGTTCAGGGCAGCGACCTTGGGTTGCATCTTCGTAGGCTAAACGCACTACACGGGTCAGACGCACCGGCATCATTCCCCTGTCATGGGTCGTGGTCGCTCTTCGAACAGCCCGTCAAGAGGACGCGGTAATCCGAACCGAAGTGTCACGGGCCTGCCGCGTCCATTGGCGGGACGGCGGGCCCACGGCCCGGCGACTGCCGAGCAAGCGGCTCTGCCGCGCCGGCGAGGGGCGGCGAGGCCCTGTAAGAGAGGGGCACCCCAGGCGGCTTGCCGCGTGGGGCCCTGTCCACCCTGCTGGTACCATCGCCAGACCCATGCACCAGGCGTTGCCGGCAGCGTCCCCGCTCCTCGACGGTCGCGCCGACGTCGTGGCGGCGGCCGGCGCCCTTGCCGAGCGTCTGCCGGCGCGGCTCGCCCCCTTCGCCCGGATCGCCTACAACTACTGCTGGTCCTGGGACCCTGACGCCGAGGACCTCTTCCAGGCCATCGACCCCCAGCGCTGGGAGCTCTGTAACGGCAATCCGATCCGCCTCCTCACCGAGACCTCCTCGAAGGCGCTGCAGCGGGCGGTCGGCGATGACCTGCTGATCGGCCGCGCCGAGGCGATGCTGGGCCGGCTCACCGCCGAACTGGCCCGTCCGCCGATGGCGAGCCGGGCGTCTGAGAGGCATCCCGTCGCCTTCCTCTGCGCCGAGTTCGGGATCCACCGCTCGCTGCCCATCTACGCCGGGGGATTGGGGGTGCTGGCCGGGGACATCCTCAAGGAGGCCTCCGACCTGGCCCTCCCCATGGTCGGGGTCGGCCTCCTCTACCGGGAGGGGTACTTCCTGCAGCGCACCGACGCGAGCGGGTACCAGCACGAGTACTGGCGGCCGGTGGACCCCGAGCGTCTCCCCGCCGCCCTGGTACTCGGGCCGGACGGCGTCCCGCTGACCGTCCCGGTGCCCCTCCGCGGCCGCGAGGTGGTGGTCCAGGTCTGGCGCGTGGAGGTGGGCCGGACCCCGCTCTACCTCCTCGACGCCGAACGGCCGGAGAATGGCCGAGTCGACCGCTGGATCACCGGCCGTCTGTACGTCGCCGACCGGGCGATCCGTCTCGCCCAGTACGCGCTGCTCGGGATCGGGTCGGTGCGGGCTCTGCGGGCCATGGGGATCGACCCCTGCATCATCCACCTCAACGAAGGACACGGCGGGCTGGCCCCCCTCGAGCTGGCCCGCACCGAGATGCTCGCCGGGCACGACCGCTCGACCGCCTTCGCGCTGGCTCGCGAGAGGACGGTCTTCACCACCCACACCCCGGTGGCAGCGGGCAACGAGGGGTACGACGTCTCAGAGGTCCAATCAGTCCTCGGTGAGTATCCCTCCCAGGTCGGCCTCGACGACGCCGGCTTCCTGCAGCTGGGGCGGACCCAACCGGACAACCCCCACGAGCCCTTCGTCATGACCCCACTCGGGATCAAGATGAGCCGGTTCGCCAACGGGGTCAGCCGGCGCCATGGCGAGGTGGCGCGCCAGATGTGGCGGCCTCTCTTTCCCGAGCGCCCCGCCGACACCGTCCCCATCAGCCACGTCACCAACGGTGTGCACCTCCCCACCTGGATGGGCACTCCGATGCGCCGCCTGCTGGACCGGTACCTGGGCGAGGGGTGGGTCGGGCGCGCCTCCGACCTCACGACGTGGAAGGCGGTCGAGGGGATCCCCGACGAGGAGCTGTGGGAGGTGCGCAACACTCAGCGCGCCGCGCTCGTCGAGATGGCCCGCGACCGGACCATCGCCAACCGCCTCGACCGCAGCGACCCTCGCGAGTACGTGGAGGCGGCGGAGCGAGGCCTGACCGAGCACGCGCTCACCATCGGCTTCGCCCGGCGTCTCGCCACCTACAAGCGGCTCTACCTGCTCTACACCGACCCCGAGCGGATCCGCGACGTGCTCGACGGCTCGACCCTTCCGGTCCAGTTCCTGGTGGCCGGCAAGGCCCATCCCAGCGATGAGGAGGGCAAGCGCTCCCCGCAGGGGCTCTTTGCCCTCAAGAACGATCCCCGTTCGGCCGAGCGGATCTCCTTCCTGGACAACTACGACCTCGCCATCGCGCTCCAGATGGTTGGCGGCTGCGACCTCTGGATCAATCTGCCCCGCCCGCCCCTGGAGGCGAGCGGCACCAGCGGGATGAAAGCCGCCATGAACGGCGGCCTCAACCTCTCCACCCTGGACGGCTGGTGGGCGGAGGGATTCGACATCACCAACGGCTGGGGGCTGCCCGGCGATGTCGCCTTCGACACCCACGTCCAGGACCAGCGCGATGCCGCCATTTTCTTCGACGTCCTCCAGAACGAGGTCGTGCCCCTCTTCTACGACCGCGGCGCGGACGGCGTCCCCCACGGCTGGATCGCCATGGTCAAGCGGTCGCTGATGAGCATCGGCCCTCGGTTCTCGGCGAAACGGATGCTCCTCGACTATGTCCACGAGGCGTACGAGCTTCTCTAGAGCTAGCGCCTCCGGCGGTCGTTGCTAGGATCGGCGCCCATGGAGTCGCCGCCGCCGACCCCACCGTCCGACACCGCGCCGCCTGCGTCAGAGGAGGGGCGACCGCGGCTCCTGGCGGTGGCACTTGGTGCGCTGGCCCTCGCTGTGTACCTCGTCCTGGCGGTGGCGATGCTCTGGAAGGGCCTCTTCACCGGTTCGGGGACCGCGGTGGGCCGTCTCCAGGATCCCGCTCTCTTCATCTGGTACCTGCAATGGCTCCCCTTTGCCCTCGGGCACCACCTCAACCCGCTGCTGACCACCTACGTCCACTACCCGAGCGGCGCCAACCTGATGTGGAAAACCTCCATCGTCTTCCCCGCCCTGCTGCTGGCGCCGGTCACCATCGCCTTCGGTCCGATCACCTCCTACAACGTCCTCTGCGTGACGGCCATCGCCACCTCGGGGTGGTGCGGTTACCTGGCTGCACGCCGGTTCACCCGGTCGTGGGCGGCCGCCGCCGCCGGGGGCCTCCTCTACGGCTTCAGCCCTTACGTGGTCTCCCAGAGCATCGGTCATCCCAACCTGGCCCTGGCGTTCTATCCGGCGCTGGCGGTCATCTTTGCCGACGAGATCCTGGTGCGGCAGCGAGCGCGACCATGGCGTCTCGGGCTGCTCCTCGGCGTTGTCACCGCGCTCCAACTGATGACCTCCGAGGAGCTGCTCGGAGAGACGGTGATCATGGCCGTGCCCGCCCTCCTCACTCTCGCCCTCCTCCATCGCACCGAGATTCGCCAACGGCTGCACTACGTGCTGCGAGTGGCGGGACCGGCCCTCCTCATCTTCGTCGCGCTCGCCGGATACCCCTTGTACGTGCAGCTCTTCGGACCGGAACGCATTCATTGAGCGCTCTGGTATCTCAACTACTACGTGGCGACGCTGGAGCGCTTCGTCGTCCCGTCCAACGTCCAGCTGCTCGGACCTGGGCCGCGCTCGGTGCTCGGCGACTCCGGTGTCTACGTGGGCATCCCGCTGCTCCTGCTCGCCGTGGCAGCCGTCGTCTGGCTGCGGCGGCGCACCGTCGTGGTGGTGGCGGCGGTGACGCTCGGCTCCGCCATGGTCCTCTCGCTGGGAGGCTTCCTCAACGTCTGGGATGGCCACCCCACGCCCGTTCCACTGCCCTGGCTCCCCATTGACGTCCTCCCCTTCTTCAACGACATCCTTCCCATCCGGGTCATGCTCTTCGGCTACCTCGCCCTGGGCATCCTGGTGGCGGTCTTCCTCGACCGGGTGCTGCGCCACCCGCGCACCCGCTGGAGGGTGGCGGGCGTGCTCGCGGCGGTGGTCGCCCTGGTCCCGCTACTGCCGGTGCTCCCCTTTCCGTCCGAGCGCTGGAACGTCCCCGCGTTCTTCTCCAGTGCGGACGTGCACGGCCTTTCGACCACGGGCTCGGTGCTGATGACCTCGTCTCCCGGCTACGAGACCAGCGTCTGGCAGGCGGTGTCGGAGATGTCCTTCCGGAGCGCCACCGGTCCGGCGTTCATCCCGGGTCCCGGCGGCTGGCAGTGGGGGACCAACCTCGGCGCCCTGGGCACTGAGATCCGCCAGGTCGGCGACGACGGGCGACCCGTGCCGGCATCGCTCACCGCATCAGACCGCAGCGCGTACGTGGCCGAGCTGCGGGCCCTCGACGTGGGCAGCGTCGTGGTCGGCCCGGAGCGCCATCAGGCTCAGGTGGCGCGCCTCTTCACCGAGCTGCTGGGCCGCCCCGGCGAGCAGGTGGGGGGCGTGGTCGTCTGGTACGAGGTCGACCCCGGCGTCCTCCCCGGCGCCTGATCTTCCCCACGCCGCAGGCGGCGCGCGGACCCCGTCCCATTTGACAGGGGCTCGGCGCCCCTCGGCGGCGCGGCGGAGCCGCGCTCGCCTCACCCGCCCAGTGGCGCGCTCAGACGCGCGGTGCCGTGACCTGGAGCAGCCGGCGAACCCCGACCGCCGGACCCTTGGGGTCGCGGAACACCGACGTGCCGGCCACCATGACGGTCGCGCCGGCGTTGGCGCAGAGGGCGACGTTCTGCGCGTCGACGCCGCCGTCAACCTCCAGCTCGACCGCCACGCCCTGGGCGTCGATCTCGCGGCGTAGCTCGGCAACCTTGGCCAGGGCACGAGGGATCAGGGTCTGGCCGCCGAAGCCGGGGTCAACGGTCATCACCAGCGCCAGATCCATGACGTCCAGCACGTCGTAGAGACTCTGGGCCGGGGTGCTCACGTTGATCGCGCCGCCGGCCCGGCAGCCGAGGGCCCGGATGTTCACGAGCGTCCGGTGGAGGTGGGGGCAGGCCTCCCAGTGCACCGTCATGGCGTCGGCGCCGGCCTGCGCGAAGGTGAGCAGGTGCCGGTCCGGCTCGTGGACCATGAGGTGGACCTCGAAGGGGAGATCCGTCTCTCCGCGGAGCGCCCGGAGGGTGTCGGTGCCGAAGGTGAAGTTGGGCACGAAGGCGCCATCCATGACGTCGACGTGGAGGCGATCGGCGCCACCCCCCTCCAGGGCGTGCACCGCATCGGCCAGCCGGCCGAAGTCGGCGGCGAGCAGCGAGGGGGCGATCACCACACCGTTGAGGCATCGCGGCCACGTGCGGGGCATGGCCGCAGAGTACGCGAAGCGGGGGGCGAGTGGTACCCGAGCTCTGCTACCAGCCCGCCGACGCGCCCGGTGGTGCCGTCTCGGTCGGCACCACCCCGGCGGCAACGCTCACCAGAACGGCCTCGCCGAGCGGCTGCCAGCTGACTAGGACGAAGACCCAGCCATCCTTCGACCAGCTCAGGGAGCTTGCCACGGGCGCCCCGGTGGTCGGATCGACCTGAGCCTGGAAGATGCCCGGTGAGCCGCCCACGTCAACCGCCACCTCCGCGCCCAGGCCCGTCGCCCCGTCGGAGGCCGAGGTCCCCGGGAACTGGACCACCCCCAGCGGCGTGTTGCTGCTGGCCGGGCCCGTGCAGGTCCGGGTCGCCGCTGAGGCCGGCTGACCATCGGCGAGGCCGATCTGGGCTCCCGGCGCGATCGCGCTGAGCCGGAACCCCGCGGGGAGCACGGTCACTCGGGCCATGGCGCTCTCGTGGACGGTGACGATCGGACGGTCGTCACTCTGATCGATGAGCGAACTGGACCCGAGTGGGGAGCGGAGCTTCGTCTGGAACTGACCGTCGAACAGGTCCAGGGGGCAGCCCGCGCCGGACGGCACGCTGACGGGAGGCTCGACCATCGCGAGGATGACCACGGCAGGGCTCTCGAGGGCGACCAGGTGGGGTCGGGACCGGCAGCCTCCCCAATCGCCGTTGACGACGATGGTCCGGTCGTCGCTCCGCACCACCGCCTCAGGGATGGGTTCGAAGGTGGACCCGGACGGGATCGTTCCCGTCGCCGTCACTCTCCCCGGCCCGCCGTCGAGAATCGCCGCCGCAGCGCCTCCGGCCACCAGCAGGACGGCTGCGAGGGTGATCGCCGCCGCCCGCGCCCTGACGCTCGTCGGCCGCGGCCGATGGCGCGGGCCGGGAGGCGTCCCGCCGGACTCGGAATCGGTGACGGGGGATTCCGGACCATCCGAGCCCACGGGCATGATCACAGCAGCTTAGACGCCGTCGAAGCGACCGGTTGTCGGGCCCGGCACCCTGCGCCGAGGCTTGACAGCCACTTGCCCGACTGACTAGAGTCCCATTTCACTATGGAACTAGTTAATTGATCCACCTGCGGCTGGACACCGGCTCGGCGATGCCCGCCTACGCGCAGCTGGTGCGCCAGGTGCGGCGGGCCGTGCTGCGCGGGGTGCTCACGCCCGGGGACCGGCTCCCGGCCGCGCGCGAGGTGGTGGCGGCGCTCGCCATCAACCCCAACACCGTCCTCAAGGCCTACGCCGAATTGGAGCGCGAGGGCGTCGTCCGCAGCCGGGCCGGGCTCGGCACCTTCATCGCCGACACCGCCCCCGCGCCGGTGCCGCCCGGGGTGCAGCGCACCCTCCGCCCAGGGCTGGACGCCTGGCTGGAGCGGGCGCGGGCCGCGGGCCTCAGCGAGGAGGCCGTCTGGTCCCTCATCGACTCGGCTGTCCTCGACGCGTACGGGGAGGACGTGGCATGACGGCTGCCATCGAGGCGACCGCGCTCAGCAAGCGCTTCCGCCGGGTGTGGGCGCTCCGCGACTGCTCCCTCCAGGTCCCCGCCGGGCACATCACCGCCCTGGTCGGGCCCAACGGTGCGGGCAAGACCACCCTGCTCAACCTCGCCATCGGCCTGCTGGCGCCGAGCGCCGGCGGGATCCGGACCCTGGGGTGGGATCCCCAACGCCAGCCCGAACCGGTCCTGGAGCGGGTCGGCTACGTGCCCCAGGAGCGCCCCCTCTACCCGGACTTCACCGTCGACGAGACGCTCCATATGGGCAGGGCGCTAAACCCGAGGTGGGACGAGGGCGGAACGCGCGGGCGGCTGCTCCGCCGCGGCATCCCCCTCGACCGCCGGGTCCGGCACCTCTCCGGCGGGCAGCGGGCGCAGGTGAGCCTGGCCCTCGCCTTGGGGAAGCGACCCGAGCTGCTCCTGCTCGACGAGCCCGCCGCGGCACTCGACCCCCTGGCCCGGCGCGAGCTGCTCACCGAGCTGGTCGACACCGTGGCCGCCGACGGCACCACCGTCCTGCTCTCGTCCCACCTGATCGCCGACGTCGAGCGCGTCTGCGACCACCTGGTCATCATCTCCCAGGGCCGGGTGCAGCTGGCCGGCGACATCGACGCCCTGCGTGAGGAGCACCGCCTGCTGGTGGGGCCGCGGATGGACCCGGCGGTCGCGGCCGCGGACCCGACGGTCGTCTCGGCCCGCCACACCGGGCGCGAGACGGCACTCCTGGTCCGGCGGGACGGGGCGTCATCACCAGCCGGCTGGCGGTCGGAGCCGGTGTCGCTGGAGGAGCTGGTGCTCGCCTACCTGGAGAACCCCGCCGTCGGGGCGCTGCCGCCGCCCACGCTCGTCGAGGCGGCCTCCTGATGGCCTGGCTCACCTGGCGCCAGCACCGCGCCGATGCGGTGACTGTCGGCGCGCTCCTCGCCGCACTCGGCATCGGTGTGATCCTCTGTCTCGTTCTCCTGCCGCACCTCTAGCCGGACGGCGCGCAGCGCTGCACGACGTCCGGCAGCGGGGGGATGTGCCTGTCGCTCAACCCGCAGCTCGGAAGCTCGGCCTGGTCCTGGATCGCCCTCGGGGGCCTTCTCTTTCCGCTCCTGGTCGGCAT
Source organism: Candidatus Dormiibacterota bacterium (assembly GCA_003170875.1). Taxonomy (GTDB): domain Bacteria; phylum Chloroflexota; class Dormibacteria; order Aeolococcales; family Aeolococcaceae; genus Changshengia. The sequence continues at coordinate 15,271 of PMYJ01000120.1, read as the reverse complement.
CGTGGGGGCGAAGACGATCAGCCGCGAGCTCGAGGGGAACGGCTATCTCCTCGCCTGGACCCAGGGCGTGCCGCGTCGCCAATGGTTCGTGCGCCGCGCCCTGGTGCTGAGCTGCGGGACGCTTGCCGGCGCCGCCGTGCTCGTCGCGGTCATGCAGGGATGGTTCGCCGCGCAGCGAGGGGCCGGAGATCCGATCTGGGACGGGTTCGACATCGGCCCCATCGTCCTCGCGGGCTACACGCTCTTCGCGCTCGCCCTGGGGATGGCGGCCGGGGCTCTGCTCAAGCGCACGTCGCCGGCGGTGGCGCTGACCCTCTTCTCCTACATCGCCGTTCGCGTCACCATCGCAGTGGTCGCGCGGACGCGGTACCTGGCCCCGCTCCAGGCGTCCTCGGTGATGAGCACGAACCCCGCCGGGACGAGCGTGACCGGCAGCAGCTTGCCCCAGTTCCCAGCCGGCGGCTGGACGACGGGATCGCCGGTGGTCGTCGACGCCGCCGGGCACACGATCGCGGCCACCGGCTACTGCTTCTCGGCGCCACCTGTGCCCGCAGGATGTCATCCGGCGCCGATCACCCTCTTCCAGCCCTACCAGCCGGCCTCCCGCTTCTGGCTGTTCCAGGGGATCGAGGCGGTGATCTTCGTGGGCCTTGCGCTCGCTCTCTTCGCTGTCGCCTACCGCCTGGTGATGAGAGCGCGGTAGCGCGATGACCTGGTTCACCTGGCGGCAGCACCGCTCGAACGCCGCATTCGCGGGCGCGATGCTGCTGGTCTTGGGCGTGGCCGTGATCTACCTGAGCATCGCCGGCGCCGGCCTCCTCGCCGAGGTCCGGTCCTGCACCCCTGCGCAGGGCGCGTGCGGCGCCATGCAGGCGTGGTTCAACAGCAACCTGCAAACCTGGTGGGGGCTGGTCCTCATGGTGGTCGTCGTCGTCCCTGTCCTGATCGGCATGGCCATCGGCGCCCGGCTCATCCCGCGTGAGCTGGAGGCCGGCACCCATCTTGTGGCCTGGTCCCAGGGGGTGCCTCGGGGCCGCTGGTTCCTCGTTCGCGCGGCCCTGCTGGTGCTGGGCGCGGCGGTCGCCGCGGCGGTGCTCGCCGCCATCGCCCAGGGCTGGTTCGCGATGCAGCGCGACCTCGGCGGAAACCCCGTGCTGAGCATCTGGGGTGGGTTCGACAGCGCCCCGCCAGTGGTCATCGCCTACACCCTCTTCGCGCTCGCGCTGGGCATCGCCGCCGGCGCCGCGCTGCGCCGTACCCAGCCGGCGATGGCCGTGACCCTGGTCGGGTTCATCGCGGTGCGGGTGTCGATCGCCGTGCTGGCCCGCTGGAGGTACCTCCCGCCCGTCGTCTTCCACGAGCTGGCGGGCGGCCAGCTGACCGCCGGCACCCCGGCGCCGGGCCCTGACGACTGGCTGCTCAACTCCGCACCCCCGGGCTTCTTTGATGCCGCCGGCCACCCCCTCAACGCGGCGAGCGTCAGCCAGCTGATCTCCCGATGCACGGGGAACACCCAGGCCACCTGCCCCAGGGCGCTGGCCGGCGTCTACTCGCTCACCCAGTACCAGCCCGCCTCCCGCTTCTGGCTCTTCCAGGGCATCGAGGCCGGGCTCTTCGTCCTGCTCGCTGCTCTGCTCTTCGCCCTCGCGTATCGCCTGGTGATGCGGATCAGGTGACCTGGGCGCCGACCCGCTCCTGACCGCCCAGCAACTTCACAATGTGTTGAGAAGGTGACTGCTTGGAGCAAGCGGAGGATGGCCGGCGAGCAGCGGCGGCTGAGGCGCGCGGCTCATGAGTCCTAGCGGAGGTGGCTCGCGTGCAGGTGATCGTCGACCGGGCGCACCAGCACCTCGCGGACGCGGCCCGCATCTGGGCGGAGGCGACGGCGGCACGAGACGGAGAGGCTGTCGGCGCGCGACTGGAGCTCTCTCGCGACCGCATCAAGGAGGCTCTGGATGCCTCCCCGCAGTCGCTGCTCCTGATCAGCGTCGACGAGCGCGGTGCTGTGGTCGGCTTTGCTACCGCCGCGCCACGATCGCCGGGCGACGAGACCACCGCCGAGCTGAGGTACCTCGGGGTCCGTCCCGATGCATGGGGACGAGGCGCCGGTTCCAGCCTGCTGCTCTCGGCCGCAGAGCTCCTGCGTGGGGCCGGGTTCGCCAAGGTCATCCTCGAGGTGTATGCGGACAACCTGCGGGCGGTGCGCCTCTACGAGAAGCTGGGATGGCACCGCGTGGGTGCGGCGCATCCGCACTCCGGATCGGGGCGCTTGCTCGAGGACTACAGCCTGGATCTCTGACCGCCGGGGCGATCGGTCCTTGCTGCGCTCCATGCCGCGGCCGGTACCCAATCCTCCGGGGACGGCCTGACCGGGGGCGGCGCTAACATCCCGGCGAAGACGTCTCGGTCCTGCCTTGCGCCCCGCGCCCCCGCACTGCGGCCGCCGAGATGCCCAACTGGAGACGGCGGAGTATGGGTAACCAGCCCTTTGACCCCTCGCAGCCGGGTGGCGTCCCGCCGCAGCCCGGAGAGTTCCCGGGATCCTCCGACCCGGGGGCGGGCTGGGCCCCTCCCGGCTGGGGATCGCCGGGCGCGCCAGGCGCCACGCCGCCCGGGTGGGGGTCGCCGGACACTCCCGATGCGATGCCTCCGGGTTGGGGTGCGCCGCCGCCGCCGTCGCCCTCCGCCTGGGGTGGGCCCGGCTCCTCGGGATGGTCCGGCCAGTACCCGCCACCCGGCGTGCGGTCGGGCAACCGTGCGGGGAAGGTCATCGCGGTGTTCCTGGGTGTGATCCTCATCGCTGCAGCTGTCGCCATCCCCGTCGTACTCCTCACCCGGCAGGGCCCGGCGGCCCAGGCGTCCAGCCTCTACAAGAAGTCGATGACGGTTGCCGGGAATTCGGCCGGGTTTCACTACGTGTCGACCTGGACCGGTGGCGGAGAGCCCGTGACGACCTATACCGGCGACGCCGGGCAGAACGACGGCACCCAGGTGATCAGCGAGCCGACCGAATTCGGGAACGAGCAGTACGACGTGCTGCTGGCTTCGGACCAGACCGTGTATTTCGAGGGCAATGCCCCGGCGCTCGAGGACGAGTTGGGCGTCTCGGCGAGCACGGCGCCTGGGCTTGCCGGGCAGTGGGTCTCGATCCAGCCCGCCGACGGGCCGTACGAGGCAGAACAGGCCGGCCTGACCGTGGCGTCGGAATTGGGGATCACCGGGTTCGTCGCGACCTCGACCGAGCAGGTGACCGGCGCCGGCGGAGCCACACTGACCAGGATCACCGGCACTGTGCCCGCCTCCGAGTACTCCTCGAGCGCGACGGTCCGGGTGGACATCTCGCCCAGCTCCGACCTCCCCGCCTCCATCGTCATGTCCTTCAGCGACGGCACCGCGAACACCATGACCTTCACGGGGTGGGCGACGGCGCCCTCGGTACCCGTCCCCGCCGGTGCGGTGGCCTGGTCCACCCTGACCACTTCCTCACCGCCCGACGGGTACGGCAGCGGCGAGACCCCCACGCCGGCACCCACGGCGACGCCCAGCCCGGGCGGGGTCGGCTCCGCCGCCTGAACCGGGCCTTCCCCGGAGCGGACCGCCGCTCCGCGGGCGGCGCCGGCTCAGTTGCTGCCTGCCGCCGCGGCGTCCAGGAACCAGCGCAGCTCCCCGTCCGGTGGCCGGACGCCGGCAGCGGGGACGCGCCCGTCCACCACGCCCCGGAGCGCCTCCCGCTTGGCCGGGCCGGCCACCAGGAAGGCGACGTGGGCGGCGGCGTTGAGCACCGGGTAGGTGACCGTGATGCGGTCAAAGGGGGCGTAGTCCGCCCGGCTCCGCACCGCCCAGCGGTCGCGAACCTGGAGCGCCGGGTCACCGGGAAAGAGCGAGGCGGTGTGCCCGTTCTCCCCCAGCCCGAGGAGGGCACAGTCCAGCCGGGGGGGTGACCCGGGAGAGGCAGGCGGGCAGGTTGATGCCAGGATGGACGAATACTCAGCGGCCGCGGTATCCAGGTCGGCCCGCTCCGCCTCCATCCGGTGGATGAGCTCCGGCCTGATCGGCACCAGGTCGAGCAGCGCCTCCCGCGCCATCCGGCAGTTGCTGGCCGGGTCGTCGGGAGGGCAGGCCCGCTCGTCGCCGAAGAGCACCTCCCATCGTCCCCAATCGGTCCTCTCCCGATGCGGCGCCGCGGCGAGCACCTGGTAGAGGGTCCGTGGCGTGCTGCCTCCGGCGAGCGCGATCCGGAAGCGCCCACCCTCTGCGATCGCCGCTCCGGCGATCTCCACGATCCAGTCGGCTGCTGCTGCTGCCACCCCTGCCGCGTCGTCCCGCACGGTCACGGCACCGGGAAGCCGTCCTGTCTCGCTCATCGGTTGTGCTTGCTCTCTTGGGATGGGAGATCGTGGCAGGCGCCCTTCCGGGCGCCGATCTGGGCGTCGAGGCCGAGGAAGGGGTGGCCCGAGGAGGAGTGCACTTGAGGTGCATGACGACGAAGGGTCGGGCCCACTGACGATGGCATCGGCGCCCAGAGCCGCGATCTCACGGCCGGCGCCACTCCCGGCCGTCCCGGCGCATAAAGGCGTCGGCCTCGGCAGGGCCCCAGGTGCCGGCCTCGTAGTTGGGGCAGTCGATGCGATCCGGGGGGTGGGTGCGCCAGCCGTCGAGGATGGCGGTGCACACCCGCCAGGCCTCCTCCACCTCGTCCTCGCGCGCGAACAGGGTGGCGTCGCCGAGCATGCAGTCGAGGAGCAGCCGCTCGTAGGCGTCGGGGGAGGCGCGCTGGAAGCTGGACCCGTAGAAGAAGTCCATGTTGACGCTCTCGATGCGCATCGCCTGCCCGGGCACCTTGGCCCCGAAGCGAAGGGTGATGCCCTCATCCGGCTGGATGCGCAGGAGCAGCAGGTTGGGGGCGATGCCGTCGGGTGGCGGCATGCCTCCCGGCATGGCCCGGTGGCCCGCGAAGGGCGAGTGGGGCACGCGCCGGAATTGGATCGCGATCTCCGTCGCCCGGCTGGGCAGGCGTTTGCCGGTGCGCAGGTAAAACGGGGTGCCCGCCCACCGCCAGTTGTCGATGTCCAGCTTCATGGCGACGAAGGTCTCGCGCAGCGACTCCGGATCGACCCCTGGCTCCTCGCGATAGCCGGGGACGGATTCACCGGCCCCCGACCCCGCCGCGTACTGGCCGCGAATCGTGTGCAACAGCGCGTCATCGGGGTGGATGGGCCGGATCGCGCGCAGCAGCTTGACCTTCTCGTCGCGCACCGTCTCCGCCTCGAAGTTGCTGGGCGGCTCCATGCCGATGGTGGCGGCGAGCTGCATCACGTGGTTCTGGATGATGTCGCGGAGCGCCCCCGTCTCCTCGTAGTAGGAGCCGCGCCCCTCCACCCCGAGGGTCTCGGCGACGGTGATCTGGACGTGGTCGATGTAGCGCCGGTTCCAGATCGGCTCGAAGATCCCGTTGGCGAAGCGGAAGACGAGGATGTTCTGGACCGTCTCCTTGCCCAGGTAGTGGTCGATCCGGAAGATCTGCGGTTCCTCGAAGGCGGAGTGCAGCGCGGAGTTGAGCTCGCGGGCGGTGGCGAAGTTGCGCCCAAAGGGCTTCTCCACAACCATCCGGCGGAAGCCCCCGCCCTCCTCCTCGCGGCTCATCCCCTCACGCTGCAGCCGCTCCGCCAGCGGGGCAAACCCGCTCGGCGGGATCGCGAAGTAGTAGATGCGGTTTCCTGACGTCCCCCGCTCACGGTCGGCACNNGCGTAGTGGAGCCCCTCGGCGAAGCGGCTCCAGACCTCCTCGTCCAGCCGGATGCGGGCGAATCGCGTGACCGCGTCCCGCATGGCGGTGCGGAACTGATCGTCGGTCAGCTCGCTGCGGGCCGCGCCGATAACGGTGAAACGCTCGGGGAGGAGGCCGTCGACAGCCAGGGCGTAGAGGGCGGGAACCAGCTTGCGCTTGGTCAGGTCGCCGGTCGCGCCGAAGATGACCAGCGCTGCGGGCGGCGGCGCCGGGAGCCTGACCGGGTTGGCGGACGGCTCCTCGGTCACCAGCGCGTCCATCGTCCGGATGGTCTCGGTTGCTGCTGTCGTCATCAGCGGCGCTCCAAGATCGGGGGCGCCGCGGTCAGAGGGCCGACGACCCTGCGGCATGGTGCAGCGAACGGGCCAGCTGCTCGAGCCGGCCGTCCAGGTTGCCGTCGAAGTGGAGACGGATCACCCGGCGGCCGTGGTTCCGCAGCGATTGCAGATCGCCCGCGGCCTGGGCCCGCTTGAGCACCGAGAACGTGAACGGCTTGCCGGGGATGGAGGCATCGACGGTGTCGTCGCAGGTCACCTGGATGAAGACGCCGGTGTTGGGCCCACCCTTGTGGAGCTGCCCTGTGGAATGCAGGAATCGCGGGCCGAACCCCATCGTGGTGGCCACCCGGTAGCGATCCCGGATCGCGGTGCGGAACTCCTCGAGCGCTCCCTCGTTGGCGTTGTTCGGGTCGACGTACGCCATGATCGCGACGTAGTCGCCGCGATGCGCCTCGCCGAGATGGGTGAGCAGCGCCTGCTCCACCGAGTCGGCGGGGCTCCCCCCGTAGACGGTCGCTCCGTCGCCGGACGCCGAGGGCGCCTCCTCGGGCAGGCTCCCACTCTTCTCGTAGGCCGCCAGCACGCTGCCGGTGTTGTCCTTCGACTCCTTGACGTTGGGTTCGTCGAAGGGGTCGATCTGGAGCGAGACCGCCGCCACCGCGGTGGCGAACTCCCAGCGGAAGAATTCGGCGCCCAGGTCGTAGACATCCCGCATCTCCAGGATCAGCAGTGGAAGTCCGGCCGCGACCAGGGTCTCGTCCTGCATGTCCACCTGGGAGGGCTCGCCACCGAGCCGGAGCAGGACGAAGAGGCGGTCGTCGCCGTAGACGCCGGGCTTGCCCACCGGCTCCTCCCCGATGGGGATGTAGCCCTTGCCCTCCTTGCCGGTGGACTCGGCGATGAGCTGCTCCGCCCAGAGGGAGAAGCCGGTGATCTGGGGCGGCGCGAGGATGGTGATCTTGTCGTGGCCCGCCGCGTGGGCGAGGCTCAGCGCGCTGCCCAGCGCCAGGCCCCAGTTCCGCTCGGGGGGTGTCGTGGCGCCGCAGGCCGCCCGCATGGCGATGGCGCGGTCGAGGAGGAGGCCGACATCCAGGCCCATCACCGCCGCCGGCACCAGGCCAAAGAGGGAGAGCGCGGAGTAGCGTCCCCCGATGTCGCCCGGGTTCTCGAAGAGACGGCGGAAGCGCCGCTCGGTGGCCAGCGCGGCCAGGGTGGTGCCGGGGTCGGTGATGGCGATGAACTGCTGGCCTGGCTCGGCGACGCCGGACGCGGTCACCGCCTCCCAGAAGTGGGCGAGGTGGGAGGAGGTCTCCAGGGTGGTCCCCGACTTGCTGGCGACCAGGAAGAGGGTGCGGCGGATGTCCAGGTGCCGCTCCAGGTTCACGATCGCCTCCGGGTCGGTGGTGTCGAGCACGTGGAGGACGGGGTAGCCGGTGGCGCTCCCGAACGAGCTGCGCAGCACCTCCGGGCAGAGGCTGGACCCCCCCATGCCGAGGAGGACGGCATCGGCGTAGCCGGCCTTGTGCACCTCGCCGGCCAGCTCGACCAGCTCAGCCACCCGCCCGCGCATCGTGAGCGGGACGTCGAGCCAGCCCAGCCGGTTGCCGATCACCGCCGCGTGGGCCGCGTCGCCGGGCTTCCAGAGGTCGGGGTCCCGAGCCCAGATCCGTTCGGCGACCCGGGCACGCGCGCTCTCGGCGATCTCGTCGGCGAGGCTGGGCCCTCCGAGCTTGAGGTGGGAGCTCGTCTGCTTGCCCACCCCGGCCTGGATGTTCTCCAGCTTCTCCCCGATCCTGGCGATCAGCTGGTCGTACGATGCCGCGAAGGACGCGACCCCGGCGACGAGGAGGTCCTCGGTCACCTTGTCCACGCTGATGCCGGCGGACTCCAGTCCCGTGATCACGTGCCGTGCACCGTCGAGGTCGTCGCGCACCGTGTCGCCGGCGACGCTCCCGTGGTCCCGGAAGGCCTCGATGGTCGAGGGCGGCATGGTGTCGACCGTGTCCGGGCCGATCAGCGCCTCGGCATAGATGACGTCCCGGTACTTCGGATTCTTGGCGCTCGTGCTCGCCCACAGCGGCCGCTGGAGCGGGGCGCCGGCCTCGCGCAGCGCAGCGAACTCCTCGCCGCGGAAGTGTCGCTCGAAGGTCGCGTAGGCCAGCCGGGCGTTGGCGATCGCCGCCTTGCCGTGCAGGCTCTCGAGCTTGGCGGCGTCGCCGCCGGCCTCGAGCCGCACGTCGAGGAGGGGGTCCACGGCGGTGTCCACCCGGCTCACGAAGAAGGAGGCCACCGAGTGGACGTCCAGCGATTGGCCGGCGGCGTGGCGCCTCTGCAGGCCGCCGATGTAGGCGGCGATCACCTTCTCGTAGGCGGAGAGGGCAAATATCAGCGTCACGTTGACGTTGACCCCGGCGGCGATCAGCTCCTCCACCGCGGGGATGCCCTCGGGTGTCGCCGGGACCTTCACCATGAGGTTTGGCCGGTCGACCCGGTGCCAGTACTCCTTGGCGGTCCGGACGCTTCCGGCGGTGTCGTGCGAGAGGGGAGGGGGCAGCTCCAGGCTGACGTAGCCGTCGGCGCCCCCGGTGCGCTCGTACACCGGGCGCAGGGTGTCCGCCGCGTGCTGGATGTCACGGATGGCGAGCCGCAGGAAGACCTCGTTGGGGTCGTTGACATCGTGACCGAGCAGTTCGTGGATCTGCTCGTCGTACTGGGTGCCGTCAGCGATCGCCTTCTCGAAGATGGTCGGGTTACTGGTCAGACCGGTGACGTTGTCCTCGGCGATCAGCCGGGTCAGCTCGGAGCCGATGACCAGCTCGCGGCTGATGTAGTCGAGCCACACCGACTGGCCGCGCTCGGCCAGGAGCAGGAGCGGGTTGAGCGTGGGCATCGGTGTCACTGGCCTCCTGCGGTGGTGGTGGCGGCGTGGCGGGCCGCCGCGACGATCGCGTCGGCGTCGATCCCCTCGGCGGCCAGCAGGGCGGCGGTCTTGCCGCTGCCGGGGACGTCGCGGACGGCCAGATGGAGGATCCGCGGCGGGTGGTCGCCGGCGAGCGCCTCCATGACCGCGGCCCCGAGACCGCCCTCGGGGTAGTGGTCCTCGACGACCACCAGGGTCCCGCCGCAATCGCGGGAGGCCTCGGCCAGCACGTCGGCGGCGATCGGCTTGACCGAGTAGCAGTCGATGACCCGGACGTGGATCCCCTCCGCCGCGAGCCGGTCGGCGGCGGCCAGTGCGCTGTGCAGCGTGACCCCGGCGGCGACCACGGCGGCCCGGTCCTCATCGCTGCGGCGCAGCACCTTGGCGCCGCCGATCGGAAACGCCTCGGCGTTGTCGTAGATCACGGGATAGGCGTTGCGGGTGGTCCGGAGGTAGACGATCCCGGTGCGGTCGGCCATCTCCGCCACCAGCTTGGCGGCGCTCACCGCGTCGGAGGGGTAGAGGACCGTCGATCCCTGGACGGCCCGCAACGACGCCAGGTCCTCGAGTGCCATCTGGGAGGGGCCGTCGGCGCCGATCTCGCTCCCCGCGTGGGACCCGACCAGCCGGATGTTGGCCCGGGAGATCGCCGCCATCCGGATGAAGTCGTAAGCCCGCGAGAAGAAGGCGGCGAAGGTCGACGCGAAGGGGATGTAGCCGCGAACCTGGAGGCCCACCGCCGCCGACACCAGCTGCTGCTCGGCGATGTACATCTCGAAGAAGCGATCCGGGAACGCTTTCTTGAACTCGTCGGCGTGGGTCGAGTTGCTCACCTCGCCGTCGAGGGCGACCACCTCCGGGCGGGCGCCGAGGGCGACCAGCGCGTCCCCGTACGCCTTGCGGGTCGCGACCTTGTCCCCCAGGGCGTAGGTGGGGAGGGTGACCTCGGCCGCCTGGGGCCGGATCGCCGGGGTGCCCCGTTCGGGCTTGCGCACCTCGATGCGGAGATCGTGCTCCTCGCCGAGCTGGTCGATGGCCCGCACCGCCATGTCCGGGGGCAGGGCCACCCCATGCCACCCCTCCTTGTTCTCGATCTCCGAGAACCCCTTGCCCTTGATCGTCTTGGCCAGGATCACCGTCGGCCGGCCGATCGTCTCCCGGGCGTCGACGTAGGCGCCGTCGATCTCCTCCAGGTTGTGGCCGTCGATGACCAGGGCACGGCAGCCGAACGCCTCCACCCGGCGGCGGTAGGTCTCCATGTCCCAGCCGAACTCGGTCTCGCCGCGCTGGCCGAGCCGGTTCACGTCCGCGATCACGGTCAGGTTGTCCAGCTGGTAGTGGCTCGCCTTGTCGAGCGCCTCCCAGATCGACCCCTCGGCCAGCTCGCTGTCGCCGCAGAGCACCCAGACCCGGTAGGGGAGGCGGTCGAGGTACTTGCCGGCAAGTGCGACGCCCACCCCGATGGGGAGACCCTGTCCCAGCGACCCGGTGGCGACGTCCACCCAGGGGATGACCGGCGTGGGGTGACCCTGGAGCCGGGAGCCCAGCGTCCGGTAGGTCATCAGCTCAGCGTCGTCGACCACGCCGCATGCCATGTAGAGGGCGTAGAGGAGGGGCGAGGCGTGGCCCTTGGAGAAGATCAGATGGTCGTTGGTCGGGAGCTTCGGGTGGGCGAATTCGTAGCGGAGGTGGCGGCCGGCGAGGACCGCGATCAGGTCGGCGGCGGACATGCTGGAGGTGGGGTGGCCCGAGCCGGCTCGGGTGCTGGCGCGGATGCCGTCGACCCGGAGCTGCTGAGCCACGTGGTGCAGGGTCTCCAGGTCCGCGAGAGCCGCTGGCTGTCCGGTCGCCGCCATCTGTGGTCCTCCTGGAAGGGCCCGGTCGAGGGCTCGACAGACGGGCCGCCGCTTCGCCGTCCATGATGAACGGAGTGGGGGGGCGGCCGCCCGAGTCGGCGGTGCGCCGGGCAGGGTCGCGGCGGACCCGCCTGACGCGTCCGAAACGCTTCCCCAATGGGTGGCCCCGGCCCGCGCAGGGGTCGACCAGGTTGGCGCGGCCGCGCCGCTGGTACCATCGAGGGAGCGTGCGCCCATAGCTCAGTCTGGATAGAGCGTCTGACTACGGATCAGAAGGCCGGGGGTTCAAATCCTCCTGGGCGTACCACCTGCCCCTTCTTGAATTGGGGCGGTGCATCTGATTGAATTACAGTGTAGTGAATCAGACGCACCTAGCGGAGGACCATCCGCAACGATCAGACGCACTCCTGCTGAGCCGATCCGGAGGATTGTGGTGACGAAAGCTGCCGCGCTGACCCCGGTCCCCGGGGTCTCCCCCCTGGAGGCGCTGATCACCGACTACCTCGAGGAGAAGCGGGCCGCCGGCCTCTCCCGCCGCACCCTCGCCGTCTACGCCGACGTGCTCCGCGAGGTGCTCCTCCCCTACTGCCGGAGGGCCGGCATCGCTGATCCCGCCGAGCTCACCGCCCCCCACCTCAACGCCGTGGCCAACGGGCTGCTGGACGGCACCGGGGCCCGCTCGGGCCGGCCCCTCAGCAAGCCCTCGGTGGCCAGCTACGCCCGCACCATCAACGTCTTCCTGGGCTGGCTCGCCCGGCAGGGCGAGGCCCCGCCCGCCCGGGTCCAGAAGCCGCGGCTGCCGCGGCGGGTGGTCGACAGCCTAAGCCGGGAGGACATCCGGGCCCTGGAGGACGCCGCGGCCAGCGAGCGGGACAAGCTGATCATCCGGATCCTGGCCGACACCGGGATCCGCCTGGGGGAGCTGCTCGGGCTCAGCGCCACCGACTCGCTGCGCGAGCAGCCGGGGCGGAAGTGGTACCTCAAGGTCCGGGGCAAGGGCGACCGCGAGCGGTTGGTCCCCATCCTGCCTAGCCTGGCAGCCCGGATCGACCGCTACGCCCGGCGGACCCGGAAGGAGTCGGCGAGCGAGCTGCTGTTCCTCGGCACCCGCCGCAGCCCGAGGACCGGAGAGTACGAGCCGCTCAGTGAGTCGGGCACCCAGCAGATGATCCGCGACCTCGGCCTCCAGGTGCTGCACCGGAGGGTGCACCCCCACCTTTTCCGCCACTCGTTCGTCACCGAGCAGCTGCGCCGGGGGATGACCCCCAGCCTGGTGGCCCAGATCGTGGGCCACAGCAGCCTGGCCATGATCGACCAGGTCTACCAGCACCTCACCGTGTCGGACGCCCACGCGGCCTTGATGCGCTCGCTGATGGCCGACCGCGAACGCTAGGGCCCTCGCGGTCAGGGCGCGGCTCCTGGGGCACCTGGGCCCTCCGGTCTCGCCACCAGGTCCTCGCCCAGCCGGAGCGCCGGGAAGGTGAGCAGGGCGGCGCTGATCCGGCGCAGGGTGCCCGAGGTGACGGGTCGGCGGTGCAGGGCGTTGGTGACGGTGTTCTTGGAGAGGCCGGCCGCCCGCGCCAGGGTCTGGCAGTCCACCCCGCGGATGGCCATCTCGTAGCGGAGCCGCGGGGTGTCGAGGATCATGAGCGCCCCCCCGAGTCCGACCCCTGGCAGCTCGGAACCGCGGCAGCGCCCGCCACGCGCCTGCCGCGGTCGCCGCACGGTGCGGTCACCCGGCACCGCACCACACCAGCCTCCCCCCGGGCCTCCCAGCCTCCCGCCGCGGCGGTTGCGTGTGACGGCGCCCGATCGGCTGGGCGCATGTCGCCGGCCCGCGGGGCAGTCCCGCCGGCGAACTGCCTGAACTCGTGGTGGAGCTCCCTGAGCTCGCGACGGGGTGCCCTGTCGACCTGGACACCGAGGGCCAGGGCTGACTCGGGCCCGTGACGCCTCGGCTCCCTGCCGCGCCCTGGCAGGCGGATAGGTCTGATCGGCAGCGCGCTATGGGCGGTCATGGGCGGGGTGCCGACCTCGCGCACCTGTGATGGTGCCACCGGGCGAGGGAGGCCACCGCCGCCTCGGCCATCGGGGTCCCGGGCCGGATCACCATGGGCCCACCGCACACCGCGCAGGGAGCGGTCAGCTTGAAGAGAGCCTCAGCCTCGTCTAAGCCATATTCGTAGCCCCGCGTGAGCGCCGTCTCCTCCACCGGTGCGATGTCGAGCTCCACGCGCTCAAGGCTCTGCCGGAAGAGCTGAGCGAAAGAGAGCCCGGAACGCTCGCGCAGGGCCACCGCCCGTTCGCGGTCCTCGATGCTGAGATGAATGCCGATGCTCGGGTGCTCCGCCGCGTAGCGGACACGGCTGGGCGGCTGGTGTCTCGGTGGGCTCATGGTGATGGCGCCTCCCGGCTTAGCCGCGAGGGAGGCTCGGGCGCCGTCTGGGGCGGATGCCCCTCGGGGCATGCAGGGGCGCAGCCGGACCACCGCCTGATGTCCAGGTGGCGGGCCGGTCGCCCCGTTGCTATCCGCCTGGTCGGGCGAGAGGTTGTAGTCTCCACGGCGTTGAGTATGATTTAGTTGTTTCGGACGTACAAGATCACGAAGATACACATGAGCGAGATTAACCGCAGACACACTTCGGCTGTAGGGGACGCTCAGCGATCTCGACGAGTTAGCCCGACTCAGGCTCGCAGATGGCGTGCCGAGATGGACCGGGGCACCACGGCCGCGTCGATCGCCGTCCGCGATGGATATGACGCCCGCACCATCCTCAAACATGTGCGACGGGTACGCCGAGCCGGTAGAGCAGCCACCACCCGTGACCAGCTCCTCCTCGAGGCCCAGCGACGCCACCAGGAGCACCTCGCCGCCATTGCGGGGGCGCTGGTTCAGCGCGCGCGCGTGGGGCAGCCCCCAGGGACTGTCCGGTCCCCAGATGGCCTTCCGGGGTCAGCCCTGGCAGACCATCTGGGAAAGACGCCCACTGGCAAACTCCTGCGTCGCCTGCTGACCGTCGGGGACGACTACCCACCTCTCGAGCAGGCGTTGAGGAGGCGAGCCGAAGGTGAGGAGTGGGTTGCGTTACTTGTCACCAAGGGCGTGTCCCGGACGGTGCTGGTGAACCAGGTGGTCCTCCTGGCTGAAGGTCAGTCCGCCGATTCCATGAGCCCGGTGGCATCGGGGGTTCCCAACGCGGACGCTCTGAATGCCGAAAGGGATGCAATCCTGCGGGCTGCTCAGAGGTGGGACGAGTTCAAGAAGGCCCGGCTCTGCTGTGATGAGGCACGAGACATTGGACGCCAGTTGCTCGATCAACTGGACGTGCTCCGCCACCGCGGCTACATCGCGGGTTCCTGCCAGTACTGCGCCGACGCAGAGGGCGACTGATGCCCGGCCATCGCCTCCCGCTATCCATCCCGCCTGGCGGGTTGACCGCTAACCGCGGCCCGATCCACGGAACAGGCGCGGAGGGCACCCCCACCGCCGAGCGCCCCAGCTACCACGTACCGGCCGTCGTCGCGCTAGTCAGTATCGGGCTGCCGGTTCGAGCTGTCGCCCCACCCCGTGCGGCTACCCGTCCAGATAACTGTCCAGGTACGTGAACTCGCTGCCGGTTCAGCCTGGGACCGCAACCGGCTGGGGACCAGGCCTACGCGCGCGCGCACGCGTAGGCACAGGAATGATCCACGAGAGCGGGTGCGTGGCTGCTGGTGCCGAACCCGGTGTTCAACCCGGGATTCGTCGGTCGCCGGCATCACCCAACTGCCAGCGATAGGGCGGGAAGCGCGCGCGCCCACCGGCGGGACTTCTGCACCTCGGCAGAGGATCTGACGCTTGGAGGACACCACCCGCCCGCTCGCCCAGCGCACCGGTCAGAGGGTCCAACAGCAGGTCGCCTTGCGGTTAGGCCATGTGGCTGAGTTCCGCGACGGTCGTCCAGACAGCGATGGTCAAACCCCTTGACTGGCGATAAGCATCCCTTATCGCTAGTTGAGATCGCGTCACTCCAGCTGTACTGGACGGGTGCAGAGTTGCTCCGCTCAGGGCCAAGTTGATCAACCGGACGATGTCGGGCTCGACGGCCGGGTCATCGATGGAGAGCCGGCACGAGGTATCCAGTGTCAGCTTGATCGCGCTGTCGGAAACGTAGTCGCCTTCTCACTGGGCGGTGCTGCCGCGACCTTCCCGTTGCAAGTGGGCGGTGGCAGCGAACCGCACAAGATGGGGGCCGACGCACCTTAGGGGCCGCGATGGAGGTCCGACCCGACCCGACCCGTGGTACCTACCGCGTCGCGCGTCCGCGCCGTACCCACCATATGGATAGACGCATGACTCCCGGGATGCCCGCGGCTTGCCTCTGCGTCCGGGGATCGCGCGGCCGTTGCCGTTCTGAGAGACGGTAGCCTGGGTGTCGGTGCCGCCCTG
>PMYJ01000196.1 GCA_003170875.1 Candidatus Dormiibacterota bacterium | reverse complement strand
AGCGCCGGGTAGAGGCAGGCAGCGGCGCCCAGGACCCCGGCCAGCACCACCCACGGATGCATGGTCGCGCTGAAGCCGCTCACCATCACCCGGACGAGGGCGATGCCGCCGGCCGCGACGGCGAGGCTGACGACCGCGCCCGCAACCGCACCGGTGCTCGCCGCCGACACCTGGAGCATCCAATGGTGCAGGGGAGGCGCTCCCACCAGGTAGGCAAGTCCGAGCAGGGTCAGGGCCAGTCCCAGACCCTCCAGCGGCGCGGAGTGGACGAACTGGCCGCGCACCGCGGCGAGGTCGGTGGTGCCGGTGGCGCCGTACACGATGGCCAGGCCGTAGAGCATNNCTTCTCCACCGCCACGATGCCGACCAGGCTTATCACCACGATGCCCAGGCCGACAATGAGCATCCCCATCTCCGCCTGCACGGCGAGGACGGTGCCACCGGCGGTCGCGGTGAGCACCAGGGCGTGGTAGGCAGGCAGCCGGGAGCCGAGGCGCTCTTGGACGGCGCCACTGGTCAGGACGGCGACCAGGCCGGTCGCGCAGAGCAGGAGGACCGCGAAGGTGCCGAAGTGGTCGGCGATCACCGCCGCCGCGTAGGCGGCCAGGCCGACCCCGTTGGTGAGCGCGACGCCATGGAAGGCGACGAGAGCGGCCGCACCGGCACCCACCAGGGCCTCTGCCCCGAGCCAGCGGTGAAACGACGGCGGCAACGCGGGGCGGAGCCAGCCGAGCAGGCCCGCGACGGCGGCGAGCACCAGCAGCAGCAACGTGGGCAGCATCGTCGCGAACACGGCCATGCCGTTGGGCGCGCTCATCCCGCCGGCCCCGGGAAGAGGATGTAGCCGGCGCCGTTCTGGAAGAGCACGCCGAAGTGCCCCGGCACCACCCCGATCAGGACGATCAGCGCCGCCAGAACGCCGAGGTACGTCAGCTCGAGGGGCCCGAGGTCCCGGACCCGCGCGAAGGTGTCGCGGGAGGCTCCGAGGAAGATGCGCTGGGCCGTCCAGACCAGCACACCGGAGGCGAGGAGCGTGCCCGCCAGCACCACCGTGGTCGCCCATCGATGGGCGGGGAAGGAGCCGGTGAAGATGAAGAAGTCGCCGGCGAACCCGGCCAGGAGGGGCACACCCGCCGCCGCAAGGGTGGCGAGCAGCCAGAAGACGGAGAGGAACGGTGCCTGCCAGGCAAGGCCGCCAAGCTGGGAGATGCGCACCCGCCTGCTCCTCTCCTGGATCAGGGAGGCGAGCAGCATGAGCACCGCCACCACCAGGCCGCGGGCGAGCAGCAGGTACATGATCCCGGTGATCGCGATCGTGGTGTGACCGGCGACGCCGAGCAGCACCAGACCCATCAGGAGCGTGCCCATGTACCCGATGAGCCGCCTCAGGTCGTCGGTTCGGAGCGCAGCCAGACCCGCCCAGACCACGGTCACCACGGCCAGGGCCGCGAAGAAGAGCGAGTAGCTGCCGGACGTCGTCGGGAAGAAGCCGACGGCGACGTGGATGAGGGTGTAGGCCCCCAGGCTGGGCAGGACCGCAGCGAAGATCGCCGAGAGGACCCCGGAGCTGTCCTCCTGCAGGTCGAGGAGCGCCCCGTGAAGGGGCACGACGGCCATCGCCAGCAGCGAGGCGGCGGTGACCAGCCAGAAGGCGACCGTCTCTCCGTCGCCGGGCAGGGTGACCGGCGTGCTCCCCATGTCGAAGGTGTGGGAGCCGGCCTGGAAGGCGATCAGGACCGCCGCGAGCAGCAGCAGGCCTGCGGAGACCAGGCTCGTCGCCGCGTAGCGGGTGGCAGCCCGACCCCTGTGGCCGGCCCCGAAGGCGCGCACCAGCACGTACACGGGGGCGATCGCCAGCATCCAGAAGAAGAGGAAGAGGACCCAGTCGTACGAGGCAAAGACGCCGAGGGAGGCCGTCTCCAGGGTGAGCAGGCAGACGGTCAGGAGCTTGACGTGACGCTGGTTGTGCCAGGCGGCAAGCGAGGCGCAGAAGAAAACCACGGACACCATCAGGATCACCGCGAGCGCGAGAGCGTCGGCATCGAGGTGGTAGGTGGAGGTGATCGGGAACGAGGTGAGCCAGCCGTGCTGCTCGTGGAGGTCGCCGCCGGGTACGCCCGCGGCAGTGGTGCCGGTCCCCACAAGTGCTGCGGACGCCTGGGTCTCGACGGCCCAGATCGCGAAGAAGAGGGCCGCGCCAGCGCCGGTGGAGCCCAGTGACTTGATCCGGCGCAGCTGGTCCTGGGTCTGGTTGGGCATGAGGATTGCCGCCAGGGCAAACACCACCGCGCTCCAGACCATGGCGGTGAGCACCAGGGTGGGGAAGGTGACCCCGGTGGTCGTGGTGGTGCTGGTCGTCTGGGCCAGGAGGTTCATGTCGTATGCACCGGAAAGTGCCCGCCCGCAGCCAGGACGCTGGCGCCGACGAGCAGCAGCACCACCGCGAGCATCACCGCAAGCCCGATGCGCAACTTGCGCACCCGTACTCGCTCCATCGACCAGGCGACGGCCTCGATTCCGTCACCGGCCGAGTCGTAGAGCGGCTCGACGAGTTCGTGGTCAAAGGCCACCACCTCACCGGCCAGGGTGTCCCCGACCCGGGCACCCAACGCGATCGCCCGGCGCACGGCGGCGGGAGCGGTGGCGGTGAGGGTCGGAAGCCGGAGCCAGAGTCCAATCCGAGCCAGCCGCCGGCTCAGCCTGGCCTGCGAGACCGCGGCTCCCCCGGCCACGCCGACGACCAGGGCGGCCACCACGGCAGCGAACGCCCACCCCTCGACGGGTAGGTTCTGGTGGCTCGCGCCGTAGTAGATCCAATGGCTGAAGGTGAGCGCGGGGACGCGCCCCTTGCCGTGACCTATGGCGGCGATCCCCGGGAGCCCGATGACGACGGCAACCACGGTGGCGGCCGCAGTCCAGCCCTGGAGCGCCCGGAGCCGCGGCTCCGCCTCGGTGAGCTTCTCCACGAGGAAGCCGCGACGCACCGCCGGGGTGCCGCGGCAGACGGTGACCAGAAGGCGGACGGCGTACAGCGCGGTCAGCACGACGGCGGCGACGGCCAGAACCGCAACCAGGTCGCGGACCCAGCCTGTCATGTGACCGCCGTTGGGGAAGCGGTTGAGCAAGATGGAGGACACCACGTCGTAGCCGACCAGGTCGAGGCCAGCGGCGGCCACGGTCCAGAGCCCGAGGCCCAGGCTGGTGCGGCGCATCCGCCGCCAGGCACCGCCCATCTCCCCGATGTCGCGAGTGCGGTAGGCGCGGGCGAGGCTGCCCGCCGTGACCAGGAGAAGGAGGCTGAGCGGCGCGCTGACGAAGGTGATCAGCAGGCCGGCGCTGTAACCGCCCGCTCCCATGGCGGTGATCGCGAAGGCAAGCTGCGCCGCCGCGGAGAGGAGCGCCACGCGGTAGATGTCGCGCGACACAAGGCAGGCGGTGCTCAGCCAGACAGCGCCCACCGCACCGATCACAGCGAGGACGCTGAGGACGTGCGGGGTGACCAGGAGGAGGGTGTAGATCCGCGCCAGCACTGAGACCCCGGCGAGCATGGACACGGTGATGCCGGCGAGCACGGGCAGCGGGGCCTCCCTCAGGCCGGTGAGCCAGCCCGTGAAGGGAGCCTGGGCGGCATGCGCGAGCGCGGCCACGACCAGGAGCACGGTGAGGATCACCAGGCTCCTGTACCCGAGGTGGGCGACGGTGCCCTGCGCGGCGGCCTGCCAGGCGGGATCCAGAAGGCGGAAGTCGAAGATGTCGAGGGCGCCGCTGGCGGGCTGCGGCTGGAGGCCGAGGTACGGGCCCAGCTTGTCGATGATGTACGCCAGGCCGAGCAGGAGGCTGGCGTCGGCCCCGAGCAGCACCGCAAACGCACGCCGGGCGGGAGAGCTCGTCTCCCGCCGATGCCAGTAGTGGAGAGCCAGGACAAGCGTGGTCCCGCTGATCGCCCCGAGGGTCAACCAGACCTGGAAGAGGCCGGGGCTCAGCACCAGGCCGAGCATCAGGGAGGCGAGCGGCGAGCTCGCCCAGAAGAAGCGGCGATAGCCGGCGTCGTGCTGGAGCATCGACGTCCCGAGGCCCTGGACGGCCAGGAAGAGGAACGAGATCAGGACCATGAAGGTGGCGCTCAGGTTGTCGACACGGACGCCAACCGCGACCTGGAAGATGGACGGGAAGGTCACCGTCTCGGCCGGGTCCGGGGTTAGCGAGAGGTAGTTGAGCGTCGAGATGTCGGGTGTGATGCTGGTGGTCTCGTGGGCCAGGCGATAGCCGAGCACGAGCACGCCCAGGATGAGGGAGATGCCCAGGAACGTCATGCACACCTGAGCGGCTCGCCGCGGGCTCTCGGCGACGAAGGAGGCGCCGCAGCCCGCCAGCGGGAGCAGCAGGATGACCCAGGCGAAGGTTCCCATCAGCTCTGCCCCCCCTCGGCGTCGCCGTAGGCATCGGTGTCGAGGCTCTCATGGCGGCGGTGCAGTAGCGCCACCAGCGCGGCACCGACCAGGGTCAGCGCCGCGCAAACCACCACCGCGGCAAGCGCCACCACCTCCCCCTGCCCCGGCCCGAGGCTGCCGCCGTCGATGGCGGTGAAGCCGGCGAAGGCGATGACGGGGGCGAGCAGGAGGATGGCCACGCTGACTAGGAGACCGAATGCATCCCGCCGGGTCAGGACCCCGAAGGCCCCGATGGCGAAGACCACACCGCTCAGCAGGGCGACCTGCTCCGGCCCGATGCTCATTCGTCTCCTCCGGCCCGAGCAGACTGGCGGCGGCGGCGTGCGGCCACCCGGTCCTCGCGCCGGCGGCGCATCTTCTCCTCTCTTTCCCGGCGAGCCCTGGCCCGCTCGTGGTGCTCGGCCTCGTCGGCGCTGGTCCGTGCGATGACCATCGCGACCACCACCGCCGCCACACCGAGGACCACGAGAAGACCCGCCGTGACCGGAGCCTGGTGGTGGAGGACGTTGCTCAGCCCCTGCTTGATCCCCGACCCGAACCAACCCCCGCGCGAGGCGAGCACCGCTCCGTCGAGGACGACCACGGCGAGCACGGCGAGGGCGAGCCCGTACACCCACCGGCTGAGCGGCAGCGGCTGGGCTCGGGGACCGAAGCCACCGCGGCGAGCGATCTCGACCACCGCCGCGAGCGTGGCGAGCAGTAGGACCACCTCCAGGAGAGTCAGCAGGTACTCGCCGCTCACCAGCAGGAAGATTCCGATCGAGACCGCCACCGCCGCCGCGGCGACGGCGGAGGGCAGCGCGCCCCGGAGGAGGACCGCGGCCGCGCAGCTCAGGACCACGAGCACCCCCGCCACGTAGAAGCCGGCAGCGCTCATGAGCGGCCGGTACCGAGGGGCCCGCGGGGGAGCTGAGGGGCGGGACGGCTGCTTGGCCGGGACATCGCCGCGAGATTGTACCGGTGGGGAGCAGCCCCCCCCATGATTCAGACGGAATCGTCCTCGTCGAGGCCCCGCGCCGGCGGGGGCGTCCAGCGCTGCTCGACCGGCACCACCCGCTCCACGAAGAGGATCAGGCTGAGTCCGAGGAGGCCGAGGATCAGCCCCGCGATGGTCACCGTATCGAGGTAGAGGGGGATCAGGGGAACCTTGATCGAGAGATCCCAGATGCTGGCGGGCCTGCCCGTGGCCGCCACCACGTTCCGCTCGCCGATCAGGCCGATCACGACCAGCGCCGCTCCCACCCCGGGGATGTGGAAGAGCCAGTTCCGGTGGCGCACCGCGAACCAGAAGCAGTACGCCGAGACCACGCAGGCAACCAGCACCGCGGTCGACGCGAGGACGATCTGATACCACTGAGGACTCACCGGCCCGCCTCCTCCACGACCCCGCCGCCGACGACCTCGTCACCCTGGTAGAGGACGACCGCCTGACCGGGGGACACCTGCGCGGCGGGCTCGACGAAGCGCACCTCCGCCGTACGCGACGAGGCGGCGATCACCCTGGCCGCGTGGGGCCGGCCGTGAGCCCGGAGCTGGGCCTCGACCTCGGCGCCCGTCTCAGGGGGGACACCGCTCAGCCAGCGGCAGTCGCCGGCCCGGAGACGGCCCCGCTGGAGCGCCTCGACCGGGCCCACCACCAGCCGGTTGAGCGCCGCGTCGAGCTCGAGGACGTACAGCGGGGCGGCGTCGGGCCGGTCAGGGCGGATGTCCAGCCGGCTTCGCTGCCCCACCGTGTAGAAGGGAAGCCCGCGGTGCGCGCCGAGGAGGCGCCCCTCAGCGTCCGTGATCGGGCCTGGGCGGAACCGCCCGGCGAGGCGCCGGCTCAACTCGGCGGAGAGGTCGCCGTCGACGAAGCAGAGCTCCTGGGAGTCCGGCTTGGCCGCCGAGACGAGCTCCAGCCGCGCGGCCTCGGCCCGGACGTCCGACTTGCTCTCCACCCCACCGAGGGGGAAGAGCGCGGCGCCGAGCTGCGCCTGGTCGAGGCGGTGGAGGGTGTAGGCCTGGTCCTTGCCGGTCTCCCTCGCCCGGTGGAGCGTCCAGCTCTGCCCGCGCTGGCCGATCCGGGCGTAGTGCCCGGTGGCGACGTGGGTCGCGCCGATGGCGCGGGCCCGGGAGAGGAGGACACCGAACTTGACCCGCTGATTGCACCGGACGCAGGGGTTGGGCGTGCGGCCGGCTGCGTAATCGTCCTCGAAGCCGGCCACGACCTCGGCCGAGAACTCACGCTCCAGGTTCCAGGTCAGGTGGCGGATGCCAAGGCGGTTCGCCACCCGGCGGGCATCCTCGACCGCGTCGATGGAGCAGCAGCCCCGGTCGCGAACCTGCTCGCGATCGCCCGGCCACAAGGCCAGGGTGATGCCCAGGGTCTCGACGCCCCGGGCCACGCAGCGGGCCGCGGCCACGCTGCTGTCGACGCCTCCGGACATGGCGACGGCCACCACGGCGCCGCGGGGCAGCAGGTCGAAGGGGTCGGCCGGCACGACGGCGGGGGCGGCCTCGAGGGTGGCGACGGTCATCCCTGAAAGCCTACGCGAGTTCGGGGCAGGGTCTCTACGTGGCGCCCCAGGCTCGGTGCGAGACAGTCCGTCTGGTTACCTGGACGCTCAGGCGACGCTGCCTCGGGGGACCATCTCCAACTCCACGACTCCGCAGGTCGCCACCCGCCCGTAGGCAGAATCGCGCGCCGGCCTCTCGAGACGGGCCGAGCCCCCCTCAGCCGCCGGCGACAGCCGGGACGATGGAGATGTCGTCGCCCGCGGCGACCGCGGTTTCGAGCCCTCCGCCGAAGCGAATGTCGGCGTCGTTGACATAGATGTTGATGAACTGGCGGAGCTTGCCCTGGTCGTCGTAGAGCCGATCCCGGAAACCGGGGTGGCGAACCTCGAGGTCGGTCAGGGCCTCGGCGACGGTGCCGCCCTCAACCTCGACCTGGGAGCTGCCGGAGGTCAGCCGGCGCAGGGGACCGGGTACTCGAACGTTCACAGGCATGGGCTGGAGTATACGGGCGCCTTCCCCATGCTCGCGGCGGGCCCTGCCGCGCCGCGTCAGGGAGCGGGCGGAAGCTCCACGACCAGCGGGCTCCGCTCAGCGCGGGCCGGCGCCCCCGCCACCAAGTCGTCGTAGCAGAGCTGGGACCACGACTCCATGCTCAGGTAATGGCGGCGCATCGCCTCCAGGGTCATGATCTCGCCCTCCAGCTTCTCGGTCTCCCGCACCTTCACCGGGCCCGCCTCGGGCTCGACGAGGAAGACGAGACCGAGATGGACCCGGCCCACCGGGGTGGAGTCCTCGTTGAGGAGGGCGACCAGGCTGGCGGTCGCCGGCCAGGGGCAGATGATCTCCTCGCTCCACTCGCGGATCAGCCCGCCCACGACCGGGTCGAAGCGTTCACCGTCGCCGGGGTTGACGTGGCCCCCGACGCCGAGCGAGTAGAGGTTGTGCAAGCGGCGCTCGCTGGAGCGGCGAAGCCGCCGGGTCAGCAGGTAGGTGTCGTCCTCGGGGTGGTGGACGATGCAGTAGGGGATCACCTGCTGCTGGGAGGGGTCCTCCTCGACCAGGTGCCGCGGCCGGTACTCGCTGGCCGCCCGGATGGTGCGAAGCACGCGCTCGAGCCCGCGCGTCACCAGCCCGTTCCAGGCGGCGCCGGGGAAGATCGTCGTGCGGGGGATGCAGAGGACATCCTCCTCGGCATGGGTGTGCACCGCGCCGAGCGTGGCGGCAGGCGACGAAACGCTCATGCCCTCCTCCGTGACGACGTGGGCCTGCGGTGATCGCAACGGTACACCGTTGGCCTCCTCGGGGACAGCGGACAGCTCGGCCCCCTCACCGCTCGCTCCGGACCGGGTTGCGGAGCACGCCGATCCCCTCGATCTCGACCTCGACGACGTCGCCGTCACGCAGCGGGCCCACCCCGGCCGGGGTCCCGGTGAAGACCGCGTCGCCCGGCTCCAGGGTCATGCACCGGCTGATGTAGGCGAGCAGCTCACCGACACCCACGACCATCTCGCGGGTGCGGCCCTGCTGGCGGACGTCGCCATTGACCCGGGTGACGATCTCGACGTCGGAGGGATCCAGGGCAGTGACCCGCGGACCGAGGGCGCAGAAGGTGTCGAACCCCTTGGCCCGGGTCCACTGCTCCTCAGCCGCCTGGATGTCCCGGGCGGTGACGTCGTTGCCGCAGGTGTAGCCACGGACCGCGTCCAGGGCGGTTTCGGCCGACGCATGGTGAAGGGGGCGACCGATGATGGCGACCAATTCGCCCTCGTAGTCGATCCGGGAGAGGGCTGCGGGCAGGCGGGGCAGGACGATGGCGTCGCCATCCCCGATCACCGCCGACGGCGGCTTGAGGAAGAGGAGCGGTTCTGGGGTCAGCGTGTGGCCGAGCTCGTCCGCGTGCTCGCGGTAGTTCCGCCCCACGCAGACGACCTTTCCGGGTCGTTCGAGCCCACCCATCCGCCAGCCACCCTCCGTGACCTGCCGCGCAGGGACGATTGTTCCATCTGGACGGTCTCGGACGAAGCGGCAGAGCCGCTATGCCCGACCATTGACGAGTGCCCGAGCCCCCATCCCCGGCCGCGCCCGCACCCGGCATCGGCCGGCGCCGCCGCCGTGCCTGAGCTGCCCGAAGTCCAGGCGCTCGCCGAGATCCTCGACCGCCGCCTTCGCGGCCGCCGGATCGCGGGGTTGACCGTGGCGTCGATCGCCGCCCTCAAAACGTACGACCCGCCGGTCGCTGCCCTGGCCGGCCGCGAGGTCACCGGCGTGCAGCGGCACGGCAAGTTCCTCGACATCGAGGCTGCCGCCGCCGCCGCGGGAGTCCCGTCCCTCCACCTCGTCGCGCACCTCGGCCGGGCCGGGTGGGTGCGCTGGCGGGAGAAACCCTCCGAGGCCCGGCTGGTCCAGCGCGGACCGCTCGCGGCGCGCCTCCGTTTCGAGGACGGCGCCGCCCTCGACATCACCGAGATGGGCACGGAGAAGCGGCTGGCCCTCCACGTGGTCCGGGACCCCTCCGACGTCGCGGGTGTGGGCCGGTTGGGGGTGGATGCGCTGGACGAGGGATTGGACCTGGAGCGGCTTCGCGAGCTGCTGCGGGCGCGGCCGGGCACGCTGAAGGCGGCCCTCAGCGACCAGAGCGTCATCGCCGGGGTGGGCAACGCCTACTCCGACGAGATCCTCCACGC
>PMYJ01000063.1 GCA_003170875.1 Candidatus Dormiibacterota bacterium | reverse complement strand
AACGTTGCGCCCATGCACATTTGGCGGCAGTGCAGCACTTGGCACGCTCGCCGAGAACCTCCGGGTGTCACGGTCCGAGCGCCCTTGAGTTGGGTAGCAGCTTCTTCTACCCTCGGGTTGGCGACTCGTGAGCATGAGGCCGCAGAGACCGAGCGACAGTACCGGCGCGGCCATTTGGCCCGTTCCTCTCGCTGTGCTCAGAGCACGAGCTCCTCGCCAGCATCCAAGGGTCTCCGCCCGCCGGGTGAGAGCAGCCACGCCCGCTGCCGGCCCCTGACCACCCAGCGGGCCAGGTCGGCGTCCTCGCTGACGATGGCGGTGTCCTCGTCAATGCCCACGAGGGTGACGCCGGCGGGGAGATGCGCGGCCGCCCAATGGGACATTCCGGGAACCCAGCGTCTCATGCGGTCGAAATGGGGGATGACGCGCAGCCTGGGCACCACTCCAAGGCCGGAGCGGGGCTGCCGGGTGAGGCGTCTGAGGTCCGGTACCCAGGAGGTCAGCGCCATCGCCCCCGCGCTGCATCCTGCCAGAGCGGCTCCGGCGCGCCACTCGTCGAGGATGGCCGCCCATACGCGGGTTCCCCGGAGCGAGTCCGCCAGGTGGGCGGGACTCCCCCCGGAGAGGTAGATGAGCCCGGCACCGGCGACCAGCTCGGCGTTGGCGCGGTCCTCGGCCGAATCACGGTCGAGCACCATGACCGGGACCGCCTCGACCCCCAGCCGTGCCGCCTGCTGCGCTCCGAGCGCGATCCACCGCGAGACGGAGGCGGGTCCTTCCAGCCCGGCTGCCGTTGGCAGCTGCACGTACTTCGGCGATCGGCCCGCGATCAGCGCCGCCTCGAGCTCCAGCATCGCCGGGAGATACTCCCCGCTGCCGACCAGCGCGACCGGGCCGGGTCTCGCCACTCTCGTCAGGATCCAAGCCGTTCGAGACGATCGATCACCGTCGCTCCTCGGCCTCTCTGGAGTTGTTCCAGCGTGGTGTCGCCAGCCGCTACGTCGAGATCAGACATGGCAGCCAGCTTAGACCAGGCTGTTCGTCCTCTCGCGAGAGCGCGGGCGGGGCGTGCGCGGCGGACCCCTGGCGGAGGCTGGTGCCGGAATGCCTTCCAAGCTGGAAGTCGCGAGTTCGAGTCCCGTCTCCCTCTCCCGCGAGTGAGACGGTTCGCAAGGGCTACCCGCCATAGCTGCGCGCCCAGGCCAGCCCGAATCGCACCTTGCTGAGCAGGGTCGCCCTGGCAGCGGGCGACCGGGGCGAGTAGGCTCGGGCCTGTGGAACCGGGAGTGCGGATCGACAAATTCTCTTTCGGCTCGATCCGGATCGGCGGGCACACGTATCACCACGATGTGGTCATCGACCGAGGGCGGGTGCGGGAGCGCCGGAAGGGCGCGTCGAAGCGCCATCGCGAGAGTTACGGCCACACCCCGCTGTCAGTCGAGGAGGAGATCCCCTGGGGCTGCCGGAGGCTGGTGATCGGGACCGGGGCCGCCGGCGCGCTGCCGGTGATGGAGGCGGTGAAGGCTGAGGCCCGCCGCCGCCATGTGGAGCTGGTGATGGTGCCGACCGAGCAGGCCATCGACCTTCTCGCCAGCGATGCGAAGGACACGAACGCCATCCTCCACGTCACCTGCTGACGGCGGGTCGCCCTCGATCCCTGGTGTGTCCGCCAAGCGCGAAGGCCGCGATCGAGTGAGCCGACTGTCACGAAGTTATCTGCCCCGTGAGTCATCGCCGGCATGGCGGGGCCGGCAGAAGCCGATTCGGCAATGTGGGACCATCCCTCCTGCGGGGGGAGCCTCGAGGAGTGGCCGACGCTACCATGGGCGGATCAGCGTCGATGCGCTGAGATGGGATGAGAGCGAGCGCTCTCACGATGCGAGGGAACGTCTTCTGTGGACACGGAACGTGTCGACCAAGTCCGTCGTTTCTGGGACGCTGACGCGGCCACCTATGATCGTGACCCTGGCCATTACCCGGTCTCTCCACTGGAGCGTGCCGCGTGGCGGGGGACCCTCGAGAGGCTGTTGCCAGCGGCTCCGGCAAGCGTTCTTGATGTGGGTGCCGGAACCGGGTTCCTCAGTCTCATCGCTTCGGAGCTGGGCCACCACGTGACGGCCGTTGACCTCTCATCGATGATGCTGGGACGACTCCGAGCTAAGGCAGAGCAGGCGGATCTCAAAGTCGAGATCTTCGAGGCCGAGGCTGCATCCGTGCCTCCGGGTCCGTTCGATGCCGTCATCTCCCGACACTTGCTGTGGACCCTCCTGGAGCCGATGACGGCCCTCCGTGCCTGGCATGAGGTGGCGCCCCACGGAAGACTGGTTCTCGTAGAGAGCCTTTGGGGAGATCCGAGCAGCAGCGTGGAGAGGATCCGGCACTGGGCTGGCCAGGGGCTGGCCCGAGCCAGAGGGACCGCCCCAGCGCACCATGCCCCCTACGCTCCCGAGCTGCGGGCGGCTCTGCCGCTCGGTCATGGCACCAGTCCCGAGAGCCTTCTCCAACTGGTGTCAGCATCGGGCTGGGCATCGCCACGCATCCACCAGCTGACGGATGTGGGCTGGGCCGCCCGGCGAAGACTGCTGTGGCCCGAGCGGGCCCTCAGCGGCGCTCTCCCTTTTGCCTTGGTGGCGGGAACCTAGGCAAGATGATCGTTCTCCTGGTCAAGGGCGACCGGGCCTCCCGCTATGCCGGTGCCCGCACCTTCCCGCCGGCAAGGAACCGACGCACGTACTCGTCGTCGGGGTAGGCGGTCATCCCCGAGAAGGCGCGCACCGAGAGTACCTTCCCGGTTGCGTCGCGGGTGAAGCGAAACCGCTCTCCCTCACTCGTGTAGCCGTCGTGGGCGCGCACCAGCATGGCCGTGTCCGGATCCTCAGCGACCAGCTCGCCGAGTACCTCCGTGGGGTCGTTCTCGGCGGTGGGAATGGCCAGCAGCCGCGTGCCGAAGCGGGCGATGTCGAGCGCGCCTGAGAGGGTGTTGAAGTGGCCGGTGAAGCTTCGCAGGTCGCCGTCCTCCGCGTGGCTGGGGATCCTTTCGTCAGGGTGGGATAGGTGTTCCAGAAGTCGGAGGATGCCGTTGCACAGCGGGGTCGCCGCGGCATCCGATGCGTTGCACAGCACGGAGATGACCAGCTGGTCCTTGGGGTCGCACCAGGTACGGGTGATGTGCCCTGGGTAGCCGCCGGAGTGCCCGATCAGGCGGCGTACGCCGATGTCCATGAGCTGCAGACCGAGACCGTACTGCTCCTGCGCGCGCGGTGCCCACCAACCGTGCTGCATGCGGCGCTTGGCGTCATCGCTCAGGAGCCGATGGTCCCCGAGGCAGTGGGCGCTGAAGTACAGGCAGAGGTCCTGAGCGGTGCTGGTGAAACCCGTCGCTGGGGCCATCGCGTTGGCAGCCAGGTGGTCGATGGGGATCCGCTCGCGCCCGTCCTCGGCGCTGGTGTAGCCCATGGCGAACGGGCGACCTGAGCCGGACGGGTCGAAGTCGGGGGCGGTGTCCGTAAGCCCGAGCCGGTCGATGATCGACCGCTGCACGAACTCGGCGTAGCTGCAGCCCGCCGCCTGCTCGATGACCCGGCCGAGCAGCGAGTACGCGATGTTGGAGTAGTGGAAGCGGTCATTGGCGGGGTAGGGCGACGCGCTTCGCTCCACAAGTTCCAGCAACTCGTCGGTGTCGGGGAAGGGGTGCTGGAGCTGCCAGTAGTCGCCATCCGCGCCATCGCGGGTCATCCCCGAGCCGTGATGGAGGAGGTCGGTGATGGTGAGGCCGCCGAGCCGGGATAGTCCGGCGCGGGAGGTCGGCAGGTACCGAACCAGACGGTCGTCTAGTCGGAGCGACGGAGGGTCCATCTCGGCGAGCTGGAGGATCGCCGTAGCCGTGAACGTCTTCGAGTGAGAGGCAACGTGGAAGGCGTGTCGATTGCTGAGTGCCTCCCCCGCGCCCAGGTCCGCCATCCCGTGGGCGCCCGTCGTCACGATGGTTCCCTGATGGGCGATCGCGAACTGTACCCCTGGGATCCGGAGGGTGCGCTGGCGGTGCCCGAGCCATTCGCCGGCCCACGCCGCCACGTCCTCGACAAGCTCTCGGGTGATTGGCACCGGGGAAGTGTACCCAGCCGGCCTTTTGGCCCCGGCCGAAGTCGCATGGCTGCGGCGATCCCGCAACCCGGCGAGCGCATGTCGGTGGCTCGATCGGCCCCCGATTCCGGGAAGGGGGGAGACTCCCGGAGTGTGCCCGACGGCGGCCGTCGAGAGTCAGGTGAGTCCGAGAAACGGGCCAATCTGCGGCGTCGGGGGCTGAGCGGCTGGAGACCCGGGGCGGCCCGCCTCAGGGAGAACAGTCCGACGCACGATCGATCTTCGCGTAACCCCAAGAAGCTCAATCATGCGGAACGTCTATGTCGGGTGTGGTGCGGACAGCCCGGCTAGGATCGCGTTGCGGCAGGGGCCAGCTCAGCCAGCAGTGCCCTGACGCGATCCTGGATATCGTCGCGAATGCGGCGGACCGTCGGGAGCGGTTGTCCAGCCGGGTCTTCCAACTCCCAGTCCAGATACCGCTTTCCGGGGTAGAGGGGGCAGGCATCCCCACATCCCATGGTGATGACCACGTCGGCGGCCCGCACCACCTCGTCTGTTAGCGGCTTGGGGAACTCCTTGCCGAGATCGAGCCCCAGCTCACTCATGGCCTCGACGACCGCCGGGTTGAGACTGTCGGCAGGGTCTGATCCCGCTGAGCGCACGTGCACGGAGCCATGGGCGAGCTGGTCGAGAAGGACCGCCGCCATCTGCGACCGGCCTGCATTGTGCACGCAGACGAAGAGGATCTCCGGCACGCTGCTCCCCGCCTTCTGCCCCACCTTGCTGAGCGCCTGCAGGCGCTCGCGGGCGAATCGCTCGGCGAGGATGACCAGGAAACCGGTCACCGTCGCGGTGGCGGCGAGCCGTTCGAAGGAGTCCATGACGCACTCCTCGACGGTCTCGAGGCTGAACGTGCCGGCGAACTCGCCTGACAGGCGCCGGGCAACGCCGTCTAGTTCCTGGCGATCTCCGGGCGTCATCATGGGAGAACGAGCCAGACGCCGGCGAGCGACGCCGCGACGTCCTTGAACCGGCAGATCTTGGTGGTGGCCCCGGACATCAGTTCACCTCCGTGAGGTCGCGCGCGAGTAGCTGCACGAGGAACGGGATGCGGCCGGCGAGATCCGCCGCCGTGCGCTCGAATGCTGGGTAAGTGGCCGGGTCGCTTGCACCGCCCTCGGCCGGGTCAGGGATGCTCCAGTGGATCGTTCTGGCTCCGGGGAACTGGGGGCAGACCTCGCGAACCCGGTCGCAGACGGTGACCACGCAGTCGAAGCGCTGATCCACGAACTCGTCGAAGTGCTTGGCCCGCTGACCCGCCAGGTCCACACCGTGGGCCCGCATGACCCGCACCGCGTTGGGGTGCAGACGGGTGGGCTGGCTGCCCGCGCTGAACCCGCGCACTCGGTCGTGGGTCAGGTACCGCAGCCAACCCTCGGCCATCTGCGAGCGGGCGCTGTTTCCGGTGCAGAGGAAGAGGACCCGACCGGAGAGCTCCACTGGGGGATCGGGGCGGTCCCAGGGGCGCAGGGCAGGGTGCAGCGCGACGCCGGCGGCGCCCAGCAGCTCGCCGCAGCGGCTGAGATCAGCCGAGTAGTAGCTGTCCCGGCGGTCCGCCGAGCTGGGGCGCGCGGACACGAGCCGCGCCGCCCGGAGCAGGCCCAGATGGTACGAGACCAGGCTCTGCCGCTCGCCCAGGCGGGCGGTGAGCTCCCAGACCCTGCGGTCGCTCTTGGCAAGCTCGCGGAGCAGCCGCCAGCGCAGCGGGTGGCCTGCCAGCGCCAGGAATACCGGCGGCCCCGGCGCGGGGGTGGGCTCCTGTGTCCTGGTCACTCACCAAGGATACATCAAATTGGATAGATGGATTCTCGGCAAGGTTCGAAGCACGCCGATCGCGTGTGGGTGGTCAGGAAAGGGGAGAGGCCTGACGCCGGAGAGGGGTGTCCCGAGGTTGGCAAGCGCCAGACGTTCACGTTGGAGGGGCCGGGAGCGCGTGCTCCGGTTCGCGTCAGGGGGCGCAGGGAAGGCGGTGACGGCCGGCCTGCTCAGCGCTGTCGGCCAGTTCGCTGAGGTCCGCCGCGAGCGCGCCCAGGAGGTGGGGGGCGAGCCGGTACCAGGTGAACTTGCCGACCTCGGTGGTGGTGACAGCGCCGGCGTCCCGGAGAATCCGCAGATGGTGGCTGACGGTGGTCTGTTTCGCGCCGGTCTCGTCGATCAGGTGGCAGGTGCACATCTCCTCGGCTGCGAGCAGTTCAACGATCCGGAGGCGGAGCGGATCAGCGAGCAGGGCGAAGACAGCGGCGCGCTCACCGCTCACATTGATGGTTGCGAGTGACACAGCGCTATTAGATCACATCAGCGAAGCTTCATATCAGGCTAGGTTGATGTATACTGCCTGGACCGGGCGACAAGCGGGCCGCCCACAGGAGGCTCGGAGGACAGGCATGACCAGCGTTGAAGTGTTCGATCCCGCGATGTGCTGCTCGACCGGCGTCTGCGGACCGTCTGTCGATCCCGCCCTGGCTCGTTTTGCCGCTGACCTCGAGTGGCTGGCCGGGCAGGGCGTGCCGGTCGCGCGGGCGACCCTCTCCCAGGAGCCGGGGAAGTTCATCGCGTGTGCGCCGGTCCACGAGGCGGTCAACACCCAGGGTGAGGAGGCTCTGCCCGCCGTGCTGGTGGACGGGGTATTGCGGAGCACCGGGCGTTACCCGGGTCGTGCCGAGCTCGCCGGGTGGGTCGGGATCACCCTCTCGCAACCGGTGCCCGTGGCGGTGGGGATCCGTGAGCTGCCGCAGGCAGAGAGTTGCTGCGGCGGGACCGGCTGCTGCTGATGAGCGTCGCTGACCCGGTTACGCGAAGCGCAGCGCCGCTGGCGGGTCTGCTCGCCTGCCCGACGCCGTTTCTGTTCTTCACGGGCAAGGGCGGGGTGGGCAAGACGTCGATCGCCGCCGCCACCGCGGTCGCCCTGGCCGAAGGAGGTGCCCGGGTGCTGATCGTGTCGACCGACCCGGCCAGCAACCTCGACGAGGTCCTGGCCGTGCGTGCTGGCACGTCGCCGACGCCGGTGCCGGTGCCTGGCGTGGCGGCCCTGGCTGCCCGCAACATCGATCCCGATGCGGCAGCAGCCGCCTATCGGGAGCGGGTGGTCGGCCCCTATCGGGCCCTGCTGCCCGCCGGTGTCGTCGCGAAGATGGAGGAGGAGCTGTCCGGCTCGTGCACCGTGGAGATCGCGGCGTTCAACGAGTTCGTCGCCCTTCTCGCCGACCCGACGGTCGCTGACGACTACGACCGCATCGTGTTCGACACCGCCCCGACCGGGCACACGCTGCGGCTGCTGACCTTGCCCGGTGCCTGGACCGGCTTCTTGCAGGCCAACAAGGCTGGTGTCACCTGCATCGGCCCGATCTCCGCCCTCGGGCAGACCAGGGACCGCTATGCGGATGCCGTCGCGGCCCTGCGCGACCCGGCCCGCACCACCCTCGTGCTGGTCACCCGGCCGGATGTCGCCGCCCTGAGCGAGGCGGCGCGCGCCGCGGGCGAGCTGTCTGCCCTCGGTGTCGTCTCGCCGCGTCTGGTGATCAACGGGGTGCTCGGCGCCACCAACCCGACGGACGAGGTCGCCCAGGCGTGGCAGCGCCGCGCCCAAGCGGCGCTGGCCGGTATGGCCCCGGTGCTGGCCGCAATCAAGGGCGTCGACATCGTCCCGCTGCTGCCGGCAGCGCCGGTCGGGCTGGAGGGCCTGCACCTGCTTCTCCTTCCCGAGATCGCAGGCCTCCGTCGCAACTCCGGCGAAGAGCCCGCTTCCCGCCTGCAGAGTGGTCTGGGTGAGCTGGTGGAGCAGATCGAAGCCGGGGGGCCCGGTGTCGTCATGACCATGGGCAAGGGTGGGGTGGGCAAGACGACCATCGCCGCTGCCATCGCTGTCGCGCTGGCCGCCCGCGGCCATCAGGTCACCTTGACCACCACCGATCCGGCCGCCCACGTCGCCGACGCCCTGCCCGACCCTCCGCGCAACCTCACCGTCACGCGCATCGACCCTGCGACTGAGACCGCCAGCTACACGAGGGACGTCCTTGCCAGCGCGGGCAAAGACCTCGACGAGCAGGCATATGCGCTCCTCGAGGAGGACCTCCGTTCACCGTGCACCGAGGAGGTCGCGGTCTTCCAAGCCTTCGCCCGCACCGTCGCCGCAGCTGCCGACCGATACGTCGTCATCGACACCGCCCCCACCGGGCACACCGTGCTGCTTCTGGACTCCTCGCGCAGCTTCACGCGCCAGGTCGCTGCTCAGGCGGGGGCCCTGCCCGAACCCGCGGCAAGGCTGCTCGACACACTTACCGACTCCGCCCACACCCGCATCCTGCTGGTGACGGTACCCGAGGCAACCCCCGTCCACGAGGCGGCCAAGCTCCAGGCCGACCTCGCCCGCGCCGGGATCACCCCGTTCAGCTGGGTTGTCAATGCGAGCCTCGCCGCGACACCCACCACCGACCCGGTACTGCAGGCCCGGGCTCGCCAGGAACGACGCTGGATCAGCGAGGTCAGCCGCCTCTCCAGCCGCCCGCCGGCGATCCTCGGCTGGTCATCACGGGCCCTGGTTGGCGCCGAGAGCCTGGCTGCCCTGACCGCGCCGGCGGCGTGACGGTCTGAGCGCTTGGCGGCTGCGCCCCAGCCGCCGTCAACCGTGCGCCGCGCCTTCCAGCTTCCGTCGGTCTGGGAACTCGAGCTGAAACGTCGAATGCTCGATGTCGAAGTGTCCTGACAGGCAGTCGCAGAGGAATTCGAGCGCGGTGGGCCCATCCGCCCCCGACTTGAGGACGACGTGCGCCGACACGACATTCACGCCCGAGGTGATGGTCCACGCGTGCAGATCGTGGACGCCAGCCACCCCTGGGGCTTCGAGGATGTGGGCTCGAACCTCGTCCATGCTGACGCCCTTCGGCGTCGCCTCGAGAAGCACGTCGGTGGCGTCACGGAGAAGGGCCCACGTTCGCGGCAGGATGAGCAGGGCGATGGCCACCGAAGCCACGGCATCGGCACGGGCCCAGCCCGTGGCCGCGATCACCACGGCAGCAGCGATGACAGCAGCCGAACCGGCGAGGTCGCCCATGACTTCGAGGTACGCAGCGCGCATATTGAGGCTCTTCGCCTGAGCGTGGCGCAGCAGCCACAGCGAGACACCATTGATCACGAGGCCAACCAGAGCCACGCCGAGCATGAGTTGTGAGGCGACCTGGGGTGGCGCCGAGAGCCGACGCCACGCCTCGTACAGGATGACTGCCGCCACTCCGAACAACAGGACCGCGTTGGCCACTGCCGCGAGGATTTCGAGGCGCAGGTAGCCGTAGGTGCGCGCGGTGCTCGCTGGCCGTGAGCCAACCCAGATGGCCAGCAGGGCGAGGCCGATGCCGGCAGCATCGGTGAAGACGTGACCAGCGTCGGCGAGCAGAGCGAGGCTGTGGGAGGCTAGGCCGCCGACAACCTCGACAGCCAAGACTGAGAGCGAGAGGCCGAGGACCCCGACCAGACGCCGTACGTTGGTGCGAGCGGCGGAAGGGGCGAGTGACATCAGCCGAGTCTATCCCCGCACTACGCGCTCAACGGACGCCGGGGCCGGGGTCAACCGTCCAGACGGGCGGCCAGCCAGGTGTTCAGGTCCTGCCCGTCGCGCCACGCCTGGGCGACACGCTTTCCCGCCTCCGCGGTCGCGATCCAAGGTCCGATCTCCCAGCGCTTCGAGTAGATCACCCGCTTGTGGCGGAGCAGTCGGCCGCGGGGATGATCGGCGGGGAAGGGGGGCGGCACGCGTTTGAGCTCTTCGCCGTGGATCTCGTACCCTTTGAGGCTGAGGTTGGCGACGATCGCAACGAGCTGCTCACCCGACTCTGCGGATGCGATTGCCTGCCGGAGGCGTTGTAGCTGTGGTCCATCGAGCATGTACCGGCCGCCGGCCGCCACGAGCCCGTCGGCGTCGAGGGCGACGTATCCCCCGCTGCGCGCGTCCGCGTAGACGTTCGTCTTGTATGGCGATTTGTCGTGCGAGAACCGGATGTCCCGATTAGGCCGGGACAGCCGAGCCGGTCCGAACTCCGGCTCCAGCGCAGCGAGAAGGGCGAGCATCGGTGCCTTCACGTCCTGCTCGTACTGACGTCTGTGGGCCTCGAAGTAGGCCTTGGAGTTGTTCGCCGCGAGGCCCAGGAAGAACCCCTGGAAGTCGCCCTTCCAGCCCGCGAAGCTACCCACAAGTGGGAGCATAGCCTCGACCTGGGGTGTTAGGAGGGCCGGTGCCTCACCCCATCCATCGGCACACCGCATACGCGTCGACCCCACGGATCACTTGCCTGCAGTCACCGCTCTCAGCTCCTCGAGCGACTCTCGGATGAGTCGCGGCAAGTCTGGCGGGTGGATCTCGTTGACCCAGCGTTCAAACGCGATCTTGAATACAGCGATCCCTGCCTCGGCAGTCAGACTCGCGGCTGGGTCTCTGACGCCGCGCTGGCGCAACGCGTCAGCCATCGCCGCGGCGAGCGATGCGAGCTTGATCAGCTCGCGCTCAGCGCGCTGTCCTCGGACCTCGTCTCCAGGACCCGGCGGTAGGGGAGGGAGAAATCGAGGTGGCGGGTGATCAGGACCGCCTCCAGCTCCGATGGGTTGCCGTTCGGCTCGACACCTGGGGCCTGTGCCTGGCGGGCGGTGACAAGCGCAGCAACCTCGACCACCGGAATGAAGAGCCGGTCCAGCTCAGCCAAGAGCCGGTACTCACGCTCGGCCAGCGGCTGGGGCAGCTCCTTGAGTGCATAGCGGGCATCGCCGTAGCGGACGAATCGGACCACATGGCGGGAGATGCCTCGGGGGACCTCAACGAGGCGTTCGTGCCGCCAGCGTTCAAGGGCCAGATGCCACGGTAGATCGAGGAAATCGGGGTGGCCGGTCCGGAGAACCATCTGAAAGCTGGCCGCTGGGCCGTTCATCGGAGCGCGGGTTGCGGTGGCCCGGAGCGACGTCGCCCCGGGCCACCGCTGTGCACGCTTGCCTGGCTAGTTAGTGGCCCAGGGCGGCGGTGGCCTGGGACTGCATGGTCGCCTCGATCGCGGTGATGTTCGAGGCGCTGGGGTTGCCGACGAAGTTCTTCATGTCACTCCACAGGTCGTTCTCCCAGCTGCCCTGGAGGTCATCGAGACTGAAGACGAAGGCGCTGGCGTTGACCAGGGCCTTGGCGTCCGCCTCGGAGACCGGGTCGGGGTAGGAGCTGAACGGCACCTTGCTGTTGGGGGAGGCGAAGCCGCCTGCGTGGGCCCAGATCTCGGCCCCCTCCGGCCCGGCCAGGTACTTGATGAGAGCCTCGGCCTGCGGTGTCTTGTTGAGCAGCATGGCCACGTCACCGGCTCCCTGGACGGCGCTGCTGTTGGCGCTGTCCGCGGCGGGCGCGGGGAAGTCGAAGAAGCCATAGCAGGGGGTCTTGCTCGGGTCGGCGGTGCAGGTGGCGCCGCTGGGACTCGACACCGGCGTGTAGGTGCTGGAGTTCGCGGTGATCTCCGAGACCACGAAGTCGCCCTCGATCACCATCGCCGCCTGGGGCGTCGTGCCCGCCTTCGGGAACACCTTGTCGACGCATTCGGGGTAGGTCTGGCTGAGCGCGCCCGCGGTGCCACCGATGAGGTACGACGGCTGGCCCACCATCTGGGCCAGGGTGGTGAAGGCGGTGGTCACGGACGGATCAGTCCACGGGATGGTGTGAGCCGCCAGCTGGTCGTAGCTGGAGGCCCCGGCGGTCTTGAGGTAGACGTTCTGCCAGAGGTCGGCGATCGGCCAGCCGATGTCGGAGCACAGCGAGAAGGGCGTGACGCCGGCTGCCTGGAGCTGGCCGGCATCGGTCATCAGCTGCTCCCAGGTCGTCGGCGTCGAGGTGAGGCCGGCGGTTGCGAACTCGGCGGGGTTGTACCAGATCGTGTTCTTGTTGGCTCCCTTGAACCACACCCCGTAGAGCGCGCCGGCGTGGCTGGCGAGGGTGTTCCAGGCGCTGCTGTAGTTCGAGGTCAGGCTGCCCAGGATGCTCGCCAGGGGCTGGATCTTGCCCTCGCCGGCGAGGGTGTTCAACTCACCGGGGTCGGGCACCAGGGCCACGTCGGGCGGCGCCCCGCCCGCCACCGCCGCGTTGAGGGCGGTGTCCATATTGCTGCCCTTGCCCGAGTAGTTGACGGTGATGCCGGTCTCGTTCTCGAACGGCGTCACCGCGGCCAGGAAGTCCTGCTCCTCGGTGCTGGTCCACTCCGCCCAGACCGTCACCGACCCGCCGATGTGTGACGACGCCGCCGTTGCGGTGGCCGTCGATTTCGACGATGTCGACGACGTGCTGCCGCAGGCCACCATCCCCACCATCAGCACGACCCCCGCTGCTGACAAACGTCCCAAATGCTTTGGGTGGTTCATCCGTCGCCTCCTCACGAGTTCACTCCGCACGCAAGTCTCCGGCGAGAGCCGGCCACTGCGAGCGCAGCCTACCGTTCGCCACCTGCCGTCACCATAGGCCGAAAGGGAAGAGAGTCCGATCCCCCCACAGGGTGATTGGCTACCCGTGCCCGTCGCTCTAGGATCAGCCGACGATGGTGAAGACGAAGGGAGCATCGCGACTTCCGCGCCCTGACGCGTCCGAGCCGGCCGAGGCCGTCCGGCTGCCTGGGGGCCGTTGGCATCGGCATCTGGGTTCGCTGGCGTTCATCGCCCCGGGCGCGATCTGGCTGCTGGCGATCGTCGGCTATCCCCTGCTCGAGACCATCCGCGACAGCTTCTACAACAGCGACTCGACGAGGTTCGTCGGCGTCGCCAACTTCAAGACCATCTTCTCGACTGCCGACATACTAGTCACCTTCCGCAACAACGTCATCTGGGTCATTGTCTTCCCCTTCTTCGTCACCTTCCTGGGGCTGGTCTTCGCCGTCCTCACGGAGCGCATCCGCTGGGCCACTGCCTTCAAGGCCATCATCTTCATGCCCATCGCCTTCAGCGCCACCACCTCAGGACTGGTGTGGAACAGCATCATGAACATCGATCCCCATGTGGGGATGGTGAACGCAACGCTCGAGACGGTGAGCGACTGGTTCAGCCCACCCGGGCTCTACCCCGTCAACACCTCGGCGGGTCAGACCGTCGCCGCCCTCGCCGCCACCGGTCTGCGTTCGGGTCCCGGGGGAACTCTCGAGAGCACCGCCACGGTCGCGGCGGGGCAGACGGCGAAGTTGGGCCTTGTCGGGATCAGCCCGACGGCGCTGCAGATGATCGGCGCCGCGCAGGCGGTCGTTGCCCCACCGGCTCCCGGACGCGTAAGCGGTCTGGTCTGGCGTGACTTCTCGCCGAGCCACCCCACCGACAGGGGGACAGTGTTCTCTGACGAGGACGGCGTCGCCGGTCTGAGCGTGACCCTGCTCGGCGGCGACGGCAGCAGCGCCGGCTCGACGGTCACCGACAGCCATGGCGATTTCACGTTCACCGGCGTGGGCTCGGGAACGTACCGGATCCAGCTGGACTCGAGCAACTTCTCGTCAGGGTTCACTGGCATCTACTGGCTGAGCGGTACTCAATCACTGACGCCGACCAGCGGGCTGAGCCAGACAGCTCAGGCTCTGTTCAGCATCCCCCTCGTCGACCTCTCCATGATCATTGCCTACCTCTGGATATGGGCGGGTTTCGCCATGGTGATCATCGGAGCCGGACTGGCGTCACTGAACCGTGAGGTGCTGGAGGCGGCTCGGATCGATGGGGCGACCGAGTGGCAGACCTTTCGGCGGGTGACGATGCCCATGCTCGCCCCGGTCCTGGTGGTGGTCTTGGTCACCATGATCATCAACGTCTTGAAGGTCTTTGACATCATTGTCAACATGGCCCCGTCGACGTCTCAGGCCAACACCTTGGCGGTGGCGATGTACGACTACGGCTTTGCGTCGTCGCCCTCCAACAACGGCCTGGCCAGTGCCATCGCCCTGATCCTCTTCGTCCTGGTCATGCCGGTCATTTACATCAACCTCAAGAGGATCAGATGACGAGCGCGTTGCGAACCCAGGGCCTCGCTCAGCAGGTGGCGCGCCAGCGCTGGCGGATACTGAGGCGGCTGCGGCCCTCGCGCCTGGTACTTAACGGCATCATCGGCCTCATCGCCCTCTTCTGGATGTTGCCGACCATCAGCCTGGCCATCATCTCCTTCCGCCCCGCGGGACTCTTCAACATCTCCGGGTGGTGGACGGTGCTGACCGCGCCCACTCAACTGACCCTCAAGAACTACCAGGACCTCCTGTTCTCCACGCCCCACTCCGTGATCCCGACAGGGTTTGCGGCCGGCAGCATCCTTGATTCGCTGGTGACGACGGCGGCCATCACCATTCCGGCCACGGTGCTGGTCACGGCGATCTCCAGCCTGGCGGCGTACTCCCTCGTCTTCGGCCGCTGGCGTGGTCGTACCGTCGTCTTCCTGGGCATCGTCGCCCTGCTGGTGGTGCCGCTCCAAGTGGCGATCATCCCGGTTGCCCAGCTCTACGCTTCCTTCAAGTCGCTCACCGGGATCACGGTGTTCGGGACCCTGCCTGGTGTGGTGATCTTCCACGTCGCCTTCGGCCTGCCCTTCGGGATCTTCCTGATGCGCAACTTCTACACCGGCATCCCCAAGGACTTGCTCGAAGCGGGGCGAATTGACGGCGCCGGGGAGTGGACGCTCTTCCGCCGGGTGGTCATACCGCTCGGCCTGCCGGCAGCCGCCTCCCTGGCCATCTTTCAGTTCATCTGGGTGTGGAACGACCTCCTCGTCGGCCTGGTGTTCCTGGGTGGCAATGCACACCACACCCTCACCCTCTTCCTGTATGGCCAGACCCGGACCTTGGCCGCCGACTACTGGGTGATCTCAGCCGGGGCGATGATCTCCGTGATCGTCCCCCTCGCCATCTTCTTCGCCTTCCAGCGATACTTCGTCCGCGGCGTGCTCGCCGGGGCGGTCAAGTGAGGGATCATCAATGGCACGTGTAGCCCTGGAGGACTTGACCAAGCGCTATGCGGGGGGGAACCTTGCCGTCGACAAGCTCAACCTGGACGTCGCCGACGGTGAGTTCGTCTGCCTGGTCGGGCCGTCAGGCTGCGGTAAGACCACGGCATTGCGGATGATTGCCGGCCTGGAGGACATCACCAGCGGCTGGGTGCGGATCGGAGACAAGGTGGTCAACCTTCTACCCCCACGGGACCGGGACATCGCCCTGGTTTTCCAGAGCTACGCCCTCTACCCCCACATGAGCGTCTTCGACAACATGGGCTTCGGCCTACAGCTGCGCAAGACGCCCAAGGCGCAGATCGACAAGGCAGTGAGGAATGCGGCCCGGATCCTCGACCTAGAGGCCTTCCTGGACCGCAAACCAGGGCAGCTCTCCGGCGGCCAGCGCCAGCGCGTCGCGCTCGGTCGGGCCATCGTCCGTGAGCCGGCGGCCTTCCTGATGGATGAGCCGCTCTCCAACCTCGACGCAAAGCTCCGGGTTCAGACCCGGGCCGAGATCGCCCGGCTGCACCAGCGCCTGGAAGCGACCATGATCTACGTCACCCACGACCAGGTCGAGGCGATGACCATGGCCGACCGCATAGCCGTCATCAACGACGGGGTCCTCCAACAGGTGGGAACGCCGAAGGAGCTCTACGAGCAGCCGCGGAACCATTTCGTGGCCGGCTTCATCGGCTCCCCGTCCAT
This sequence comes from Candidatus Dormiibacterota bacterium, assembly GCA_003170875.1. Lineage (GTDB taxonomy): Bacteria > Chloroflexota > Dormibacteria > Aeolococcales > Aeolococcaceae > Changshengia. Next base: position 8,466 of record PMYJ01000063.1, on the reverse strand, counting down.
GAACTTCGTCGATCTCGCGGTGCAGCTGGGCAATACGTCCCGGCTGGCCGGGGATGGCGTCGAGGTTCGGCTGGACGATACCCAGGCAGCACTGCTACGTGATCGCGGCCTGGAGACGGTGACGGTGGGATTCCGACCGGAGCACCTTGAGATCGGAAAACCGGAGGGACCAGGGCTGCGCGTGTCGGCGAGCATCGACGTTGTCGAGTTCCTGGGCAACGACGAACTGATCCACGCCGTCTCCGGGGGGCGGGACCTCGTTGCCGTGGTCGAGGCCGGCGGCAGCCTGCAGGTGGGAGACTCGATCTTCCTCTCCGCCTCGCCCCGCCACGTGTATCTCTTTGAGCCGGACCACGGGCTGAGCCTGGCCTCACGGTAAGGCTGAGACGTCCGTGACGAAAAAGACCCACCAGGCCGACGAATCGACCTGGTGGGCCAGTCTGGAAGGGTCGGTCACGGAGATCAGGTGACCCTCGGGTGGTGGCAATGGCTGGTGCTGTAGCGGCTGGCGTAGTCATGCAGCATCCGCGTCGCGCAGAACTGGGGGGCGATGGTGCGGATGGAATGCTTCACTCGGATAAGCCAATCGTGGGGGATGCCATCGGCATCGCGACGATAGAAGAGCGGGATCACCTCGGAGTCGAGCAGGCGGTAGAGGTCGGTGGCGTCGAGGTCGTCGCCGCTTGCTGTCGAAGGTTCTTCCCCGCCGTCGGGCACCGTGCCCGGGTGGCTTGCGACCGACCATCCATTGCGGTCGTCGAAGGCCTCGGCCCACCAGCCATCGAGCACCGAGAGATTCAGCCCTCCGTTCAGGGCGACCTTCATCCCGCTGGTTCCGCTGGCCTCCATGGGAGGTCGGGGTACGTTGATCCAGACGTCAGCGCCAGCAACAAGGATCGAGGCCAGTCCCATCGCGTAGTCGCTGAGGAAGGCGACCCGGCCACGATGCTCCTCCTCGGCGTTGAAGACGACCTGGCCGAGCTGCTTGCCGGCCTGGTCGTCGGGGTGAGCCTTGCCGGCAACCACGACCTGGACGGGGTTCGGCGGCTCGAGGATGCGAGCGAGCCGGTCGCTGTCCTGGAAGATCAGACCCGTGCGCTTGTAAGAGGCGAGGCGGCGGGCGAATCCGACCACCAGGGCGTTCTCGTCGAGCACGCCAGCGGCACGCTCCGCGTCGGCCAGTGACATTCCCCGGCCGAACCGCTCGCCGGCCGTGCGATACCGGACCTCTTCGATCAGACGGCGGCGTAGCTGGTTGCGCACCTCCCACAGCTCGCCGTCGGGTACGGCCTCGATCGCCTCCCACACTGCTGGGTTGGCGGCTTCGGAGAACCAGTCCCGGGGCAGGTACCTGTTGAGCAGGGCCTGCATTTCCGGCGACATCCAGGTCGGCAGATGGACGCCGTTGGTGACGTACTCGATGGGTGCGGCCGGGTGTGCGTCGATCCGGCCGAGCCCGCTCCACATCTGCCGGGCGACCTCGCCATGGCGACGGCTCACCCCGTTGGCTCTGGTGCTGGTGCGCAGCGCCAGGGCGGTCACGGCGAAGCTCGCCTCGTGGTCGGTGTCGACGTGGCCCAGCGCGAGGACGCGGTGGCGGCTCAGCCCTGATTGGTCCAGGTAGGAACCGAGGACATCCTCAATCTCGTCGGGCGTGAACAGGTCGTTGCCGTCGGCCACAGGGGTGTGGGTGGTGAACACCGTCCGCTCCGATCCCATCTGAAGTGCTCGCTCGGGGGACGCGCCGAGGGCCATGGCGGTGCATGACCACTCCACTGCGGCGAGGGCGGGGTGCCCCTCATTGAGGTGTAGCACGGTCGGCTCGACACCCAGTGCCCGCAACGCGCGCAGCCCGCCGATGCCGAGTAGAGCGTACTGTGCCAGCCGGACACGGCGGTCGCCGACGTACAGTCGGCGGGCCAGCAACCTGTCGGCGGGATGGTTGTCGGGGATGTCGGGATCGAGGAGGTAGAGGGGTGTCCGGCCGACGTCGACCCGCCAGACCTGGGCTCCGACCTCGCGCGTGCCGATCGGCACCGACACCCTCAATGGGCTCTCTCGTTGAGTGACGAGGACCGCGGGGAGGCGCCCCGGATCGATGTCGACCCAGTACTCCTGCTGCCACCCACTGGCGTCGATTCGCTGGCGACAGTATCCCTGACGGTAGAGGAGACCGACCCCGACCATGGGCATACGCTGGTCGGAGGCCTCCTTGAGGACATCACCGGCGAGCACTCCAAGACCGCCGGCGTACAGCGGTAGTGAGTGATGCACCCCGAACTCGGCACAGAAGAAGGCGACCAGCGGGTCACCACCGAGATGCCCAGAGCCGGCTGTGGGGGAGAGGTAGTCCACGAGCGCCGCGGCGGCCCGCTGTACCTCCGCGGCGAAGCCATCCCGCTGGGCGGCGCGCAGCAGAACAGCACGCGGCGCCTCCTGGAGCAGGCGCACGGGGTTCTGTTCGCAGAGCTCCCAGCGGCCGGGGTCGACGGTGGCGAAGAGCTCAGCCACCCCGGGCTGCCAAGCCCACGCGTAGTTGTAGGCGAGGAAGGCGAGGCCGCGCAGCTCATCGGGGAGGCGGGAGGCAAGGTCGGCGACGGCACGCCAGAGGTCGGCGTCGCCATCCGTGTCGGCAAACACGTCGAGAGGATCGCTCAGCACTCGACAAGGCTCCTCCCTCTGTGCCGCACCGTCTATTGGCGCAAAGGGGAGAAAGCCCTGTCCCCCGAACGGAGGATGAGCCGGACGTCCACGTTGGGCCTGCCCGGAGCTGTGGCAGACCGTGCGAGTCAGGCATGATGCCCCATGTAGGTTGACCTTAGGCCCCGCCGCGGCGCGGGATCCGGGTGGTGTGAGGTTGTGGAGCCGTACCTGGAGATCTGGAGGCGGTCAGGGCGCGGAGTGGCCCCCCTCGTCGGGCCACCAGTGACCATCGGACGCGGTCCGAACACAGTTCTCAGGCTGCCTGACGACACCGACGTGTCCCGCCTGCACGCGGTGATCGAGAACGTGGCATCGGGATGGAGCGTCCGTGACCTGGGCAGCCGCAACGGCACACACGTTAATGGGGAGCGGGTCCTCGGAGAGAGGATGCTCCGCCCGGATGACGAGATTCAGATCGGCGGCGTCCGAATCTTCTTTCGGGCAGAAGACGTCGCCGGAAGCCACACCGCGACAAGATCGGTCAGCCGGGCTCCGCTCCTCACTCGGCGGGAGCGAGCCGTGCTCCAGGCGCTCTGCCGGCCCGTCGCCCTCGGTGACATGTTCACTGAACCGGCGTCCGTCCGCCAGATGGCCACCAGCCTCCGCGTCACCGAGACCGCAGTGAAGCACCATCTGGGCAACATGTACACCAAGTTTGGCATCCCCGAGGGCGGGGAACGGCGTCGGGTCCTCCTCGCCAATGAAGCCTTCCGCCGCGGCGCGGTGGTCATCTCCGAGATGATCTCCGCGGATCCGCCATGATCTCCGCACGCCGTCGAGCGCGGGCAGCTCCGGATGCTGTCTCTGCCCTTACCTCTTAGCGGTGGCCGCGCGCCGCGGGGGATCGGGTGGCCACGCCGCCAGCCGCAGCGAGGCGATAAACGAGCCCGCGGAGTGCGGGCGCCGACTCGGATCGAACGCCAAACCGGTCTTGAACGCGGCCTTGAGCAACGGGGCGGCCCTCGGATCGATAGTCTCCCAGTTGGGGGGTTGGCCCACCACCGGAGTGTGTCCCACCAGCAGCGCGAAGGTGGTTGCGGCGAGGCCGAAGATGTCGGCGGCCGGAGTCGCCGAGGAGCCGGCCTGCATCTCGGGAGCCATGTACCCGGGACTGCCCACAACTCCGCGGGCATCGAGGCTAGCGATGGAATCCGTAGGATTCTCGCGCCGCCGCGCGACCCCGAAATCGACCAGGATCGCGCTGGCATCCCAGATCGAGGTGACGATGACGTTGCTGGGTTTCACGTCGCCGTGGACTATCATGGGCGTCTGACTGTGAAGGTGGTCGAGGACCTCTGCCACCTGCCCCATCCAGCCGAGCACCGTACCCAACGGGAGCCCGGGGGTGCCTCGCTCGGCGAGCAGGCGGTTGAGGGGGGTTCCCTCGATCCAGTCCATGACCAGGTAGTAGCGGTCGCCGATGATGAAGTCCTCGCGAACGACGCTGGCGTGGGGATGAGGCGTCATCCTCAGGAGGACGCTGGCCTCGTTGAGGATCTCGTCTCTGCGGGCCAGGTCACCGGCGTCGAGGCGCCGGACCTTGATCGCCACCTGTCGCGAATGAAGCTGGTCGAGGGCGCGCAGCACCTGACCCTCCCCGCCGCTGCCGGTCACGTCGAGGATCTCGTAGCGGCCGCGCAGCCGCCGCCGCGTGGGGCGGTGGCGGCCGGTTGAGGCGGGGCCGCGGTGCCCAACCGTCGTCTCCTCTCCGGTGGGGGCCTGCGGCAGGTCTGGCGTCTCCCAGGTGCCACCGCTCAGCGGCTGCGTCGCAGGGCGGAGGTGCCGCCGCGGGAGGAGGGCCAGCCATGGCCCGGCGGACCGAAGCCATCCGGTTAACACATCGAGCGAACCGGTGGGCGCGGTCAGCGCGAGCAGCCAAAACAGAGCCATCCCGGCGAGAGCGGCGACGGTCGGCAGGAGCCAGGGCGAGCTCAAGAGACCGGGCGTCGCGGCGAGCACGCCATTTGCCCTCTCAGTAGTCACGATCCCCATCACCCATCCCGGCAGCTGGACGGTGGTGTAGCCGGCGACGGTATCGATGCCTTTCGCGTCGTAGCTGGTCCCTCCCGTGTCGCCGGCGAGCGCAGCGGTGACGGCCGGCGAACTGACCCGCTGACTGAGCGATCCGTCGGTGATCATCGCTGCGTCGGTAAGACCGGCGTGGAGCGTCGTCGTCATGGAAGAGCTGAAGAGAAGAACCCCCCCCGGAAGCACCGCTTGGAGCTCCCCTGCTGCCGCCGAGCTGATGTCCGCCCCGCTCAGCACATTCGCCATCTGGCTGGTCTGGATCTGCGCCACCAGCGCGCCGCTGTAGCGCCCGGTCGTGGCCAGTCGGGCGACGAACCACTGCAGCGTGGTGCCATCTCTGCTTATCGGCGTCAGCAGGGGCGTGGCGCTCAGCTCGGAGAGCCAGCTGGCTCCGACCAGGTTGGGGCCGCCACCGTTGCTGGCCGCAATCACCTGGCCGGAGAGGTCGGTGAGCTCGATGAGGCGAAAGTCGCTGGTGCCGGTCAGGAGGGTCTGGAAGCTCCCGGCCAACTCGGGGAGGGTGTCGCCGGGCTCGCTGACGATGGCGGCGGCAAAGGTGTCCAGCTCGTTGCTCACCTCAGAGGTCCATGCGGAGAGTCGGCTCGCGGCGGCGACCGCGACGTTTTCGGCGGCGCCCTCCGCCGCTGCGGTCGCGCTGGCTCCGCTGGGGGCGGCGAGGACGGCGCCGACAACTCCCCCGGCCAGGAGGAGGGCGCCCACCAACCCAAGAAGCCGCCGAGCGAACCTAAGTTCGCCAGGGCGACTCCGGCCGCGCTGCGCCACACCTCCCGCGGCGAACGGACCCACCACGGGGAAATTGTAGGCCGCCCCGTCCAGAGATGCTGGAGGCGCTACCCGCTCAGGGTTTGGTGGCGAGAGCTCCCTCCGCCTCTCGCGCTCGAGATCGCCCCCTTCAGACCGCGAGCGAGCAAGGCTGGTGGCCTTCGCGGGTCCCAGCACCGACACGGCAACCGGTGCGACCACCCCTCTCGGTGGGGGTCGAAAGGCACGCCGCCCACCTGAGGAGCGTGGTCATGGTGGCGTTAGTTGGGTTCGTTGGTCAAGTCATTCGGTGCGCGTCGCTGCTGCCGGTCGTGCATCCGATAGCTCTTGCCCTGGGATCTTCTGCGGGCCGGCAGGGTGGTGCCGGACATCGACAGGCGTTACCGCCGGAGTGAGGTCGGGGAAGCGATCCGGTATCTTTCGGGGAAGCACGCTCGAGGCAAGGTGGTGATCACGTCCGGTAGGAGGCTGAATGATGGAGATTGACTTCGTTCTGGTTGACGTGTTCTCGGATAGGCCCTTCGGCGGCAACCAGCTCGCGGTGATCCCCCGGGCTGAAGGGCTGAGCGACGATCTGATGCAGCAGCTGGCTCGGGAGTTCAACTTCTCCGAGACCGCCTTCGTCCTGCCTCCCACCGATCCATCTCACACGTGCCGGGTGCGGATCTTCACTCCGGGCGGGGAGGTGCCATTCGCCGGGCACCCCACCGTCGGTACGGGGGCCGTTCTCGCCAGTCTTGAACCGGACGGGGGCGCGGCCTTCGGGAGATTCGTCTTCGAAGAGGGCATCGGCCCCGTCACGGTCGACATCAGCGGCGAGAGCATCCACCTTCGCCTCTCAACACCCCGATGCGAAGTCGCTGCGGAGCCGCCGCCGGTGGATGCCGTCGCCGCGGCCCTCTCACTCACCGAGGCCGACGTTGCCGAATGCTGGTATGGGGGCATCGGGCTGCGCTTCTGCTTCGTGCGGGTTCGCAACGCCGCCACCGTGGACCGCGCCGCACTGGACAAGGCGGCGTGGGCCTCCGGGGTCGCCCGGGGATGGGCGGCCAACCTGTACCTCTTCTCCCGCGAACCTGACGAGGGTGCTCACCTCTACGCGCGGGGCTTCGCGCCGTCCGTCGAGGTCGAAGAGGACGCGGCCACCGGCTCGGCGTGTGCCGGTCTGGTGGGCGGCCTCGCCCAGCGCTCACCGGTCTCGGACGGCGAGTGGGACCTTCAGATAGATCAGGGCGTGGCCATGGGGCGTCCGAGCCTCCTGCACGCGACAGCGCGGAAGGAGGGGGGTCAGATTGTGGAGGTCAGCGTCGGTGGCTGCGCCACCATCGTGGGGGCGGGGGTGATCAAGCTCGCCGGACCGTGATCTGCCGTGCCGGCCCGTCTCTCCGACGGCCCACGACGGGCGATGTCCTCAGATGGGCACGCCGGCCAGCGCTAGGGCGACTCCGATCACCCCGGCGATGAGGAGCCCGCTCACGACGCCACGGCGGGCGGCGAATAGCCAGAGGACCGCTCCGGCGAGCACCGGGATCTGCCACAGCCGCTGAAGCGCGAGGCCGAGGGGGATGGCCGATCCGGCGATGGCCCCGATGACGGCTGGCCCAGCTCCGGTGAGGAACGACTGGATGGACCGGTTCGCTCGGATCTGATCGAAACGTGGTCCCCCGGCGAGCACGAAGGCGAACGATGGGGCGAAGGCGATGAGAGCTGCGAGCAACCCGCCTCCGACTCCCGCCGCCGCATAGCCGACGACGGCCACCGTCTGGACGACGGGGCCCGGGGTGAGCTGGCCCAGGGCGACGGCGTTGAGGAATTGGGCCCCGGTCATCCAGTGGTACGTGGTCACCGCGTCGTGCTGCATCAGCGGGACGATGACGAACCCGCCTCCGTACGAGAGAGCGCCCACCTTGAACGCGACCCAAGTCAGGGCGCCAAGCACGCCGATGGCGGCCGTGTGAACGACGACGGCGGGGATGAGCGCTGCGGCTGATCCCGAAGTCCGGGGCGGCGTCGCCTGGCGAACGGCAATCTCGATCAGGCCACAGGCCAGAAGCACCACCACCAGATACGGGCCGATCGTGGCTGCGGCGGTGCCTCCCACCAGGGCGTAGAGGCCCCAACGGACGCGCTGGGCCTTCTGGGGGCCACTACGCTTCCAGCTGGCCGGGACCAGGCCCGATGCGGCGTGCAGAGCCACGGCGGGCACGGCAGCTCCCGCACCGGCCGCCGCGCCGATCACCCAGTCGGGTGGGCGACTGGCGAGGAAGACCGCCGAGAGGGCAAGGATGAGAACCAGCCCCGGGACGATGAAGCACACCCCGCCCAGCACGCCGCCGACCACCCCCCGCAGGCGCCAGGCGCAGAAGATCGCCAGCTGCGTCGAAGCAGGACCGGGCAGCAGGTTGGTGGCGGCGATCCCGTCTTCGAACTCCCTGGCCTCGATCCATCGCCGGTCGTCGACGCACATCCGTCGAAGCAGGGCGATGTGGGTTGGCGGGCCCCCGAAACCTATGCAGCCGAGGCGGGTCCACTCGCGGGCGATGGTGCGCAGCGGAACCCTGGTGGCGGGCTGCAGGGGGCGTTCGTCGTCGCTCACGGGGCCTGCTCATTGTGCGACCTGAGAATCCAGGAGGGGCGTTGGACAGCCTCGGAGGGCCGAGGACACCCCCGGCCCCGGTGATCAGGGCTACTTCTGAATACCCCTGGGGGTATACTGGGGGTTGGTGAACATAACCGTGGGGATACACAGTCGAGGTGACCATGTCCACGATCGCACTGAGCGGGAGTACTTTCTCGGAGACGGTGGCCCAGGAGGCGGCTGCCGAGACCTCGGCTGAGCCCGCATGAGTAGCCCTAAGTCAACCTCCGTGGTGGCAGAACGCCGCCCATGGCGCGAAGCGAGCAATCGCGTGGCCGTAGGAAGGCCTCTGGGGCGCGATGCGGCGGGAGGTG
>PMYJ01000076.1:2560-6751 GCA_003170875.1 Candidatus Dormiibacterota bacterium | reverse complement strand
GGGACCGCCTCCATTCGACGAGCTCGTCCCGGATCTTGGGCGCCGGCCCGATGAGGGCGACCTGCTCGATCGTCGCGGTGGGGATCGCCGCCGCCGACTCCTCCGCGCGCCCCTCCAGCCAGAGGTCGCGCACCCGGGTGGCGATCTCCTCGTAGCCCATGCGCACGAAGGCGTCGTAGTGGAAGTTGCGCCCGCGCGGACCCATCCCTCCGATGAAGCGTGCGAAGAGACCGCGCAGCCGGTCGGCGGCGGCCTCGACGTCGTCATCGACGATGAGCGGCACGGTGGCGACGATCTCGAAGCCCTCCGCGGTGGCCCGCGCACCCGCGCGAGCCGCCCCCTCCGCCAGGGCCGCGCGGTAGTGCGCGTCACGGTACGGGGAGTAGTAGGTGGCGATCCAGCCGTCCGCGATCTCGCGGGCGAGGGCGACGTTCCTCGGGCCCTCGGCGGCCAGCAGGATGGGGAGGTCGGGACGAAGCGGTCTCACCATCGAGAGGAAGGGACGGCCCAGTCCGGAGCCCCCCGGCAAGGGGAGTGACAGGTGGCGGCCCTGGTATTCGACCGGCTCGCGTCGACGGAGCACGCGGCGGACGATCTCCACGTAGTCGCGGGTCCGCCCCAGAGGCGGGTCGAAGGGCTGCCCGTACCAGCCCTCCACGAGCTCGGGGCCGGACACGCCGAGCCCGAGGACAAAGCGCCCGCCGGAGAGGTGATCGAGGCTGAGAGCCGCCATCGCCGTCGCCGCGGGAGCCCGCGCAGCCATCTGCATGATCGAGGTCCCGAGCCGCATCCTCTCGGTGTGGGCACCGACCCAGGCGAGCGGGGTCAGGGCGTCGGAGCCGAATGCCTCGGAGGTCCACACCGACTCGTAGCCGAGCGTCTCCGCCTCGCGCACCGTCTCCAGCAGCCGGGGCGGCGGGCCGGCCTCGCCCCAGAAACCGAGGAGCAATCCCAGCTTCATGCGCCATCCACGCTACTCCCGCCACGCGGCGGTTCGCGACGCAGGGGAGGCTTGAGCTCCCGTCGGGCGAGCGACTCCGCCCTCCCATCAGCCCGGGTCAGCCGAGCGGCGGCGCGGCGCCGGGTAGTGAATCTGGATCACTGTCACAGGGCGCAGCCGACTGTCGCGGAGTGGCTGTGGCGGCGTCATACTCCAGACGGCCACCCACCAGACAGGAGCGCATCTGTGACCGATCGGAGTGAGACCGCACACGCGGGACAGCATTCCCGGAAGCATCCGGGCACTCTGACCGTGCTCCTCCTCGACGACCACACGGTGATGCTGGAGGCCCTGAGGGCCCTCATCGAGAGCGACGACACCCTGGTCGTCATCGGCACCGCAAGCCGCGTTCCCGACGCGATCCGCCTGGCCCGGGGCATGCAGCCCGACGTGGCGGTTATCGACGTCCACATGCCGGATGGGGGCGGCTGGGCGGCCGCACGCGGTCTGCGCGAAGTCTGTCCGGACATCCGTCTCGTCGCCTTCTCCTCCTTCGACGACGCGCTGGTGACCCGGACGATCGCGGCGGCCGGCATCTCCGCCTTCGTCACCAAGGGGTCCGAGATCAGCGTGCTGCTCGCGGCGATCTGCGGCGAGGACCTGATGCCCACCCCCCAGCAGCCGATGCCGCTCATCCGCAGGACGATCGCCGCCGCCGCGGAGTGAGCCGGAGAGGACGGTTGTCCACCTCCCTGACCGGAGCGGACGGTTGCCCGCCTCATCGCGACGCCCCCAAGCGCAACGCCGCTGGCCCTTCGGGTAGTCGCCTCAACCGACGGGGGTAACCGCACCCTCGCCTGGCCCAGTGTTGGGAGACGTCGCTTGAGCAGGGGCGGCATCTATACCCGCGCTGTTCCGACTGCCCCGCGTGACGTAGGTGCCGGAGGCTTATCCGGTCACCTCACCACCCTCGACCACCTCCGTCTCCGCACCGGCTCCCACCCTCTACTCACCGATTCCAGGTCAGAGCACGGTGGGGCGCTCCCACCTGCTCAGCATCTCGATGGTCACCTCGAGCGCGTCGAGGGCGTAGCGAATACGGGCCAGCGCATCCTCTACCCGATCCCCCGGCAGCGTGCGGTAATTGTGCCAAAGGCGGCCGGTGCGGATCTGCGTGATTCGCCAGACCTCCGCGTAGGCGGTCTCGAGATCGGCGCAGAGGCGCTCCATGCCCGGCGTGGACTGCAGCTGCGCCCTGTTCCTGTCCCACGCCCTGGTCCGGAGCAGCTTCTCGGGCAGCCGTGTCCTTCCGAGCGCTTCGTCGATCTGCCCCTCGGCGTCGCCGAGCTCTGCCACCAGGAGACGCAGGACCGCAAGGGGCTGCGACACCGGGGACGCGTGACCGGTTCGCGCCCCGGAACGCGGAAGTCGACGCCACCGCGCAAGCAGATCGGGCATCCTCAGCCCAGGCTAGCATCCCCCCGGAGCTTGCCGCTTATCCTCGAGCTCTGACCTTCAGTCGAGCGCTGTCGAGTCAGGGGCCGCCAACAGATGGCCGGGTAAGTCGGACACTGGGTGCCCCGTGCTGATCTCGCCTTTCCAGCCGCGAAGGCCGAACGAGTGTTCGGAAGCGTGGCCGAATGGTTTAGGCGCCTCAGGGGTGAAAGTGACATGGTGGGGTGGCCCAGTGTTGGGGAACGTCGCTTGACGCCGCCGCACTCGCCACTGGGCCACGAGACGTCAGCCCTCACGGGAGATCGGGGTAGCGCACCGAATGCCCGACCACGGCGTTAGCCATCGGCGTTGCCTCGTAAACGAGCAGCCCCTTGGCAGGATCCTCGTCAAGAAGCCGCTGCATCTGGGCTTCATCCTCGACTTTGTAGACCCCGATACCGTAGAAGCCGTGCGGATCCGCGACCGGCCCAAAGACGACTGAGATACCTTGCCGGGCCAACTCGGTCCAGTACTCGACGTGTCTGTTCATAATCCCCCGTTCATCAGCATTAATGTCGAGATGGAACGTCGGGCGAGGGTTGTTGGTCTTGACGAAGAAGTACACCGTGTTCTCCGGATATAACATCGAGGATGCTTCCCATTTCATAGCACGAACGAGGCCCGGCTGCGCTCTCTCCCCTTCGCGTGCTGGCCTGAACAAGTGCGAGTGACAGCGCCATCGCCTGGCCCAGTGTTGAGGAGCCACCCCGTCCAGGAGAGGCTGAATCTTATCGATGCTTTAGCGGTGCCGCCGGTAGTGCAGCCCGACCATCCCGTTGCTCCACGCGGTGCTGGAGACCAGCTCGAGCTGGTAGGACTTGGGGTCGTCGTCGAACAGCCGGGTGCCCTCGCCCGCCACGCAGGGAAACAAGTCCACGTGAAACTCGTCGATCAGGTCGAGCCGCATGAGTCACCGCCAGAAGCTGACGCCGCCCCAGACGACGATGTGGCCGTCGCCGCCTCGCCTTAGCTTGTCGATCTCCTCTGCCGTGTCACCAGCGGCGATGGCGGTGTTGGCCCAGTCGGCAGTCTTCAGCGTGCGGGAGAAGACGACCTTGCGCGCGGGGTTCAGGATGTAGGCGACGGGATGGTCGGTGGCCGTCGGGAGGACAGCGGCCATGGACTCGTAGGCGGCGCCGCCCATGATGTGCGCGTATGCGCTCTGGTAACGGTCGAGTGATTGCTCCTTTTCCGCCGGGTCGTCGGGCAGGCCGAAGCAGAACCGCTAGTACTCGGTGCCCTCGTCGGCGAGAAGGCCGTCGAGCGAGTAAAAGAACACACACGCAATCAGCTTCCGCATGAGCAGAGGTCCTTGGTCTCGGGTCGTCTGGGGACCTGTATTTTAGAGGCCGAGCGGTACGCAGAGATCGCGGACCTCGTGCAGGGTCGGACGATCTCATCCCTGGATGGCTAAGTGGTTTGGGCGCTTTGCTCCAGTGACGGTGACAGCACCCTGGGGTGGCCGAGCCTCCCGCATCCTCTGTCCCGCTCGCCGAGGCGGTCACCGAGTTCCTCCAGTGGCTGGAGCTGGACCGCCGCGCCAGCCTGACGACGGTCGCCGCTTACCCCGGGGAACTGAGNNACCGCGACCTCCTGCGCGCCTTCCAGCGCGCCGTCGCCCCGGTACAACACCAGAGCGCTCGGCCTCTCCGCTACTCCCCAATCTCCCCGCTCCCCAGCGAAATGTCCCTGTTCTCTTGGGACCCAATCGTCGCGTCGAAGGTCGTTGGTCTGACGTCGTCAGGGCCGACCAGCAC
>PMYJ01000076.1:2395-2522 GCA_003170875.1 Candidatus Dormiibacterota bacterium | reverse complement strand
GCGATCGGCTCCTTGCTAGACTCGCCGGTCAGCGGTAGAGGCTCGCCGCACCTAAGGGGCTGCGCGATGACTGAGGGCAACGCTGATGAACTGAGGAAGCTCGTTGCCCTTCGTGACGAGGGCATCA
>PMYJ01000076.1:1147-2312 GCA_003170875.1 Candidatus Dormiibacterota bacterium | reverse complement strand
ATACAGCATGAGGTTCAGACGCTTCAGCACGAAGGTTACGACATAACGATTGTTGACACGCCGCCCCGTCATGAGCTATCCACCCAGGTCCAAGCAGCTGTTGATGAGGAGATTGCTCAGCTCAGTAAGCTCCCAGACTGCACCGACATACTCTTTGAGCCCTCCCTACACCCCGCGGGCGCGACTTGGTTTCGACTCGCCAAGCACGCGCTAGCTCTTCAAACTCTTTACACCGCCGGCACAGCCACCACTTTAGCCGATGGGCTAGACCCGTCTGTCTTTCATGAGCCCATAATTGATGGTCTGAGTGCCGTGGAGCGACTGAGAAGCAGGCGTGGAGAGCAGGAGGCCCAGAGCACTCTTGATAAGTACGTTGCGTACACATCCACACCGATGGCAGACCACACTGATGCGTTTCCAAGCTCACGAGACTTCCTGGTTGGCGTCATCGACTCTCGCGCCGTCCAAACCCGAGCTGATACAGCCATAGACATGGCGCGTGAGCGTATATCATCAAGACTTGGACACTCTGCGAAGAGGGGGATGGTGAGCGCTAGCCTGACCTGCGGCGCTGCTAATCCTCTATACGAAATGGCCAGATCGCTCGATCAGAGTGGCACGCCTATCTCGACGATCCTCCTCGTTGATAGCGACGAAATGGCTCTCGCCGCTGCAGTATCTCTGGCACGAAACAGGGGCGTCGAGGATCGCGTTATCCTCTATCACAAGGATCTGTTTAGACATCGACTGACGAGATACATACAGCCCGAAAGCGTAGACCTGGTCGATCTGCTAGGGCTAGTGGATTGGGTACCGGCTGAATTGAGGGATAGGAAGACAGGGTTGGTGAGGCACCGACCCATCCAGAGACTTCTTTCCGACGTGCGGGACATAGTGCGAGCGGGAGGCATGATCCTAGTCGGTAATATGCTCAACAAGCGTCCTCAGCAGGCTTTCGTTGAAAGGGTGTGGCCACCACTCTTCCAGCGTGGGGTGCGCGAGATGTTGTCCATCATTGCGACAGCGGGCTACGATCCTCTGACCGTGCAGGTTAGGATTCCCGGTCGCGAAGGTGTTTACGCCGTCTATGGAATTCCTATCCCCTGATGTCAGCGGGTCCGCAGCTCGAAGAGCGGCTCGAGCGTCGGTTCGACTCGCCCGAGTT
>PMYJ01000076.1:0-1092 GCA_003170875.1 Candidatus Dormiibacterota bacterium | reverse complement strand
GTCGCCGCTTACACCGGGGAGTTGAGCCGCTTCCAAGCCTTCTGTGCCCGCTGCGGCCGCGGCTCCCTGGAGGTGACCAGCCACGCCGCGGCGGCGTGACGAGAATGCACGAATTGGTTCCCGGTGCCGTCTATCGAAAGGACCAGAGACATGAACACTCAATCTTTCCCCGCGCAGCGAGCAGGAACGTTCGATCTCGGAGGTGATCTCACAGTCAACCGTCTCGGTTTTGGGACCATGCAACTCCCGGGACCGGGCGTGTGGGGCCCACCGCGGGATCACGACGAAGCGATCCGCGTGCTGCGGCGCGCGATCGAGCTGGGGGTGAACTTCGTCGACACCGCCGACTCCTACGGTCCCTATGTTGCCGAGGAGCTGATCTGCGAGGCGCTCCACCCTTACCTCGAGGGCCTCGTGATCGCCACGAAGGCAGGGCTCACCCGCTTCGGCCCCATCACTCGCTCGGGTCCAAGCGAGTGGCCGCCGGTCGGCCGGCCCGAGTACCTGCGCCAGGAAGCAGAGATGAGCCTCCGGCGCATGAAGCTGGATCGCATTGACCTGTTCCAGTTGCACCGCATCGACCCCAAAGTCCCGTTAGAAGAGCAGATCGGCGAGTTGAAAAGGCTGCAGGGGGAAGGCAAGGTCCACCACATTGGGCTCTCCGGGGTGTCGGTCGACCAGCTGAGGGCAGCGCAGGAGCTAGTGACCATAGTCTCAGTGCAGAACCAGTTCAACTTGGCCGACCGCTCCGCCGAACCCGTGCTCGACTACTCGACGGGGCACGGCATCGCGTTCATCCCGTACCGTCCACTGGCCACGGGTTCGCTGGCCAGTGAGGGTAGCCCTCTGGCCGAGCTGGCAAGAAAGCACGACGCGACGCCAGCCCAGCTAGCGCTCGCATGGCTGCTCAAGCGCTCGCGTGTGATGCTTCCGATCCCTGGCACGTCATCGGTCGCGCACTTGGAGGACAACATGCTTGGCGCCAGCATCGAACTGACCGACAAGGAGTTCGCCGAGCTCTCAGCCGTCGCCGGGCACACCGCATGACGGGTCGCTCTCGGACTTGGCGGGACCGGCCCGGCCCTCCACCAG
>PMYJ01000144.1:2707-3551 GCA_003170875.1 Candidatus Dormiibacterota bacterium | reverse complement strand
TCGGTCGCTCCCGGCCACCTCCTTGCCCTGGCCGTCACGGTGGCGGGGATCGGCGGCCTGGTCCCGCTGGTGCGGCTACGTCGGGGGCACTGGGTCACGGTGGCCTCCTGGGTACTCGCATTCCTGCTTATCACCAACGAGATCGCCTATCAGATCGTTCAATGGCGGGGCGGGCTGGGCGAGCCCTACGTCGCCCACACCTGGACGGTCGGATTCAGCCTCCCCCTCTACATCTGCGACGTGGCGGCCTTCGTCGGCGGCGTGGCCCTGGTCACACGGCGGCCGATCCTGATCGAGATCACCTGGTTCTGGGGCCTCGCCGCCACGCTCCAGGGGCTGCTCACTCCCGACCATCCGATCTTCTTCCCCTCCTACGACTGGCTCGAGTTCTACGTCGATCACATCGGGGTGCTGCTGGCCGCCTGCTGGCTGGTGGTGGGGCTCGGTCTCCATCCCCGCCCCCGCGCCGCGCTCCGGGTGATCGCCGTCACCGTGGTCTTCCTCGCCCTGGTCGGGGTGGTGGACCTCGTGACCGGTGGCGACTACGACTACCTGCACACCCAGCACCCGCCGGGGCTTCTCGCCCTGCTCGGGCCGTGGCCGTGGTACCTGGTCGGCGCCACCGGGGTGGCGCTCGTCTCCATCCTCATCCTCGACCTGCCCTTCTGGCCGGAGCGCCACCGGGCGCGCCGGGGAGGCGGCGCGGACGGCGACGGGACCGCGGCGGCGGCCCGGCAGCGGACCGCACCCTCCCGCTGACGTGCCACGATCGCACCCACATGGACACGACCCCGCGACCGCGCGGACCGTCGGGCTCCGACCTCCTGGCCGGCACCCCCGAGGC
>PMYJ01000144.1:283-2668 GCA_003170875.1 Candidatus Dormiibacterota bacterium | reverse complement strand
TTCCAGCGCGACGGGCTCGCCGCCGCCTTCAACGAGGCGGCGACCGGGGAACGGGCCGTCGCTGAGCCCCGGCTCCGGGTCACCTCCTACCGCGAGGAGCTCCTGCCCTGATGTCGGGCATGGCGGTAGCGCGCCCCTCTCCCCCTACGCCGAGACCCGGGGCTGCTCCATCTCGGCGATGACCGCGTCCGCCACCTGGGACGTGCCCACCGCGGTGGGGTCGTCGCGCTGCGCCTTCATGTCATAGGTGACCGATTCTCCGCGGGCGATGACCGCGGCCAGGCCGCGCTCCAGCCGCTCGGCGGCCTCGGTCTCACCCAGGTAACGGAGCATCAGGACGCCGCTGAACATCATCGCCATGGGGTTGGCCACGTTCTTGCCGGCGTACCGGGGGGCGGATCCGTGGGTGGCCTCAAAGACGGCGATCTCGTCGCCCATGTTGGCCCCGGGGGCGAGCCCCAGCCCGCCGATCAGCCCGGCACAGAGGTCGCTCAGGATGTCTCCATAGAGGTTGGGCATCACCATGACGTCGTACAGCTCCGGCTTCTGGACCAGCTGCATGCACATGTTGTCGACGATCCGATCCTCGAACTCCAGGTCGGGGAACTCCTGGGCGACCTCCCGGGCAACCCGGAGCCAGAGACCGTCCGTGTACTTCATGATGTTGGCCTTGTGGACGGCCGTGATCTTGTGCCGACCGTTGGCTCTGGCCCAGGTGAACGCGAAGCGGAAGACGCGCCGGGTGCCGAAGACGGAGATCGGCTTGATGCTGATGCCGGAGTCGGGCCGGATGGCCCGGCCGCCCAGCTCGCCGATGGTCTCGATGAGCTTGAGGGTCTCCGGCTCCCCCTCCTCGAACTCGATCCCGGCGTAGAGGTCCTCGGTGTTCTCGCGGACGATCACCAGGTCGATGTCCTGGTAGCGGCTGCGGACACCTGGGTACGACTTGCAGGGGCGGACCAGGGCGTAGAGGTCCAGGTCCCGGCGCAGCGCGACGTTGACGCTCCGCATGCCCTTCCCCACCGGCGTGGTCAAGGGTCCCTTGATGGCGACCCGATTCTTGCGGATCGACTCGAGTACGTGGGGCGGCATCGGCTCGCCGTACTTCTCGATGACGTCGAGGCCGGCGTCGTGGACCTCCCACTCGATGTCCGCCCCAGATGCGTCGATGACCCGGCGCGCCGCGGCGCTGACCTCGTAGCCGATGCCGTCGCCGGGGATGAGGGTGACCGTGTGCCGCGCCATGCTCTCCTCCTGGTGTGTGCCAGCGAGTGTGCCACGTCGCTCCCGGGTCACGGCCGGCCGTGACCACTGGGCTCCCCGCCTGGTACGCGTCCGCCGGCCGTCACGACCTGCCCTGGCGCCGGACCCGCGACCCCTGGGCCGTCCTGGTGAGCGAGGTGATGCTCCAGCAGACCCCGGTGACCCGGGTCCTCCCCCGCTGGAGCCGCTTCCTCGAGCGCTGGCCCACCCCCGAGAGCTGCGCCGCAGCCTCCCTCGACGAGGTGCTCCGGGAATGGGAGGGCCTCGGCTACCCGCGGCGCGCGGCCGCTCTCTGGCGCGGCGCGGCGGTGATCGCGGCGAGCGGCTGGCCGGCGGACGAGGCCGGGCTGCGGGGTCTGCCAGGGGTTGGGCCCTACACGGCCCGCGCGCTCCTCTGCCTCGCCTTCGACCGCCCCGGTGCGCCCGCCCGCGACGTCAATCTCGGGCGGGTGGCCGCCCGCTGCTATCTCGGCGTGGAGACGGCCCCGGGCGCGCGCCTGGACGCGGCGCTCGAAGCGCATCGCCCGGCCGGGATGTCCTGGCGCGACTACACCCTGGCGCTCTTCGACGTCGGCGCCCTGCTCTGCCGGCGGCGGAGCGCCGCCTGCGAACGCTGCCCGCTGGCCCCGGGCTGCGCCTCGCGCGCCCGGCTCGCGGGCGGCGTGGAGGCGCCATCCCGCAAGCAGGCGCCCTATCCGGGGAGCATGCGTCAGCTCCGGGGCGCCGTCCTCCGCGCCATGCTCGCCCGCCCCGACCAGAGTGCCGCCGAGCTGGAGGGGGCCGTCGCCGGCGTCCCGGCGGCCGCGCGCCCCCGGGCGGTGGCGGAGGCACTGGCCGCCCTCCGCCGCGAGGGGCTGCTCACGACCTGACTCGCCAGAATGGCCATATGGCGACGATCTCCCCCTACCTGGATGCGGTTCGTGAGGAGCTGCTGGCGCGGCCCAGCCTGAGCTTTGCCCCCGACCGCGACCTCCCCCGGGCACCGGCGCGCCACGCCGAGGCCGGCTCGGGGCCGCGGATCCTCTTCGTCGGCTTTCCCTCCGACTACTCGCTGGCGTTCCTCCTCGGCCTGCTCCAGCTGGATGTCCACGTCTGCGGGATCGTCACCTCCCCCGGCGCCCA
>PMYJ01000144.1:0-147 GCA_003170875.1 Candidatus Dormiibacterota bacterium | reverse complement strand
CATCCACCCCTCGCTGCTGCCCAACTACCGGGGGCCGGAACCGGTCTATTGGGTCATCGCCGATGGGGCGGAGCTGACCGGCATCAGCCTCCATCGGGCGGTCCCCAAGGTCGATGCGGGGCCGATCCTCGCCCAGGCCGAGATCGC
>PMYJ01000124.1 GCA_003170875.1 Candidatus Dormiibacterota bacterium | reverse complement strand
GGCCACCAGCAAGTACCAGGTGGGGGCCGGCGCCCCACCGAGGCGGGCAACCATCCCCGCCGCCCCGGCGGGCTGAGGGGCCCGCGGGGACGGCGGGACGGCGTCCGTCCCAAGCCGCGCCATCCCCCGCAGCCGCTCAGGCGGCGACGGTGACCCTCAGGAGCTGCGGCGTGCCCACCTCGTCAGGGACCGCCTCCCCGTCCGCCTCGAGCCCGGCGATGTGCACCGCGATCGCCTCCGCGGCGCGCTCCCGGCACTCCTCGAGGGAGCGGCCCTGGGTGAAGCAGCCGGGGAGGGCGGGCACCGAGACCATGAAACCGCCGGTCTCCTCGGGCTCGACCACGATGGTGTAGGTGCGCATCGGTCTCATCGTCTCACAGGGCCTCGCGGAGCTCATCGGCGGTGAGGCCTGACTGGGCCAGGATCGAGGCGACCAGCCGGGGCCCCAGGGTCTCGCCGGCGTGGAGGGGCACAGTGACGCGGCCGCCCCGGGTCGGGTGCCGGAGCTGGGCATGCGACCCCCTCTGGGCCACTACCACCCAGCCCAGCCGGCCGAGGGCTCGGACGACGTCGCGGCCGGTGACGCGGGGGAGGGCTGGCATGGCCGGAGACGGTAGCTGATAGGTGGAGCGGCTGGCCACACGGGCACCTTCGGAACCAATTCGCCAGGCCGCAGTCAGACGGACGGCTGACTTCCAATGTGGAAGCAAGCGCTGTCTTTGAATTCAAATGCTCCTATGCCATCGCCGAATAATCAGAGGTCATAGATGGCATGCAAGAGGTCGGGAGTTCGAGCCTCCCCGTCTCCACCAGGGGCGCCTATATGAGCCATGGCCGCCTCGGCGAGCCGGCTGCCTACGGGCCAGCTGCCCCCCCTCTCAGGGCGTCGCCGGGCTCGGGCCGCCGACCGGCCACGCGGGCCCCCCCGCTCGGAGCGCCGCCGGAACTGGGCCGTCCCCCACCGCTCGGAGCGCCGCCCCGGGTCGGGCCATCCCCCACCCCTCGAGGCGTCGCCGCTATCAGGCGGCGGTCTGGCTGAAGAGGAGTCCGAAGGTGCAGCTGGTGCCGGCGTCGGCGGAGTGGGTGGCGAAGCCGGCGCCCGGAGCCGCGGTCACGGTGAAGGTGTTGGCGGTCACCCCCGTCCAGGTGCCGGCGACCCCGCCCCCGGTCCAGCTGAGGCTCGGCGTCCCGGCGTTGCTGTACAGGCTGGTGGCGGTGAACGTCCCGGTCAGGGCGGTGGGGGCCCAGACGGTGCCGAGGTCGGGCGCGACGATGTTGAGATCGGTGACACCCAGCGTCACGTCGGCGCAGAGGCTGCCAATCGGGGCCTGAAGCGCCGTCCCCATGCTGAGGGTGAAGGTGCTCTTCAGGGAGCCGGTGTTGGCGATCTTGATCGTGTTGACCGTGCTCGCCCAGTTCGCCGGGTCGACCCCCGAGATGGTGATGGTGGCGGTGCAGAAGCCGGTGCCACTGGTGGGCACCACTCCCAGGCTCGACACGCAGGTCATACCGTTGGCGTGGGAGAGGGTGCCGGCGGCCGCGCTGTTGCCCGCGTTCTCGGTGTAGGCACTCCACGCCGCCAACCCGCCCCATCCGACCACCGCGGTGCCCGCCAGCATGGCGCCCATCACCAGGGCGACTCGAAGGGATCGCCGGCTCTTCTTGCCAGTGCCCATGACCTGAGTTCCTCCGCCGCCTGGTGGTCTCGCCTACAAGTAGTTCAAATGCACTAGACGGCTCTATGTAGGCTAGGGGGGCCGGTGGCACGGGGAGGCGGAGCTTCCGGCCACAGGCTCGTAACGGGGTTCGGGTGAGACCGTGAATACGAACGCTCTGTCTGATCTCTTCGAGCCGTTCCTGCGGCGGCGTCACCGGCGCGTGAGAGGGGAGCCGGCTCGCACCGGCCGCCACACCACCCGTCTCCCGGGTGCCATCGGGTAACGTCCGCGGGATGCGGCAGCTCTGGGCGCCCTGGCGGATGGCATACGTGACGGGCACCGACCCGGCACCGGAGGGCTGCTTCATCTGCGCCGCCGCCGGATCAGGGGCGGACGGCGGCCTGGTGGTCGAGAGGGCGGAGCGGACGCTCACCCTGATGAACCGCTTCCCGTACAGCAGCGGGCACGTGATGGTCGCGCCGCGACGGCATGCCTCGGATCTGCGCGACCTGACCGCGGAGGAGTGCCTGGCGCTCATGGAGGCGACCCAGCGGGCCCTCGATGCGATCTCCAGCGTCATGCAGCCCGGCGGGTTCAACGTCGGACTCAACCTCGGGGCTGCGGCCGGCGCCAGCGTGGATCACCTGCACCTCCACGTGGTCCCCCGCTGGGGGAGCGACACCAACTTCATGCCGGTGCTGGCCGACGTCAAGGTCCTGCCCGAGCACCTGGAGGTCACCGCCAGCCGCTTGCGGGAGGCGCTCGCCTCCAGGAACGGCGCGGGAGGCCCTCCGGCCTGAGCCGGAGCCGGGGCGAGTGGCCCTGCGTGGGAAGCCGACAAGCGGGCGATCCCGAGGAGCGCGTATAGTCGGCCCCCGCTGACATAGGATCAATCATTGCCGGATGGGCAGCTGAACTGCCGCCCGCATGGAGAGGCTCTCGTGGGCTCGGTCATCAAGAAGCGGCGCAAGAAGATGCGCAAGCACAAGCATAAGAAGATGCTCAAGAAGACCCGCTGGCAACGGCGGGCCACCTAGGCGCGGCCGTCGCGTCGATGGAGAGGGCGCCCTTCGGGGCGCCCTCTTCTCGTTAACGGTCCCTCGTAACGGGCACCCGAGCAGAGCGGACACCGCGGGTGACGGCGGCCGCCCCGCCGCTGACTGGCGACCGCCGCTCCCCCGACCAAAGGGAAGCCGAGCGCTAGGGCAGTGGTGAGGTTCCGAATTCAGGAGGACCGTCAAGGGTCCAACTGACGTCCTGTCAGTTCGGACAGTTGAGAGGCCCGTACTCGACCGCGGCCAAGCCAATCATGGTGACGACCATGGCCACCATGATCACCAAAACCGCCATCGCCACTCCCGCACACAGCCATCGCACAGGAGCCGAGCCGTGGCGTCCCAGTCGAATCAGCCAAGTGACGCTCTGCCATAGGGCTACGCAGGCAGCGATGGTAAGCCCTACGCCGCCCCAGTACAGACCGCTCGCCAGAGCCGTGGGCGAACCGCACCGGGACGCGTAACCGATCGGAGCCATAGTCCCAACCCAGGCGACGACGATGCCCAGGTAGGCAGCTAGTGCGTGACCTCCATGGCTCACTCCACGCGACGACCCGCTCACCGCCACTCCGTGGTCTCACCCACTTAGCTGACTGACGACGCCGGTATCACAGCAATGCCGGACGGTCCCGCTATGTGGCCATCGGGATCCCCCCGTCTGGGTTGGACCGTCGAAATATGGATCTCGCACCGGGACCCACCAGCTCATCCCCAGCATGCGTCGCAGCATGATAGCCAGCCGCTGTGGGCCTCGTCCACAGCGACTCGATCACACGATCCAGTGGCTTCCGTCACGGGGCATTGGGCGTGACAGACGGCCCTCGACCGCCGGGTTCAGAGGCCGTGAGCCGGCGCCCGTCGACAGGGCCAATCGAGGGCCAGCGCCGTGGCCCCCCGCTGGCCCTGGCGCCCGTCGAGCTGGACCTCAACACCGAAGGGGCGTGAACACCCCTCACCGCCTCTGCCGCCCCGCCCGGGTGGTCACCCTCAGCCCGGGAAAGCCCGCTGGCGATGTCCTCGGCGGCGGGACCCTTGCCTGGGAAGGCAGACCTGCGGCTACCAGCCCATCGCAAGCACCATGTTCCTTTGTCGAGTGGGCACCCGGATGGGGCCAGGGCGCAGGGGGATGATGCTGAGTTGAAATCGGCTGGTCTCAGCAGTTGGTGGACCGGCGGCCTCGATCCTCCGTCCGCAACCGGCACCCAGCCGGGATTCCCAGCGGCTCGTTCGCGAGGCGAGGTGAGCCGAGCCCGGCTTCGCCGGGCC
Source organism: Candidatus Dormiibacterota bacterium (assembly GCA_003170875.1). Lineage (GTDB taxonomy): Bacteria > Chloroflexota > Dormibacteria > Aeolococcales > Aeolococcaceae > Changshengia. The sequence continues at coordinate 3,722 of PMYJ01000124.1, read as the reverse complement.
GGCGAGGGGCGGCGAGCCCCTGTGAGAACAGCGAGGGGCCCCCATCAGGCCTGCCTGATGGGGACGTGGACCGGCGGGGACTCGAACCCCGGACCTCTGCCGTGCGAGGGCAGTGGTGCAAATTCGAACTCGGGGGAGGCGTCAAAGGGCCGATCGACCTGTTTCCTTTGTCGAGTGCGGCTCCGATGGGGCTCCGGTGGGGGTAGGGCGCGGAACCGAGGTCGGTCGGCTGATCGCGCCTCTCCCCCGCTCCGCCGCTCTGCTCAGGCATGAGCGTCCGGGCCGTGACCTGGGTGTGGCAGCAATCGCGGGCCGACGGGAACGTCGGGCTCGTCCGCCTGGCGATCGCCGACTCGTCCAACGACGCTGGGCTCAAGGCCTGGCCGGCGATGTACCGCCTCTGCCAGAAGACGCGGCTGAGCGAGCGCACCGTCCCGGCGCTGCATCCGCGAGCTGGAGCAGCTGGGGGAGCTGCACTGCCGGGGGGGCCGCGTAGCGACCGAGGGCGGCGGGTCAGCAACCGCAACGAGGTGATCATGGCGTCCAGCGGTCAGATTGACCGCTCTATGCGACCGACCACCGGCCAGGCACAGCCCACGCGACCGGCCAACCTGGCCGGTCGCATAGAGGAGGAACCGTCCAAGGATCATCTGTCCCCCCCCCGTGGTCCCCCCACCGGGGGACGTCGGGCCGGCGGCAGGGGCGAAGGCAGCGGCTCACTCCGGTCATCGCGCCGAGGCCGTGGGCGGAGGGGACGACTTGACATGACGCTGAATATCTGGTAGATATATCTGTGAGATATGCCACGGATAGCCAGATCGAGCCAGACGAGGACCGCGGTCCTCGGCGCGTTGAGCGTCATGCCGATGACCGGGTACGCGCTGAGGGAGGCCATCCGGGAGGTGCTTGGGCACTTCTGGAGCGAGAGCTTCGGCCAGATCTATCCAGCGCTTGCCGAGCTCGAACGTGATGGCTATGTCGAGCGGCGTGAGTCAGCGAGAAACGGTTCGTCGACCTTCCGGATCACACCGTCGGGGACTGCTCAGTTGAGGGAGCTCTTGTCGGAGCCGATCCAGCGCGATCCGCCTCGCAACGGTCTCCTTCTCCGGCTGTTCCTCGGACGCCACCTCGGGCCGGCCGCGTGCCGTGCGCTGGTGCTCGACGCGAGAGCCGAGGCAGAGCGCCGCCTTGCAGAGTACGTGGCCATCCGGGCCGACATTGCGCAGGCGTCCGAAATGGCCGACGAACGCCCCTATCAGCTCCTCACGCTGGCGTTCGGAGAGCACACCGCCCGAGCCGCGATCGCGTGGGCGAACGAGGCCGTAGCCGCTCTTGATCAGCTTGATTCAACCAGACCGAGCAGCACGCATCTCAACAAGGAGAGTCGCACATGAGTACGGCAACCGTTCGCTCGACACTGGTGCCAAAGAATGTTGTGACGCGACGAGCCGCCGGTGCGGCCGCCACCGGCTTTCTCGCGATGGCCGGCTTCCAAGCGGCGCTCGCTCTTGGCGCCCCGCTCGGCCACGCCGCTTGGGGTGGCGCCGATGGCGTCTTGCCCGCCGAGCTGCGGACGGCGAGCGCCTCTGCGGCGGCGATTCTGGTTTTCGCGGCTCTCATGGTCCTGCGTCGCGCTGGATACCGGATCCCGAACGTCTCTCTCCGCCTCAGTCGCTGGGGCACATGGTTGCTAGGCGGAGCGATGGCTCTGAGCGCTCTCGCGAACTTTGCTTCCTCGAGCACGTGGGAACGCGTCCTCATGGGACCGATCGCCCTGCTCCTCGGACTGCTCTGCGTGGCGGTGGCGCTGACTGCTTCCCGCACCGACCAGCCCGATTGACCGAAACGAACCAGCTGCACAGTTGAATACCGGCGGAATTGGCTGGTAGTGGACCGGCGGCGTCGGCTCTCTGCCCGCAACCGGCACCCAGCGAGGATTCCCGGCGGCTCGCCCCCGAGGCGGGGTGAGCCGAGCCCGGCTCTGCCGGGCCGGTGAGGGGCTGCGAGCCCCTGTGAGAACAGCAAGGGGCCCCCATGCGGCCTGCCGCATGGTGCCCTGGACCGGCGGGGACTCGAACCCCGGACCTCTGCCGTGCGAGGGCAGCGCTCTCCCAACTGAGCTACCGGCCCCAGAGGGACCACAGTCTACCCGGGGGCCACATGATCCCCGAGCAGCGCCTCACGGAAGGGGGGACTCCTCCTGCACCTGAGCCACGGGCCCCAAAGGGGCCACAGCCTACCCGGAGGCCGCACCCCCCGCCACCCGGTGCCGCGCAGACCGTCAGTCCTCGACCGCGTCGTCGACGAAGTAGGTCTCGCAGGCCTCGTCGAGCAGCTTGGTGGTGAGCTCGGGCTCACGCCCCAGGTAGCGGCAGAGATGAATGACGTGCTCCAGCAGGTCGCGAGGGTGGGAGCCGTGGAAGTCGCGGCCCTTCTCCGTGTAGTGGCGCCGGATGAGGTCGACGATGACCGCCTCCCGGTAGGCGATCTCCTGGGAGGCGCAGACCCGCCGCCAGATCTCGACGAACTCCTCGGCGGTGGGGTCGGGAACGTGCACCTTGTAGCGGACCCGACGCAGGAAGGCCTCGTCCATCAGGTTGTGAGGCTCGAGGTTTGTGCTGAGCATCAGCAGGCAGGTGAAGGGCACCGCCACGCTGGTGCCGGCGCGGGCGATGTTGACGTAGTCGACCCCGTTCTCCAGAGGGACGATCAGCCGGTTGAGGAGGTCGCGGGGCGACATCTTCTGCTGGCGGCCGAAGTCGTCGACGAGGAGCAGCCCACCGTTGGCCTTGAGCTGGAGCGAGGCCTCGTAGAAGCCGAGGGCGGCATCGAACCCCAGCTCCAGCATGCGCGGGGTCAGCTCGCCGCCCGCCTTGACCGCGGGCCTCTCGGCAAGCTGCCAGCGCGTGTCGTGGGGGGGCAGCGGGCGGTCGATCGGGGTGTGGTAGATGGGGTCGTAGAAGCGGATGACCTCGCCGTGGACGTAGAGGGCACGAGGGATGAAGACGGGCGGGCCCATCACCCGCGCGCTGGCGTCCGCGATGCTCGTCTTGCCGTTGCCNNCCGTAGAGGAAGCAGGCGTGGCGTGCCGAGAGGGCCGGACCGAGGTGGTCGAGCACCCGCTGGTTGAGCACCAGGTGGGAGAAGACCTCCTGGAGGCGCGGCCTGTTGACGGCGATCCCGACGTCGGCCTGGCGGGCGGCCATGGCGTTGTAGTCGGCGATCGGCACGGGGGCCGGTCCGGCGTACTGGTTGATCTCGAGGAGCTCCCGGGCGCGCTGGCGACCGGTGGTCGTGATCGNNAGGAACTTGAGGGTGGTCTCGACAAAGGGGAATGGCATGCAAACGTGCCGGGCAACGTCACCCCCCAGCATGCTGCCGTTGAAGTAGAGGACCTTCAGGACTAGATCGCAGACGAAGCTGAACGGGAGGCCGGTCTCCTCCGCGCTGCGCGGCATCGGAGGGAGGGCGATCGGTGCCGGGGCGACGGGGAGCGCTTGGACAGCCATATCTCGGGCGATTGTGTCATCGCCTGATTCGCGACCCCCAACCCGGCCGGGGACTTGTCATCGACCTGCCACACTCCTGCGTCCTGGATCTCGCGTTCCGCGACCTCGCGCGCCACCCGAGGAGCGGGGGGACCCGGGAAATGACGGCTCTGTGACGGGACCGTCGTGGTAGGGTGCGGCCATGCCCAGCATCCCCCTGGACGAGGGCGCCCG
>PMYJ01000108.1 GCA_003170875.1 Candidatus Dormiibacterota bacterium | reverse complement strand
GGGGTCATCCTCCCCTTCATCGGCATCAAGGCCGTCGACATCGTGATCACCAGCCTTCACATGATCTGAGCTGAAAGAAGATGTTTAGCAATTTCCCCAAGCAGCTGCTCATCGCGGTGCGGATCACCTTGGTGATCGCCGTACTCTGTGGCCTCATCTACCCGCTGGTGATGCTGGGCGTGTCCCAGGTGGCCTTCAACGGCCAGGCTAACGGCGGCCTGATCAAGAACTCCAGCGGGACCGTGGTCGGCGCCAACCTGATCGGCGAGTGCTACTACGAGACCAAGAACGTGTCCGGGACCGCGGTCTTCCAGACCACTCAGTACCAGGGACACACCTTCTACACGGCCGACCCTCGCTACTTCCAGGGGCGCCCGTCGTACTCCGTGCAGACCACCTCCAGCGGCACCGAGATGGTGCTGCCCCTCAGCCCGCCGTGCGAGTCCAACAACTCGCAGGGCAGCAACCTCGCCCCCAGCAACGCCCTGCTGATCGAGCAGGTCGACACCTACGCCGGCTACCTGCACTGTGTGGGCATCGACACCGCCGGCTCCTTCACCGCGTCCCAGCTCCAGCAGGCGGTCACCGACCCGAGCGCCCACTGCCTTAGCACCGGGGCCAAGACAACTCCTATCCCCATAGACCTGGCGACCGGCGACTTCACCAGCTTCGACCCGGACATCAGCGTGGCGGCGGCTCTGGCGCAGGTCAACATGGTGGCCGAGGCGCGCGGCATCTCCGCCGCCCAGGTGCACACCCTGGTCGAGAACAACATCACCGGCCGCGTCCTCTGGATCTTCGGAGAGTCCGACGTGAACGTCCTCCAGCTCAACCTCGCCATGAACAAGGCGTTCGGTCCGCCGCCGGCGCTCGGCTGATCGGCGGCGCTGGCTGCGTCGGGAGGAAGGGTTGCCGTGAGCCTGCCCGGGTACACTTGGCAGAGGATCAGCCGGCCCCGGGCCGGACCGTCCGGGTGGGCGAGGAGGCGATGACCGAATCTCCACACGAGGCAGCGACCGTCGCCGTGGGCGACGCCACGTCTCCGGCCACTGGCAACTTGGCCGGTCCGCCTTCCCCGACCCGGGGCCGGCTCAAGGCCTACCTGGGAGCGATGCCCGGCTCGGGCAAGACCTTCGCCATGCTGCGCGAGGGTCGCGACCGGCACGACGCCGGCGAGGACGTGGTCCTCGGCTTCATCGAGACCCACGGACGGGCGCGCACCGCCGAGGCGATCGGCACCCTCGAGGTGCTGCCCCGGATCACCGTCGACTACCGCGGGACCCAGCTCTCCGAGATGGACGTGGAGGCCGTGCTCGCCCGCCGGCCGCAGATCGTCCTGATCGACGAGCTGGCCCACACCAATGCTCCCGGGGTGCGCCATCACAAGCGCTGGGAGGACATCGAGGACATCCGCGACGCGGGCATCGACGTGATCACGACCATGAACATCCAGCACCTCGAATCGGTGAAGGACGTGGTCCAGCGGATCACCGGGATCACGGTCCACGAGACCGTGCCCGACACCGTCCTCGACCGCGCCGACGAGGTCCAGTTCATCGACATCACCCCCGAGGCGCTCCGCAAGCGGATGCGCCACGGCAACGTCTACCCGGCCGAGCGGGTGGACATGGCGCTGCGCAACTTCTTCCGACCGGGCAATCTGGCGGCGCTCCGCGAGCTGGGGCTGAGGCTGGTGGCGGAGCGCGTGGAGGAGGAGCGCGGCGGGGTCCAGGCTCCTCCGGAGGACGTCCTGACCGCCGTCTCCGGAGGGGCGTCGGCGGAGGCGCTGATCCGCCGAGGCGTGCGCCAGGCCCGCCGCCAGCGCGGCTTCTGCACGGTCGTCCACGTCCGCACCATCGAGGACGCGGCCGCCGACCCGGGTCCCGACGTGGGCTGGCACCGGCTCGCCGACGAGCTGCAGACGGTGGTGCTGGAACCGGAGTCGCCCGATGTCGCCGCCACCCTGATCGCCATCGCCCGCGAGCGTGGCTGCCGCCACGTGGTGATGGGGGAGCCGCATCCCCGCGGCTTCCTGGCCCGGATGCGCCCGACGGTGGTCGACCGGGTGATCGAGGGTCTCCCCGACGTCGACGTCCACGTCATCGCGCGCTACGCCGCCGCGCCCTTCGCCCACCAGGACCGGCCCGACCCCGACTCCCTGCTGCGCAATATGACGGAGGCTCGACCTCGCGGCGGCCTTCGCCTCTACATCAGCTACGCGCGCGGGGCCGGCGCGACCACCTCGATGCTTGACGAGGCCCGCCGCCGCGCCGGCCGGGGGACGGATGTGGTGGTCGGCGCCGTGAGCGGCGGGGGCGCCGCCCGGCTGGGAAGTCTGCCGCTGCTGGACGGCCCCGGGTCGCCGGCCTCCCGGGGGGTGCTCGACGTCGAGGCGCTGCTCAGCCGCAACCCCGATGTCGTTGCCGTCGACGACCTCGCGGGATTGACGACCACCGGCCGGCTCGTCGGCCACGTCCTGCCGCGGATCCGCGCCGCCGGCATCAACGTCATCGGCACCGTCCACCTGAGCGACCTGCACAGCGCCGTGGGCCTGATGGGGACGCTCCTCAGCCGCCCGGCGGACCGGCCGATCCTCGACGACTCCTCCGTCGACGCCGCCGACGAGGTCGAGCTGGTCGACGTCCCGCCCGCCGAGCTGGAGGAGAGGCTCCGCCAGGGGGAGATCATGCCGCCCGGCGAGGCGATCAAAGCCCTCCAGGGCGAGTTCCGCCCTGAGGTGCTGACGGCGCTCCGGGAGATGGCGCTGCGCCGGGTGGCCGAGCACTGCGACCGGCGCCTGGTCGCCTACATGAGCACGGCGAAGATCAACGAGCCGTGGGAGGCGCGCCCCCGGGTCCTGGTCCTGGTCCCGCCGCAGTCCGGTCAGGATGCGGTCATCCGCCGGGCCGCCGCCCATGCCGCGCGGCGGGACGACGCCATGACCGCCGTCTCGGTGCGGCGGCGGCCGCGCAGCGACGTCGAGAAGAGGATTCTCGGCGGATACGCCACCCTCACCCATCAGCTGGGTGGAGAGTTCGTGACCATCGACGGCCGGGACGTCGCCGCCACCGTTGCCGCCTACGCCCGCGGGCACCGGATTACCGAGATCCTGGTGATGCGGAGCGGCCGCAACAGCAGCTCAAAGACGCTGCGGCGCCTCATCCGGCTCATGGCCGACGTGGACGTGCACGTCGTCGCTGCCAACGACGCGTAGACCCCGCGCCACCCGACTCGCCCGGTCTGGCCTCAGCTCCGCTGATCGGTGGGGGATGCCGCGGGGAGGGTGAACGCGAAGTGCGCCCCCTCCCCCTCCTCCGAATCCTCGATCCACACCCGGCCGGCGTGGGCCTCGACCAGGCCCCGGACGATCGCCAGCCCCAGCCCGGTGCCACTCGGCACCGCACCGTGGACGCGCTCCTCCGTCTCCCCGTCGGTCACACCGCGAACGAAACGCTGGAAGATCCTCTCCCGCTGCTCCACCGGCACCCCTGGTCCCTGGTCGATGACCCGGATGACGACCATCGAGCGCTTGCCTGGAGCCGCCTCGACGGCGATGGGCGTTCTCGCGGGCGCGTGGCGATCGGCGTTCTGGAGAAGGTTGTCGAGGATCTGGCCGAGTCGATGCCAGTCGGCGAGCACCTCCAGCCCGTCCGGCGGCAGGTTGATCGTCACCGGGCGTCTGGGGGATGCCAGGCGGAGCCGGGCGGCCGACGCCTCGACGGCGTCACCCAGGTCGATCTCCACCGGGTCCAGGGTGAGGGCGTGCGCTTCGATACGGGCCATGTCGAGCAGGTCGGAGACGAGCCGCTCGAGGCGACGGGCCTGGCCGATGATTGCCTCCACATCGGCGTGCACCGGGGCGGGGAGGCGGGGGCGCTCCAGCAGGTCGGTGGCGCCGGTGAGGATGCTCGCCAGCGGGGTGCGCAGCTCATGCGAGACGTTGGCGAGCAGGTCGCTGCGCAGCCGGTCGGATGCCTCGAGCACCCGCACCTGCTGCTGGGCCTGGGCGAGCCGCACCGCGACCGCCGCCGACTCCGCCTGCTCGCGCTCCAGCTGCTCCAGCTGCGCATTGGTCTGGCGCAGCTGGGCAGTGAGCCGCTCCGCCTCGAGCTGGGCATGGCGCCGTCCCGAGCCGACGCCCCCCGCCGCGACCGCGACTGCGGCGAAGACCACCAGGTCGATGAGGTCGCTCGGGTCGGCGATGGTGAGGGTGTGCACGGGGGGCACGAAGAAGTAGTCGACGAGCACGAAGCTGAGCGCCGCGGCGGTGAGCGCGGAGGGGAGGCCGGTCAGCGTCCCGAGCACCGCCACCAGGGCCAGGTAGAGGAAGACGTACTGGCGCGCCGAGGCGGACCCGACCATGCTGAGCAGCGCGGTGATGGCGATGGGTCCGCCGATCGCAGCAGCCAGCCCGACAAGGGCCGTGAGATGGCCGCGCCCGCTGCTCGTCGCCATGGGTGCGATTGTGCGGTGCGGCAGGGTCGGTCGGTGAGCCGGCGCCGCTCCCCCTACCTGGGGGGCGTCCCGTCCAGCTCGTGGGTCACCTCGTCACCATGGAGCCGGAGCCGCCGGGCGCGCAGGCCTCGCCGGATCCCGCGGACCTCCGGCACCGCCGCCAGGGCGCACACCGCCGCCACGGCGACGAGCACTCCCCCCAGCCATTGAGGGCTGAGCAGCAGGGCCGTGACGCCGGCGGCGAGCAGCGCACCGGAGCAGCAGACGAGCACCGCGACGACCACCACGAGGCCGGCGATCGCCGCCGGCTGCCGGGCCGACGCCACCCGGGAGCGGACGCCCTGCATGTCAACCACCGGCCGTCCCGCCTGCCGGGAGCGGACGAGCTTCCGGAGTAGCGGTGCGAGCAGGATTGCGGCCAGCCATGCCCAGCGCAGCGACACGAGTCCATGCTAACCGGGGTGCCCGCGACAGCGTGGTACATTCGGCCGGCAGCTCACAAACGGAGGGAGAAGATGGTCCGCGCCTACGTGCTCATCAGTGCCACCGCCGGCAAGTCGCTGGAGGTCGCCAACAAGCTCCACGGCCAGGAGGGGATACTCAAAGCCGACCCGATCAGCGGCGAGTACGACGTCATCGCCGAGGTCGAGGCGCGGGACATCGCCGGTATCGGCAAGCTGATCGTGGAGAAGGTCCAGGCCGCCGACGGCGTGTTCAAGACCATCACGTGCTTGGTGATCCAATAGGGGCTCCGGCAGCGGTCACCTCGGGAGCATCCGGCTTCGCCGGGCTCATCTCACAGTCGTCAGATCGGCTCCGCACCAGCCCGGGGCTGCGCCACTCCCTGTACGGCTGGCTCGCGATCGGGCTGGTCACCGGTGAGGCGTTCACCCTGGTGATCGCCCAGCTGCACGGCGGCGGATGGGTCGTCGCCGCCCTGCTGACTCTCGCCTGCTGGCTGGTGGTGGCGCTGGTCATGGCCGGAGGCGCCGCTATGCTGGTCCGCCCCGACGGCAGCCGCGTCGACGTCTATGGGGTGCCCAACGGGCTGTCGGCGATCCGCGCCTGGCTCTGCCCGCCGCTCCTGCTCTGCACCGCCTGGTCCCTCCCGGACCGGCTCGGGCTCATCCTCTGGATCTTCATCGGCGGATCGGTGGGGATGCTCGACGCCGTCGACGGCTGGGTCGCCCGCCGGTGGGGCCCGGTGACCCAGCTCGGCAAGGCCATCGACCCCGGCACCGACGCCCTCTTCTTCAGCGTCGGGGCGGTGGGCAGCGTCTGGCTGGGCATCTTCGCCTGGTGGCTGGCCGTCCTCATCGTGGTCCGCTACATCGGTCCGCTGCTGCTCACCCCTGTCGTCTTTCTCCTCCGGCGGCGGCCCGAGCTGGTGCGGACCGGTTGGGGCCGCTACAGCACCATGCTCACCGGTCTGGTCCTCTTCGTCTGCATGCTGGTCAAGGTCTGGGGCGGCCCCGTCACCCTCGCCAACCTGGTGGTCGGCCTCCCCCTGCTCGTCCCCACCACCCTCCTCCATTTCCGCGCTCTGATCCAGAGGGTGGTCTCCGCACCCCGCGCCCCAGACCCGACGACAGCCCCGGCCCCCTGACCGGGGCGGTGGGGCCCGAGCCGGTCCCGCGCTCATAATCGGGCCGCCGTGCGTGCTGTTATCAAGGCCTCTCCCCGCCCCGGTGTCTCCATCACCGACGTCCCCGAACCCTCGGCCGGCCCCGGCGAGGTCCTCCTCCGGGTGGTCGCCGCCTCGATCTGCGGCACAGACATCCACCTCTACGACTGGAACCCTTGGGCGCGGGCCCGGGTCCGCCTGCCCCGGGTGATGGGGCACGAGATCTGCGGGGAGGTGGTCGCCCTGGGCGAGGGGGCGGAGGGCCGGGCGCGGGTCGGGGACCGGGTCGCGGTCGAATCCCACCTTGTCTGCCACCGCTGCCCCGCCTGCCTGCGCGGGGACTTCCACGTCTGCGCAGACACCAGGATCCTCGGTGTCGACGCCGACGGCGGCTTCGCCGGCCTGGTGGCGCTCCCCGCCGAGAACGTATGGCCGGTCGGTCCCGAGATGGCCCCGGCCGTCGCCGCCGCCATGGAGCCCTTCGGCAACGCCGTCCACGCCTGCTCGTACGGGGAGTTGGAGGGCGCCACCGTCGCGGTCTTCGGCTGCGGCCCGATCGGCTGCGCAGCGGTGGCGGTGGCCAAGGCGCGGGGGGCGGCGAGGGTCATCGCCGTGGAGCCCAACCGCTACCGGCTCGAGCTGGCCGGGAGGATGGGAGCGGACGCTCTCGTCGAAGCCGGGGAGGGGAGCGCCGAGGCGGAGGTCCGCCGGGCCGCGGGCGGCGAGGTCGACTGCGCGCTGGAGATGAGCGGAGCCTCGGTGGCGGTCGTGGCCGCCACCCGGTCGGTTCGCTCCGGCGGATGGGTCTCCCTGCTCGGTATCGGCGACGCGCCCACCAGTCTCGACCTCTCCCAGGACGTGGTGATGCGCGGCGTCACCCTCCACGGGGTCACCGGCCGCCGGCTCTTCTCCACCTGGGAGGAGACCTCCCGCCACCTCAGGAGCGGCGCGATCGACGCGGAGGCTCTGATCACCCACCGCTTCGCGATGGCGGACATCGAAGAGGCGATCCGGCTCATCAAATCCGGACGCTGTGGCAAGGTGTCGCTCGAGCCATGACCGACACGCCGCGCCCCTCCGACGCCGTCCGGGCCCTCGACCGGTCGCTCTCCGCCGACCTCGACCACCTCCGCGCCGAGGGTCTCTACCACGCGCTCCGCGTCCTGGAGTCCCCCCAGGGGCATGAGGTGACGATCGCGGGCAAGCGCCTGATCAACCTGAGCAGCAACAATTATCTCGGCCTGAACACCCACCCCCGTCTGGTCGAGGCGGCGGTCGAGGGGGCGCGGAAGTGGGGCGCCGGCACTGGCGCCGTCCGCACCATCGCCGGCACCCAGTCGGTCCACGAGGAGCTCGAGGTGCGCCTCGCCGCGTTCAAGCGGACCGAGGCCGCGCTCGTCTTCCAGAGCGGATACACCGTCAACGTCGGCGTCCTCAGCGCGCTGCTCGAGGAGGGCGACGTCGTCGTCAGTGACAAGCTCAACCACGCCTCGATCATCGACGGTATCCGGCTCACCAAGGCAGACCGGATCCTCTACGAGCACTGCGACCTCGACGACGCGGAGCGGGCGCTGGTTCAGGCGCAGGCCAAGGGATACCGGCGCATCCTCCTGGTCACCGACGGTGTCTTCTCCATGGACGGGGACATCGCCCCCCTCCCCGGCCTGGTGGAGCGTGCCGAGCACCACGGGGCGGCCGTGATGGTCGACGACGCCCATGCCACCGGCGTGCTCGGCGACCATGGGCGCGGGACCACCGACCACTTCGGCCTCCATGGGCGGGTGGCGCTCAACATCGGCACCCTCTCCAAGGCGGTCGGCGTGGTGGGGGGCTACGTCGCCGCCAGCCGGACGGTGCGCGATTACCTCATCCAGAGGGCCCGCCCCTTCCTCTTCTCCTCCAGCCATCCGCCGGCGGTGGCCCTCTCCTGCATCGCCGCCATCGACGTCCTGGAGTCGGAGCCCGAGCTGATCGAGCGGTTATGGCAGAACACCCGCCACTTCAAGCAGGGGCTCTCCGAGCTGGGCTTCGACACCGGAGCCAGCCAGACCCCGATCACGCCGGTCATGTGCGGGGAGGCAGCGATCGCCACCCAGCTCTCCGACCTGCTCATGGAACGGGGTGTCTTTGCGCAGGCGATCGGCTTCCCGACCGTCCCCCTCGGCAAGGCCCGGGTACGGACCATCGTCACCGCCACCCACACCGGGGACGAGCTGGACCGCGCCCTGGACGCCTTCGCCGATGCGGGCCACCGCCTCGGGCTGCTCCGGGGGTGAGCACGCGAGAAGGGATGGCGCCGCCTCCGCCGGACTTCATCCCCATCTCCGGCGGAGCCGCATCCCCTCTCCGTAACTGCCCCCAGCCGTTCGGCTTCTGCTGGGTGACACCTCGAGGGAGGCGCTGACATCGCACGTCGCACCGATGCCGAGCTCGAGGAGGAGCGTCAGCTGATCCTGGCCGCGCAGCAGGACAGAGCCGCGTTCGCGCCGCTCTACGAACGCTACGTCGACCAGATCTTCGCTTACACCTACACCCTCACCAGGGACCGGGAGCTCGCCGAGGACGTGACCGCCGCCACCTTCGCCAAGGGTCTGGAAGAGTTGCCGCGCTTCGAATGGCGCGGCGTGCCCTACTCGTCCTGGCTCTACCGGGTCGCCTCCAATCTGGTCGCCCGGCAGCGGCGCCGGCCCACCTGGATCGAGCTGGCTCCGGGGTTGGCGAGCGACGAGCCGTCGCCGCTCGAGGAGGTCGAGAAGAACGACCGCGCCGCCGAGGTCCGCGCCGCCGTCCGATCCCTCCCCGACGATCAGCGCCAGGCGGTGGGGCTCCGTTTCGCCGGTGAGATGCACAACCGCGAGATCGCCGAGATCATGGGCCGCAGCGAGGGGGCGGTGAAGCTGCTCACCTTCCGTGCCCTGACCACCCTGCGCAAGCGCTTTGGCGCACCCCTGCCCGAGGAGACGCGCCGCGCTGC
>PMYJ01000235.1 GCA_003170875.1 Candidatus Dormiibacterota bacterium | reverse complement strand
GATTCGAACACCAACACCCTCACCCCCACCAGCCACCCGAGCCCACCCCCGCCCCCGCGCTCACCGACGAGGAACTGCAGGGCTGGTTCGCTGGCCGGCTCCCCGAAGGACTCTTCACCGGCGCTCCGATCATCACCGGGGACCGTGACGAGATCCTCGTCGTCGGCGAGATCCCCGACGTCGAGCTGGCTCCGGAAACCGGGGACTCGGCCCGGGCCACGGCGCGTTCCGCGCGCATCGAGCGCTTCCGGGCCGACACCAAGCAGGCCCGGATCGCGGTCGCCCGGGACGCCGAGCGCCTCTTCGGCCGCACGATCTCCTGGGGCGCGCGGTGCGGGGACGTCACCCAGCACTTCACCACCCTCGGCGTCCCGGTTATGACCCGGCTGCGACTCGCCGACCGGGGGGTGCTCGACACGCTGATCGACGCCGGAGTGGCCCGGAGCCGGAGCGAGGCGCTGGCCTGGTGCGTCCGCCTGGTGGCCCGTCATCAGGGCGAGTGGATCGACAGCCTCCGCGAGGCGCTGGTCCACGTGGAGAAGGTGCGGAGCGAAGGGCCGGACGCCTGAGGTTGGGCCCTCGGCCCTGCTTGGCCCCCACAGCCCGGCTGTGGCCGCCGGTCGCTCAGGGCAGGGGTGCCGGCTCCAACCCGACCGGGGCGGGGGAGAGCCTGGGCGCGGAGGGTGCTGCGCCGCTGTGCAGGCGGATGAGTGCGGCCAGGGCGAGAAGGCCGCTCAGCCCCCGCGGCACGGCAACGTCGCGGCTCTCCCAGCGGGTGGCGAACTTCGCCTTGAAATGGGAGAGCCCCCGGTAGCTGTAGCCCCAGAAGCCGTGCTCGTACAGGTGGGCACGAATCTCGCGCGCCAGACGGCCGTCCGGTGGGTCGCCCAGGGTCTCGCGGAAGGGCACCGCGCCCAGCGACACCCGGGCTCTGCCGTCGGCCCGGCTCCGCTCGATCCCGGTCACGATGCAGAGGTCGACGGCACCGGCCGCGGCGTCGGGCCGGCGGCGGATGAGATCGAGGGCCATCCCTTCGTCGCCCATCTCGATCCACGAGCAGAAGGCGTGCACGCGGCCGTTCCGATCGCGGGCGACGGTGTACCGGGTCGTGCTGTCGACGTCACGCAGACGCCCCAGCGAGAACCCCATCTCCCGGCCCCCCCGCACCTGAAGCCAGTCGCGTGAGACCTGCTCCAGCTCGGTCCACAGCCCACCTGGCGGCTGCGGATCCCAGACCGTGACGACCTCCAGTCCCGCACGCCGCGCCCTGGCGAGCTCATGCCGGGCATCCGCCCGCGCCGGCGAGGCCAGGTCGAATCGGTCGACCTCCACCACAGCCTCCTCGCCGAACTTGATGAGGCGGAAGCCCGCGGTGCGGTACGCGTCGCGGAGGGCGGCGTCCGTCTGGAAGAAGCAGGGCACCCAGCGCCTCCCGGCACACATGTCGAGGAACCCGGTCACCGCGATCCGGCGGAAACCCGGGGCGACCAGGGGATCTCCCACCGCCACCGCGGCGCCCCAGCGCTCCTGGAACCCGACGACCCCACTGCCGGCATGGAGGACGCTCTTGGCTCGGTCACCCGCAAAGCAGGAGATGTGGGTCCGGCCGTAGAGGAGGCGGAGCCGCTCCGTCTCACCCGGGGCCTTGGTCTCGTGGAGCGAACCGCGGGTCGCCAGGGCGAACCCGACCTCGAATCCGATCGCAGCGGCGAGAGCGACCAGGCCCAGCCAGTCGGCGAGCGGGCTCCTCGGCACGGTGAAGCTGAACGCGCCGGCCAGGACTGCGAAGGTCCCGGCTGCGACCACCGGCCGCGACTGCCGGACGCTCCCCCCGAAGGCGGCCAGCAGCCCGACGGCGATGACCACCGGTCCCAGCACATGTCCGAGTAGGAATGGCCCCTGGCCGGGGACGGCATTCTGGGCGAGCGCTGCGACGAACCTCACGGCGGGCATCATAGGTCCCCCATCGAGCTCACGTGTCCGGCCCCTGCCTCGGACGGCGGGGTCTGCAGCTGGCTGCCCGGCGTCAGCCATGGCTCAGGGCCCCAGAGCTTTCCGAGCATGGTGAAGCTCTGGACCATCTCGGGTGTCCAGGCCACCCAGCCGTGCCCACCCGGCACCGTCTGGAAGTCGACGTCCGGCCAATCCAAGCCGGTCAGGGTGGCGGCGAACGTCACGGTGTCAGGCTTGAAGTCGTAGTCGGTGCTCCCCGCGCCCAGGTAGAGAGGCATGCGCTCCGAGACCGGCACACTCGAGGCGGTGTAGAGCGGGCTGTTGGCCTTCCACTCCGATCCGAAGGTCGCCGCATGGCCGACGAAGTACCCGGAGTAACTGCCTGCCCAGCTGAACACCGTCGGATTCTGGAAGGCGATGTTCACCGCTCCGTAGCCGCCGCTGCTCAACCCGGCGATGCCGCGGTAGGCGGCTCCGAGGGTGTGGTACTGGAGGTAGATGCTCGGGACGACCTGGTTGACGATCCAGGACTCGACCTGTCCGGACGAGCTGTCTCCCCACTCGGTGTCCGTGCTCTGAACCGTGTTTCCGTTGGGAAGGACCACGATCGTCGGAGGCATCGTGCCGTTCCCGATCAACTGGTCGAGGTAGCCGGCCAGTTGAGCGCCGGTGAGCCAGTCCACCGGCTGCCCGGGCGTGCCGTGCAGCAGATAGATCACGGGGAGGCTCAGCCCGGGGACCGCGTAGTAGACGCCGGGGACGTACACGTCGACCTGGCGGTTGGCGATGGTCAGGTACGAGACCTCTCCCGGGAGCTCGCGGAGGATTGAGATGTCGGGCGTGGGGGCGGGCACGACGACGGGGGAGCCCGCGGAGGCCGTCGGGGTGGGGGTGCTCGGAAGGACGGCCGTCGGTCCGCGGTTCACGGAAATAATGCGGAGCGCGCTGAGCGGGCCATTCTGGAGGGCGGTCACCGCCGCCCCCGACGCGAAGACGACCAGGGCCATCGCCACCGGGATCGCCGGCCAGAACCGGCGCCGGCGAAAAAAGGAGGGGAGGTGGGTGGCGTCCCGGGCCAGGCCCACCCCGAGAGCGGCACCCACGACCACGGCGATCAACGCGAGGAGGAGCATGCCGAGGGGCTGGAGGATCCAGCCGAGGATGTTCTGCTGGTACTTGATCCCCGCGATGGCGGGTTGGTTGGCGGCCCGCACCAGGAAGGGCACGATCTGGATGCCCATGAACCCGACCAGGCCACCGACCCTGGTCGGCGCCGGGCGCCGCGATGCGGCCCCGACCACCGCGGTTGCCAGGATCACCAGGACCATGGCGGTGAGCAGGAAGGCGCGCTCGTCGTCCATCCCCTGGGCTTCGAAGTACTGCGCCAGGCCGTTGCCCAGGAGCCACCCGAGAAGGGCGCAGAGGACGGCCGAGCCGGCGGCGATCGTGATCCACAGATGGCGGCCCGCGAGGCGGATCGGCGCCAGGAGGAGCCGCGTCAGGAGGCGGCCGCTCGGCCTTGCCGGGCGCGGCGACGACCCGGCCCCTCCGGCGGCGACCGGCACGGCGGACTCTGGGGTGGGCTCCGCGACGGTTTGGCCGACCACTGGCGGGAGGTCTGGGATGGCCGCCGGAGCCGCGGGCTCTGTGACGGCCGCTACGACCTTCGGTGGGAGGCCCGGGGTGGCCGCCGCCGCGGCGCCCCCGTCGGATTCCGCGGTGACGTCACCGGCAGGCTCGCCAACAACGGCGCTCGTGGCCGCTTTCGGGGCTTTCCTGCGGGGTGTGCGAGGGGGCTCGGCTGGCGGGCGGCGGGTTCGCATTGATCGGCTGTGTCCCTATCCCTCTGATCCAGCGACGTCCGGCAGGTGGCCGGCGCTTCCTACATATTTATACGTAGCAGGGGGAGCCGCCGTTACGTTACGCGCAGCGGATGAGGGGCTGTGCGGCGTTCTGTTAACAAGACGTTGTCGTTTGCCCATCTTCTTTACGCCCGGCCGTGCCCCGGGGTTCCTCGGCGCTCCCCCGGGGCCCGCGGCCAGCCGACCCACCCGCGCGTCCCGCGGACTCCGGCTCCGACTCCGCCCCCGACGCTCCGCGGGGCGAACCCGGACACAATGAGGCCGTGCGCCTCTGCGTTGCCCATCCCGACGGCTCCCTCGACGTGCGCGAGGGGCTCCAGCCCGCCGCTAGATCGGGCCATGCCCTGGTCCCTCTGGAGGACGCCGACGTCATCCCGCTGCCGGTGGGCGCCACCGTCGCCCACCTTCCGGGACGGCGCGCCTACGGCGTGGACCGCCACGGGAAGTTCGTGGCACTTGAAGACCGGTGGGTGCCGGTTGCCGCGATCCTCCCCGTCGGTCATCTGCGGACCCTGCTGCCGGCGTCCCAGCCCGTCACGGGCAGCCGTCGCCTCCCCCTCTTCGGCTACACCGCGGTCGCGGAGCGGGACGGCGAGCTGGTGGTCGCCGCCATCCCGACCGACTCGTTCGAATGGTGGCAGCCCAGCCGTCACACCGCGGCGGGTCTCCCCGAGGCGGTCGACGCGGCCCGAAGCGCTCTTCCCGACAACCGTCTGGTCGACCACCTGGCCCGCTGCGCCCTCGAGTACCGCTGCTACACGGCCCAGAACACCTTCTTCCGCCGCTACGAAGCCGCCCTGCCGGCGTCGCCCGCCTGCAACGCCGACTGCCTCGGCTGCATCTCCCTGCAGAGCGACGGCGCCGTGGCCTCGCCGCAGGAGCGGATGGGTTTCGCGCCGACGCCGGCGGAGCTCGCCGGGCTCGCGGATCACTTCCTGGGGGGAGAGGAGGCGGCGATCGTCTCCTTTGGCCAGGGGTGCGAGGGGGAGGCGCTGACCCGAGGGCGAGCCCTGGTCGAGGCCACCGCCGCCATCCGCGGGCGCCATCCCACCGCGACCATCCACGTCAACACCAACGGGAGCCGGCCCCGGGTGCTGGAGCGGATGGTCGCCGCCGGCTGCGACAGCGTCCGGATCAGCGCCATCTCTTTCACGGACCCGGTCTTCCGGGCCTACTACCGCCCCATCGGGTACGGGCTCGAGGAGGTGCTGGAGTGCGGCCGGATCGTGAAGCATGCCGGTGGCCAGGTCTGCCTCAATCTGCTCGCCTTCCCCGGGGTCACCGACACCCCGTCGGAGCTGGAGGCGACCCTCGCCGCCTGCACCGAGATGGGGGTCGACCAGATCCAGTGGCGGAGCCTCAACGTCGACCACGATTGGCTCATCGAGGAGCTGCCGGATCTCGAGTCGGGGGTCGGGATGGCGGTCGCCCTCGAGCTGGCCCGGCGGCGGCTCCCCCAGGTCGCCCACGGGAACTTCACCCGACCGGTTGCGCATCCCGGCTGATCGGGACGAGAGCGGGCATGGGGTGCGTGCTGAGCGCAGGCTTTGCGCAGGCGGCAGCTGCAATGCCGCCGAGCAAAGGACGCGGGACGGCATCAGGCCGTCCCGACGGCCGGGCTGGAGCGAAGCACCACCCCGTGCCCGCTTCGATTCTCGGGTCCCGTGGTATCCTCGGTGCGTTCCGTTCCCCTCAGTACGAGCCTGTCCATGAAAGCTGCCCTGCACCCCCAGTTCCACACCGACGCCGTCGTGACCTGCGTCTGCGGCAATACGTTCCTGACGGGCTCGACCCTCCCGGAGCTCAAGACCGAGGTCTGCTCGGTCTGCCACCCGTTCTTCACCGGGACCCAGCGGATCGTGGACACCGGCGGCCAGGTGGAGCGCTTCCGGCGCCGGGCCGCGGCTCGCACCGCCGCCCGCTAGTCAGGGGCGGGGAGGCGCCACACCGGCGCGGCTGACGGGCAGGCGGCTCGGGTCGCCTTCGATTGGCACGGCCGCTCCGATCGCCGAGTACGATGGTCGCTGTGAGCGCGCGCGGCCCCTCCGTCGGCGACATCCTCCGCACCGCGGCACTCAACGCCGCCGCCGCGCCGCCGGCCACCTTCTTCTACGGCGGGCAGGCGGTCATCGAGGGTGTCCTCATGCGCGGCCGGCGCCAGTACGCGGTGGCCGCGCGCCGCCCCGACGGCAGCATCACCGTGCTGTCGGAGCGGCTGCGCTCCCGCGTCTACACCGGCCGGCCGTGGTCGCTCCCCTTCTTCCGTGGTGCGGCCGCCCTTTGGGAGATGCTCGCCCTCGGCATGCGCGCGCTCCAGTGGTCCGCCAACGTCCAGCTCGGCGAGGATGCGGAGATCAGCCCGGCTGCGATGCGGACCACCATCGGCATCTCCATCGTCTTCGGCCTCGGCCTCTTCATCGGCCTGCCGCTCCTCGCCTCGTCACTCCTCCACCACGGTGCTCCCCAGTCGGTGGGCTCGGTGCTGATCGAGGGGGCGGCCCGCGCCGTCATCCTGCTCGGATACCTCTTCCTGATCGGTCTGGGCAAGAACGTCCGGCGCGTCTTCGAGTACCACGGCGCCGAGCACAAGGCGATCAACTGCCTTGAATCCGGCGCGGCCGTGGAGGTCGAGAACGTACGCCTCGCCAGCCGGCTCCACCCGCGCTGTGGCACCGGCTTCCTGGTGGTGGTGGCGCTGGTGAGCGTGATCGTCTTCACCCCCCTCGGCTGGCTCTTCTGGCCAGTCCGGATCGCCTGCCAGATCGCCCTCATCCCGGTGGTCGCCGGGATTTCCTACGAGGCCATCCGGGGCCTGGCCCGGGTCCGCCACACGCGCTTCGGACGCATCGCCCTGGTGCCGGTCCTCGCCGCCCAGCGGCTCTCCACCCGGGAGCCGGACGACTCTCAGATCGAGGTGGCGATCGCCGCCCTGGCCGCCGCCCGTGCCGGCGACACCGGTGAGGTCGGCGAGAACTACGCCACCGTCCCCTGAGCGGCCCGGGGTGACCACCCGCGCAAGGGTCGCCGGGGGCCACAATCCCCTCTGCCATGGAAAGCCTGGAGGAGCGGGTCGCCGCCATCACCGAGCGCTACCGGGAGCTGGAGGCCGAGCTCTCCGATCCCGAGATCTACCTCGACCAGCCGCGGGTCCAGCGCCTCTCGCAGGAGCGGGCCCGGATCAGCGAGGTGGTGGAGACGGCCCGGCGCTGGCGGGCTGCGGTCGCCGCCGCGGACGCGACCGCCGAGGCGCTGCAGGGCGAGCACGATCCGGAGATGATCGCCCTCTTCCAGGACGAGGAGCGCACCCAGCGCCACACCGCCGAGGTCGCTGAGGCCGTCCTCGTCCGCCTGCTGGTGCCCCGGGATCCCAACGACGACCGCGACGTCATCGTCGAGATCCGGGCCGGGACCGGTGGCGACGAGGCGGGGCTCTTCGCTGCCGACCTGCTTCGGATGTACAGCCGCTACGCGGAGCGGCGCCGGTGGTCGGTCGAGCTGATCAGCGAGAGCCCCTCGGGGGCGCGCGGCTTCAAATCGGTGGTGGTCGAGGTCCACGGTCACGGCGCCTACTCCCGGCTCAAGTTCGAGTCCGGTGTGCACCGAGTCCAGCGGGTGCCGGAGACCGAGGCCAAGGGCCGCATCCACACCTCCGCGGCGAGTGTGGTGGTGCTCGCCGAGGCCGACGAAGTTGAAGTCACTATTGACGAGAACGACCTCAAGATCGACATCTACATGAGCACCGGTCATGGCGGTCAGAGCGTCAACACCACGTACTCGGCGGTCCGGATCACCCACCTTCCCAGCGGGCTGGTGGTCACCTGCCAGGACGAGAAGTCGCAGATCAAGAACCGAGCCAAGGCGCTCCGCGAGCTGCGTGCCCGCCTCTACGACATCGCCCAGGCGGAGCGCGATGCCGAGCTGCGCGGCACCCGTCGCTCGATGGTCGGTACCGGCGACCGCAGCGAGAAGATCCGGACCTACAACTTCCCCGAGTCGCGGGTCACCGACCACCGCATCAACCTCACCCTCTTCCAGCTGCCCCGGATCATGGAGGGCGACCTGGACATGGTCGTCGAGCCGCTGATGCAGGAGGACGAGGCCCGGCGCCTGCTCGACCCCGACGGGGGCGCCGGCTGACCTGGCATGGCGAGGCGGGAGCCTTGGTGAGACCAGAAAGGGAGGTGTGACGTGCGCTATCGGCAGCTTGGCCGCACCGGATTCGCGGTCAGCGAGGTCGGCTTCGGATCCTGGGCGATCGGCAGTGATTGGGGCAGCGTGGATGACCCGGCCAGCCTGCGCGCCCTCCACGCCTCAGCCGACGCCGGGGTCACCTTCTACGACACCGCCGACGTCTACGGCGACGGACGTAGCGAGCGGCTGATCGGCCGCTTCCTCCGCGAGCGATCCGGCGAGCGCCTCATCGTCGCCACCAAGATCGGGCGGCGCGCCCCCGTCGACATGAGCCAGTACACGCGCGCGCACTTTCGCGAGTGGGCGGAGCGGTGCCGCGAGAACCTGGGAGTCCCCACGCTGGATCTGGTCCAGCTCCACTGCCTGCCCACCGACAGCTACTACCGCCCGGCTCTGTTCGAGTACCTCGACGAGCTGAGCGCCGACGGGGTGCTCGCCCATTACGGGGTCAGCGTGGAGCGGGTCGAGGAGGGGCTCAAGGCGATCGAGTACCCGGGCGTCGCGACCGTCCAGATCATCTACAACATCTTCCGCCAGCGCCCCGCGGAGCTCTTCTTCGCGCAGGCGCGCGCCCGGCAGGTCGGGGTCATCGCCAGGGTCCCCCTGGCATCCGGCCTCCTGACCGGGAAGCTGCGCCGGGACACGGCCTTCGACAGCTCCGACCATCGCAGCTACAACCGCCATGGGGAGGCCTTCGACGTCGGCGAGACCTTTGCCGGGGTCGACTACGAGACCGGGCTCGCCGCCGTGGAGCGGCTCCGAGGTGTCCTCCCCGGCAGCGCTCCAATGAGCTCCTGGGCTCTCCGCTGGATCCTGATGGCCGAGGCCGTCAGCACTGTCATCCCTGGGGCCAAGACCGACGAGCAGGCCGCCGCCAACGCGCGCGCCTCCGACCTGGCCGCCCTCGACCCGGAGGTGATGGAGGCGGTCGCCGGCCTGTACCGAGCCGACATCGCGCCCCTGGTGCATCAGCGCTGGTAGGTGACGGCAAGCACGAGCAGAGGTGCTCGGACGGTCGCTGTCCGTCCGCTCCTCGCGGCGTCTAGCGACCGGCGACGGGTGCCCCGGTTCAGGTGAAGGTATGCGCGCTGAGCGTCCGGCGGCGTGGCTCGACCACGGGAAGCACCAGGAAGAGGCCGATCGCGAAGTAGAGGACAAACATCCCGAACACAACGGGGTAGCCGCCGAGCTCGCCGAGAATGTGATGCCCAGCGTTGAAGTGGTCGAGGATCGGTCCGGCGATGAAGCGGGCGATGATCCCGGCTCCAGCGGTCGCGATGTTGGAGAAGCCGAGAAAGCGGCCAAACTCCGCGGGCGGGATGAGGTCCACCATGAACGCCCAATCGACGGTGAGGAAGCAGCCGACCCCGACGCCGATGGGAACCCCGAACCAGAGCACCTGGGCCAGGCCGCGCGAGATGTTGAGCAGCGAGGCGACCGGAGCGGTCATCGCGCTGGGCAGGATCGCGTAGTGGGCAAAGACCAGACCGAGGGCTCCGATGGCGCCGAGGATGCCGCATACGACGACCATCGGCTTGCGACCCCAACGATCGGAGATGCGCGCCGCCGGGTAGCAGACCGCGATCGCGAGCAGCGCGATGATGGCGAGCAGGTAGGTGGTGGCACCGTTGGCGTGGTTGGTGAGCGCCGTCCCGCTGCCCGGGTAGAAGACATCTTTGAAGAAGAACTGGGCGTAGGTCTCCAGGCCGACGACTCCCATGAGGATGAGCAGCCGTGACCCCATCAGCCAGAGGAAGTCGCCGTACTTGCGGGGGCTGATGTTGAAGGTGCCGAGGGTGACCGCGCCCAGCCCGCGGCGGAGGCTCGCGTCCGGCTTGCCCCGGTCGGGCACCAGCGTCACGGTGAGCACCATGCTCACCGCCAGCATCGCCGCCATGGCGTAGAGGGCAAGGTCATACCGGCCCTCGCTTGTGAAGATGCCGGTGACCACGAAACCGATCAGGGTGCCGAGCAGGTTGCCCATGCCGTAGAAGGCGCCGAATCTGCCGAAATCCTTCTCGGGGATGGCCTCGGGGCCCAGCCCCTGGTAGGGCGCCTGCGCGGTGTTGGAGGCGGCCTGCAGCAGGAAGTAGACGAGCAGCAGCCAGAAGTAGGCGCCGACGAAGGCCATGATCACCAGGAAGAGCGAAGAGCCCAGCGCGCCGCCGGTGATGTAGGGACGCCGGCGTCCCCATCGCAGCCGGGTCCGGTCGGAGACGGCGCCGACCACCGGCTGCCAGACCACCGCGACCAGGGTGCCGAAGCCCTCCAGCACCGAGAGCGCGGTCCCCTGGTGGGCCTGGCCCACCATCTTGGTGATGATCGGGGGGAGCACCTGGGCTCCGAGCGCGTTCCAGAGCCAGCCGATCGCCACCCAGTAGATGCTGAGCAGGGTGAGCCGCCCCACCCCGACGCTGGTCCACGCCGCTCGCGTGCGGGCCGGGGCCATCGCGTCCGCGCTCGCCATGGCGCCACTCTACCGGTCGGGTACGGGAGGCAGGGAGGGGGGAAACCCCCAAGCACCGGACGCCCGGCCGCGATCTGCAGGCGCGGCGCCGCGGCTGCGCGCGGCGGGCTTCCTGCCCGCGACCTGCGAGGGAATGCCCGCCCGCCCCGTCACCCCGATACAGTCCGGTGATGGCCTCGACCAGCCCGGGCGGTCCGGACGGCGCTCGCACCGTCCTCGACGTGGTGCGTCTCTCCACCAGCTACCTCTCCGAGCACGGCAGTGACTCGGCCCGCCTCGACTCCGAGCTCCTGATGGCGCACGCCCTGGGGATCGAGCGTCTCGGCGTCTACCTCCAGTACGACCGCCCCCTCGACGACCACGAACTAGACACCATCCGCACCCTGCTGCGGCGGCGGGGGAGGGGCGAGCCGATCGCCCACCTGACCGGGCGGCGCGAGTTCTACGGCCGGAGCTTCCGGGTGACCCCCGCTGTGCTCATCCCCCGGCCCGAGACCGAGACCCTGGTGGAGCGCGCGATCAAGGTGGCACGGGAGCAGGGGGGCGACCTGCGTATCGCGGACCTCGGCACCGGCAGCGGCTGCCTCGCCTGCACCCTCGCCGCGGAGCTTCCTGGCGCCACGGTGATCGCATCCGACCTGAGCGCGGCGGCGCTGGCGGTGGCCGCGGAGAACGCGGAGGCCCTGGGCGTCGCCGGTCGCGTCCTCTTCGTCGAGGGCGGCTGGGCGGAAGGACTGGTTGCCGACCTCGACCTGGTGGTCAGCAATCCCCCCTACATCACCTCGGCGGAGATGGAGGAGCTGCCCCGCGACGTGACGTTTGAACCGCGGCTGGCGCTGGACGGCGGCGCGGACGGCCTGGACGCCTATCGGGAGCTGCTCCCCGCGGTCGCCGAGCGCGCCGCCGGGGTGTGCTGGGTGGGGCTGGAGGTGGACAGCCGCCGGGCGGCGGCGGTCGCCGAGCTCTCCCGCGGCCTCTGGCCGGAGGCGGTGATCGTCATCGTCGACGACCTCACCCGTCGCCCGCGGGTCGTGGAGATCCGAGGTGAGGTGCCGTGATCACCGTCGAGGCGGCGGTCGCGGCGATCCGGGCCGGGGAGGTGGTGGTCATCCCCACCGACACCGTGTACGGCCTGGCCGGTGATCCGTCGAACCCCGAGGCTGTCGAGCGCATCTACGCCATCAAGGGGCGGCCGTCGCAGCTCGAATTGAGCCTGCTGGCCGCTGAC
>PMYJ01000033.1:5295-18408 GCA_003170875.1 Candidatus Dormiibacterota bacterium | reverse complement strand
GGGGCGTCGAGGGTGATCGACGTACCCGGGTTCATGGTCACCTCGGCCGCCTCCACCGTGTACCCCGCCTCCTCCACCTGCCGCCGTGCCTCCTCGAAGAGGTTGGGCGCGAGCGAGACCTGGACGGAGGAGCCGTCGACGGCGATGTCCCCGTCGGCGCCCACGTCGAGCAGGTCGAGCAGCTCCAGCTCGATCTCCTCGGGGTCGCGCTTGCCGGTTTCGATCCGGATGATGCCCTGGTTGGAGAACATCCAGGCGACGCTGTTGGACTCCCCCAAGGAGCCGCCCGAGCGGGTGAAGAGGTTGCGGATCGCGGCCACGGTGCGGTTGCGGTTGTCGGTCAGGACGTCCAGCATCACGGCCACGCCGTGGGGCCCATAGCCCTCGTAGCGGACCTCCTCGAGCCTGACCCCGTCCTTGCCGCCGGCGCCCCGCTGGATCGCCCGCTCGATGTTGTCCGCGGGCATGTTGACCTCGCGGGCTTTCTGGATGGCGAGGCGGAGCCGGAAGTTCCCGACGGGGTCGGCGCCGCCCTCGCGTGCCGACACGGAGAGCTCGGCGGTCACCTTGGTGAAGGCCTGGCCGCGCTTGGCGTCGACGATCGCCTTCTTGTGCTTGATCCCAGCCCACTTGCTGTGACCGGACATGCTGCCTGCCTCCGGGCCCGAACGGACGTTCAGATTCTAGGCTGTCCCCCACCGCTCAGTCTACGAGGCGGCACGCACGGCTGGGAGGAGTGGCGATTCGATGCGATCGCGCCAAATCCTCGTCACGCGCTTCGTGGTTGACAGACCGGTCGCAGGGGGTACTCTAGGGAAAGAAGCCATCACGTTCCATACGGAGGTAAGGCTTCGATGCGTGGCGTATACGAGCTCCTGAGGCACACTCGGGCTGAGAGGTAAGGCCCGGCGCGGGCCCTCGCCACCTCACCCGGCGTGCGCCGCCGTGAGACCGCCCTGGGGTGGTCCGGCAGGCAGTTGGATCGCAAGAGCGTCCCGGGAGAGCAGGTGACGAGGCGAGACGCCCCGGGCACGTCACCTGGCACCGGATGGTGCCGCATAAGGCCCGGCTATTCCGCTGGGCTGCCGAATATCGGCAAATGAAATTGAGGGGCCGGCACCGCCGGCCCCTTCTTCTTGCGTCCGAGAGTGGCGCGCGCGGCTCACTCCGCCATGGAATACGGCTATTGGGGTGCCGGACGGGAGACGGCGGGGTGGCCTGCCCAGGCGAAGCGGAGCGGGCGGTCGGCGGCCCGGGTGATCCCCACTCGGGCGGTGACGGCGAGGGGCACCTCCGTCTCCCGCTTCAGGATGCGCAGCCGCGAGCCGGGGTCGCAGAGGTCGAGGCCGTTGTCCGCCAGGGTGAGGCCGAGGCCCGAACCGAGGTTCCCGGGTCCGCTGAGGACGCTCGCGAGCGCCGGCTGGCGCCCTCCGCGGAGGCGCCGGGCGCGAACGACCTCCTCTCCCACCTCGACCGCGGCGGCGCGGAGCAGGACGGCGCCCGCGACGCCCTCGGGCTCGCAGACGACGTTGGCGCAGAAGTGCATGCCGTAGGAGAGGTAGACGTAGAGGTGGCCAGGGGGCCCGAACATGATGGCCGCCCGCGGGGTGGGCCCCCGGTGGGCGTGGGATGCCGGGTCCTCCACCCCCAGGTAGGCCTCAACCTCCACCACCACGGCGCGGACCTCCTGGCCTGTGCCCGGGTCGCAGATCAGCCGCGCCCCGACCAGGGCGGCGGCGACCTCGACGGTGGGCCCGGCGAAGAATCCGCGCCGGAGTGGCTTGGCGCGCCGCGAATTCGCAGCGGCGGCCGCGACCCTGGAGCCCATCGACCCCATGGTAGGGGGGACCGCGGCCGCTCAGCCCGCCTGGTCCAGCCGGTCGATCCGGTAGCCGACGCCAAACACGGTGGTGATGCGGAAGGGCAGCCGGTCGAAGCGCTCGAACTTCTCCCTCAACCAACGCACGTGGACGTCCACTGTCTTGTGGTCACCGTAGAACTTGCTGCCCCAGATCCGCTGGATGATGACCTGGCGGGACTGCACCTTGCCCGAGTTGAGGAGGAGCAGGGAGAGCAGGTCGAACTCCTTGGGCGCGAGGTGCAGCTCCTCGTTGTCGACGTGCACGGTGCGGGCGCCGCGGTCGATCCGAAAGTTGTCCAGCTCCTCGATCTCGCGTGCGTCGACACGCTCCTTCCCGGTCATCTCCGCGCGGCGCAGCATCGCCGACACCCGCGCCAGCAGCTCGTTGAGCGAGAACGGCTTGGTGACGTAGTCGTCGGCGCCGACGTGCAGCCCCACGACCTTGTCCAGCTCGGTGCCCTTGGCGGTGAGCATGATGATGGGGACCGTCATCTCCTGGCGGAGGATCCGGCACACCTCGAGGCCCGACAGCTCGGGGAGCATCAGGTCGAGCAGGATGAGGTCGGGCCGCTGCCGGCGCGCCGCCGAGAGCGCCTCGGTCCCCGTGCTCGCCTCACTGATGATGAAGCCTTCCTGACTGAGGTTGTAGCGCAGCGTCTGCCGGATCGAGTCCTCATCCTCGACGATCAGCACATGCTTGGCGGGCGCGGTCATCAGACGGGCTCCGCAGCCGGCGGGTACGACGGGGTGAGAGCGATCGCGCAACTCATCGGCGAGGTCATTATGCCCCGGCGGTCAAGCGCGGGGTCGAGCGGGCGTGTGCACCGCCTCGCAACCTTATCGGGACATTAACGATTAGCAACAACCGGGGGCAAAGATTATCGGAACATTAAGCGACGATTGTCAGATCACTAACGCGCGGTCGCGGTGTCATGTGACCGGTACCGGCGATGCCGGAGATGGATAACATCGCATCACTTGGCCACCGATCGCGACCGTTCCGGCGCTGGGCTGACACCGATGAAGCGTTCCACCTCATCTCCGTCGGCAAACCACACGCTCAGCCTCCTGAAGTCGGTCGGAGATCAGCTGGAGGGCGGCCACGGGCTGATCGCCGTGGACAAGGCCGGTCGGATACTGCTGGCAACCCAGGAGGCCTGCCGTCTGCTCGATCTCTCCGGCGAGGGCGAGGGGCACACGCTCGCAGAGCTGGGCGCGGACTTCCGGCTGCTGCGCGTGATCACCGCGTGCCTGGATGCCGAGGCGGCCGTGGAGCGCGAGATCGCGTCCGCACGCGAGGTGATCGTTGTCCGTGCGTTCCCCGTACACAACCAGACGGTGGCGGCGATCGTGCTGGTGCGGGACGAGACCCGCCTGCGCCGGTTGGAACGGGTGCGGCGTGATTTCGTCACCAACGTCTCCCATGAGCTGCGCACCCCGATCACCGCGATCCGGCTGCTCGTCGAAACCCTGCAGAAGGGGGCACTGGAAGAGCCCGAGGTCGCCGCGGGCTTCGTGCACCGCATCGCGCTGGAGGTCGGGCACATGGCGCAGATGGTCGAGGAGCTGCTCGAGCTGAGCACCATCGAGTCGGGGCGCCAGACGATGAAGATGGAGCCGGTCCCGGTGGTCGACCTGGTCCGCACCGTCGATCGGCTGCTGCCGCTGGCCGAGGAACGCCTGATCGAGATGACGGTCGACCTGGATCCCACCACGCCCCCCCTTCTCGGTGACCCCCGACGGCTCGGTCAGGTGTTGCGCAACCTGGTTCACAACGCGATCAAGTTCACCCCGCCGGAGGGCCGGATCACGGTCAGCGCGCGTCCCCTCCTCGAGCAGAGCAGGGTCGAGCTGGTGGTGCGCGACACCGGGATCGGCATCCGGCCCGAGGACCTCCCCCGCATCTTTGAGCGCTTCTGGAAGGCGGACAGCTCGCGCCAGCGCGATGGGGAGGGATCGGGGCTCGGGCTGGCCATCGCGCGTCATGTGGTGGAGGCGCACGGCGGCTCGATTCGCGTGGTGTCGGAGCCGCGCCGAGGGGCCACGTTCATCGTCGAGCTGCCCGCGGCTCCCCGGCTGGCGGCCGACGCGGAGCCGGGATGAGCGACCAGAACCCATCTGCCCCATCCGACCGCGAAGATGCGGAGCCGAGCCCTTCACCGGTTCTTAACCCGCCTGCAACCCGGCCACAATCCACCCCTCCCTACTCTCGAAGCGTGGTCACCGATTCCATGCAGCTAGCCGGGGCCAATGTCGCCACCAAGGAAGAGGTCTCGGCGGGCGTCACGGTCGAGGGTCTGACCGTCAAGTTCCGCGGCACGCCCCTCATCGAGGGCATCAGCACCTTCTTCGAGCCCAACAAGGTCACCGCCATCGTCGGTCCCACCGGCTGCGGCAAGACCACCCTGCTCCGCTCCATCAACCGGATGCACGACCACGTCACCGGCATGCAGGTGAGCGGGTCGGTGGTCGTCGAGGGCGTGAATGTGTACGGCCCGGACGTCAACGTGCGCGAGGTGCGGCGCCGGGTGGGGATGCTCTTCCAGCGCCCCAACCCCTTCCCCCGCAGCATCGCCGAGAACGTGGGGCTGGCTCCACGGGCTCACGGGCTGGCCAACCGCAGCACGGTGCGCGAGGTGGTGCGCGAAAACCTCGAGATGGTCGGGCTCTGGGACGCGGTGAGCAACCGGCTGCACGGATCGCCCTTTGGCCTCTCGGGGGGCCAGCAGCAGCTGCTCTGCCTGGCCCGCACGCTGGCACTCTCGCCCGACGTGATCCTCCTGGACGAGCCCACCTCGGCGCTCGATCCCGACACTACCGATCACATCGAGTCGCTCATGAAGACGCTCTCGGAGCACATGACCGTTCTCATCGTCACCCACAACCTCGCCCAGGCAAGCCGCATCAGCGACAACGTCCTCTTCCTCATGAAGGGCGGCGTCGTCGAGGCGACGTCGGCGAGGACCTTCTTTCATGACCCGGCCGACGAGAGGAGCCGGGCCTACGTCAGCGGTCGGATCGGATGAGCTCGCACAAGCGGCCCTCATCACCGTCATCACATTCAATCCTGGAAGGGGAGGTCTCATGAACGTTCGTCGACACGCGTCCATCGGCTTTGCGGTGATCACCGGGGCGATCCTGGTGAGTGCCTGCGGCTCCACGAGCACGGCCACCGCACCGCCGACCAGCGCAGCCGCCAGTGCGAGCAGCTCGCCCACCGCGGCGGCCGTGCACACGGGCAACCCGACGGGCCCGCAGACCCTGTCGGAGGACGGGTCGAGCCTGCTCTACCCGTACCTGCAGAAGTTGGAGACCGGCATCACCGCGGCCTACCCCAACATCACTCTCAGTGCGGCCGCCGGCGGTTCGGGCAAGGGCCAGACTGACGCCATCAGCGGGGCGGTCGACCTGGGAGGCTCCGACGCCTACCTGAGCGCCGGCCAGGTGTCCGCCAACGCGGGCATCATGAACATCCCCATCGCCGTCTCCGCCCAGGCCGTCAACTACAACCTGACCGGGATCAGCAACCTCAAGCTGAGCGGCAGCGTGATCGCCCAGATCTACTCCGGCACCATCACGATGTGGAACGACACGGCCATCGCCGCCCTCAACACAGGTGTGACCCTGCCCGCCACTCCCATCGTGCCCATTCGCCGCGTGGACTCCTCGGGTGACACCTTCATCTTCACCTCCTTCCTGAGCGCCACCAACAGCACGTGGTCCAACGGCCCCAGCTTCGGGACCACGGTGAGCTGGCCGAGCGTCCAGACCGAGCTGAGCGCGAACGGCAACCCCGCCATGGTGGACACCTTGCACAGCACCCCGGGCGGCATCGCCTACGTCGGGGTCAGCGTCGAGTCCACCGCCCTGGTCGACGGCCTTGGCGAGGCCGAGCTGGAGAATGCCTCCGGCAGCTTCGTGCAACCCAGTGTCACCACGATCAACGCCGCGGTCACCGCGGGTGCCACCAATGTGCCGGCGTCTCTGACCCAATCGCTGATCTACCAGACCGGAGCCCAGTCGTACCCGATCGTCAACTTCGAGTATCTGATCGTCAACCCGTCGAAGATCACCTCGTCGGACACGGCCCTGGCCATCCGTACCTTCTTCGAGTGGGCCATCTCGACGACCGGAGGAGCCACGCAGGACGACCTGAGCGCGGTCAACTTCGTACCGCTGCCCACCAACGTGCTGCCGAAGGTCAACGCCGCCATCGCGAGCATCACGGGCTAACATGATTCTGGTCCGTCGCCGGACCGGTGGGCTTCCCGCCGGCCCGGCCCGGGTCGGCCGGGCCTCAAGCGCCGACCTGAGCCGGGGAGACCGGATTCTCCGGTGGGTGTCCGGGATAGCAGCCACCGTCCCGTTCGCCGGACTGGCCGTCATCGTCGTGATCATGGTGATCTGGGCGATCCCCGCCGTCATCTACAGCGGAACCACCTTCTTCACCAGCACCAAGTTCTTCATCGGCAACCTCTACGCCCCCACCCTGACGGTCAGCAACGGGATCTCCGCTCCCCACGGAGCCATCTACGGGGCGCTCACCTTCATCATCGGCACCCTGTCCAGCTCGCTGATCGCGCTGGCCCTGGCAGTGCCCATCTCCGTCGGCGGCGTGCTGATGCTCTCCGAGTGGATCCCGAGGCGGCTGGAGGGCCCGCTCTCCACCTTCCTCGAGCTTCTCGCCGGGATCCCGAGCGTGGTCTTCGGCTTCTGGGGTCTCACCGTCCTGGGCCCGCTCCTCGCCCAGCACGTCTTCCCCACGCTCGCGCGCTTGGGAGTGGTGCTCCCCTTCCTGAAGGGACCCTGGGCGTTCAACGGTCAGGGGCTGCTGACCGCCTCGCTGGTGCTGACCCTGATGATCATCCCCATCATCGCCTCGACGACGCGGGAGCTCGTGAAGCGGGTACCGGTCCTGGCCCGTGAGGGTGCCCTGGCCCTGGGGATGACGCGCTACGAGATGGTACGCGTGGTGATCATCCCCTACGTGCGCACCGGTATCATCGCCTCCGCCCTGCTCGGCTGGGGGCGCGCGCTGGGCGAGACCATAGCCGTGCTGCTGATCATCGGGATGGCGAACAACCCACCAGCCAACGCGTACGGGACCACCTCGACGCTCGCCTCGGGCATCGCCAACCAGCTCGACGCGGCCCTGAGCGACTTCACCGGCATGGCGGTGCGCGCCATCGCCGAGCTGGGCCTCTTCCTGCTGGTCATCAGTCTGCTCACCAACCTCGCCGGGCGGCTCGTCATCAGCCGGGTCAGCGGCGACGCTCTTCCGGTCGGCCGTGGAATCTAAACAACCGCGCCTGCGCCATCTCCGCGGTGGCCTGTTCTGGGTCCTGTGCGGCCTCGCCCTGGCGGTCATCGTCGCACCCGCGGTGGCCGTCGTCGTCGGCGTGCTGATCAAGGCCGCACCGGTGCTGAAGCTGAGCCTGCTCACCAACACCACCCAGGATGTCCAGAACCCCGGACTGCAGAACGCCATTTTCGGAACCCTGGCGTTTGCCATTGGAGTGCTGGTGATCGCGGGACCCATCGGGATCCTCGGCGGCATCTACCTCGCCGAGTTCGCCCCGCGCAGGTACGGCGGTGCGATGCGCTTCTTCTCCGCCGTGCTCGCCGGTGTGCCATCGATCGTGGTCGGTTTCGTTGCCTACGTGGCCCTCGTCGTCGGGCTCGACTGGGGGTACTCGCTCCTGAGCGGGGTCGTCGCGCTCTCGCTCATCATCCTGCCGTACATCATCAAGACAACTGAGGTGTCGCTCTCCCAGGTTCCCCGCAGCCTGCGCGAGGCAGCCTCCGCCCTCGGGCTGTCGCGGATCACCACCATCCGGAAGGTGCTGTTGCCTCCCGCTCTTCCGGGCATCGTCTCGGGCCTGGTCATCGCGGTCGCGATCTCCACCGGCGAGACAGCGCCGCTCCTTTTCACCGCCAACTTCAGCAACTTCAACCCGACCCCCGTCCTCTTCCACAACCCGGTCGGTTACCTCACCTACGTCACCTACTACTACATCGGGCTTCCGAGCGCTCAGAGCCAGGCTCTGGCCAGCGCCGCGGCCGGCATCACCATCCTGATGATTCTCCTGTTGATCTTCGGAGGCCGGCTGATAACCGCCCGCCAGCGCAAGATGGTGGCACGACTCGACGTGTAGCGCAGGTACGCGCTGGCGCGCGCAGAGCGCGTCCGAGGCTCTGGTAAGGCGCATCCGGGGTGGTCGGACGGCCTGGGGCAACCGAGTTGAGATGAGAGAGGTGTTCCGCACGTCTCGCGGCGTGGTGACGTCAGCCCAACTCCTCGATCCGCCCAGTCTCCAGGAAGATCAGATCCTCCGCCAGGTTGGTGACCCGGTCGCCGATCCGCTCGAAATTCTGAGCGACCATGATCAGCTTGGTGCCGCGGAAGACGGCGTCACCATCCTCGGTCATGAGCTGGATCAGGTCGTCGACGATGCGGTGGTGGATCCGGTTGACGCGGTCGTCGCGCGCGGCGATGGCGCGGGCCCGGTCGACGTCGCGGGCGATCAGGGCGCCGAGGATGTCACGCACCTGCGCCTGACACGCCTCGGAGAGCTGCGGGAGGTCGACGTGGGTGGAGAGGGGCGGCAGGTTGGCGAGCTCACGGCCACTCTTGGCGATGCTGGCACAGTGGTCGGCCATCCGCTCCAGCTCGCTCGCCATGTGGAGGAGGCCCAGGGCCTCGCGGAGCTGTGCGGGCGCTGAGGGGTGGGCCAGCGCCTCGAAGGTGAGCGTGCGGACCTCGACGAGGAGGGCGTTGACGCGGGCGTCGTCCCGGATCACCGCGGTACAGACGTCGACGTCGCGCTCGACCAGGCCGAGGGTGGCACCGGTCATGGCCCGGTCGACCTCGTCGCCCATGCTCAGGACGAGGTCACGAAGGCGCTGCAACTCCGCGTCGAAGCCTGTGGGGGAGGCCTTGGTCACGGATCTGGTCTCGACCGTCTCGCTCACGATGAGTGCCAGCTTAGGCCATGAGGCCCGATGGCGGCGACCCCCCATAACAGCGGCGCGGGGGCGCCGCCACGGCCGTTCTCAACCGACCGGCACCCCCGCCGTCCGCAAGCTGCCCGCGGGCTCAGCCCTCCGGCACCGCCGCCTCGCGCATCTGGGCGACGCGGATGTGGTTGCCGAATGGATCGCGCAGCCCGAAGTCGATCCCGTAGGCCTGTTCGGTGAGCTCTTGAGTGATGTCGACACCCTTGTTGCTCAGTTCCTCGAAGCTCCCCTTCGCATCGTCGGTGGTGAAGAAGAGATGGCCGCCGGTGCGCCCCTTGGTCAGCAGGTCGCGGACCTGCTCCGTCGTGTCGGGGTCGAGCATGGGGGGCCCGGGCTTCTCCAGGAGGATCTGGCGATCAGCTGCCCCCGGCACGTTCACGGTGAGGAAGCGCATGAAGCCGAGGTCGGAGTCGGTGTTGACCTCGAGACCGAGCTTGCCCACGTAGAAGTCGAGGGCCTGGTCCTGGTCGAGCACATAGATCTGCGAGATCCTGAGCGAGCTGAGCATCCGATGGGCCTCCCTGTCGATGTGGGTCGATGCTGCCAGGCTACCGGACGCGTCGCGGGCCCGCTTCTCCAAAACTGCTGGGCCGTCCCCACGCCATCGCGAAGCAGGTCGGCACGGCCGCCACCGTCTGGCTGCGGCGATCCGCGCCTCCGCCCTCCCGGTACGCCGACGGGGTCTGCCCGACCACCTCGCGGAAGGTTCTGCTGAACGTCCCCAGGCTGGCGAAACCGACGTCGAGGCAGACATCGGTCACGTTGCGGTCGGTGCGGCGCAGCAGGTACATGGCGCGTTCGACCCGACGCCGCTGCAGGTAGCGGTGCGGGGTCTCGCCGAAGGCGGCCCGGAAGGAGCGGATGAAATGCGCCTCCGACATGACCGCGACGGCCGCGAGGGCGGCGACGCCCAGCGCCTCCGGGTAGGCGCGGTCCATGGCATCGCGGGCGCGCAGCAGCCGCCGGTTGGACTCCTCGATCGCGCGGGTCACCGCGGCCGTCGCCCCGTCGGCGCCGCTACGCGCGGAGCTCGGCCGCGCAGTGGGTGCGCAGGGCGAGGACGACGGCGTCCTGCGACGCCTGCGCCTCCTCGGTGGTGAGGGTGCGCTCGGGGCTGCGGAAGGTGAGCCGGAATGTCCATCCCTTGCGCCCCTCCCCCATCTGCGCCCCGCGAAACTCGTCACGCAGCTCCACCGCCTCGAGGAGTGGCCCTCCCGCCTCCCGCGCCACCGCCAGGCCGTCACCGGCCCGCTGGTGGGTGGGGACGGTGACCGAGAGATCGTGGGTGACGGCCGGGAATCGCGGGACGGGCCGGTACGGTGCCGAGCGGCGGTCCTGGCCGGTCAACGCCTCGAGATGCAGCTCGGCGACGGCGATCCGTCCGCGCAGCTCGAACCGCTCCGCGGTGTCGGCGTCCAGCTCCCCGACCAGGCCCACCCGGCCGGAGCCGGCGTGGATCCAGGCGGCGCGGCCGGTGCGCAGCCCGGGGATCTCGGCCGGTTCGGCGGTCACCGGATCCCCGCCCAGGTCGCGGACCAGCCGTTCCAACAGCGATTGGGAGTGACGCAGAACGGCTGCGGCTGCCGCCGCGTCCCCCTCGACGTGGGTGACCAGCCCCAGGAGGAGCGGCTCAGCCGGGAGCGGGGGGAGCTTGCTGTCCTCGCCGTCGGGCGTCGAGCCGGGGGCGAGACCATCGCGTTCCCCCTCCCAGAAGGCGCGTCCCAACTCGAAGATGGCGGCGCCGGAGACGCCACGGCTCTGGTTGAGTGCCAGCACCTGACAGAGACCGGGGAGCAGGCTCACCCTCAGGTGGCTCATCTCGTCGCTCAGCGGGTTGAGCAGGCGTATCGGCTGGCGCTGCTCGCCGAGGCCGGGCAGCCAGCGGGCGGCCTCAGACCGGAGAAAGACGTAGGGGAGCACCTCGTCGAAACCGGCTCCGACGCAGACGTCGCGCACCCGGTCGTCCATCGGGGCGGCGGCGGCCAGCTGTCGGACCTCCGTGCGGTGACCGGGCAGGGTGCTGGGCAGGCGGGCGTAGCCGAGACCTCGGCCGACCTCCTCGGCGACGTCCTCGGGGATGCGGACGTCACGCCGGAAGTAGGGGGGATGGACGGTGAGCCGGTCTCCAGCCTGCTCGACCGCGAAGCCGAGGTGGGCCAGGGCGGTGGACGCCTCGTGGACGTCGACCCGGTAGCCAAGAAGACCTCCGAGCCACTCGCCGGTCACCTCGACCGGCTCCAGCGGTGGCAGCGGCGAGGGATGCTCGTCGATCGGATCCCTCAGCACGTGACCCCCCGCGATGGAGGCGATCAGCGCCGCGGCTCTCCCCAGGGCGAGAGGAGCGAGGTCGTCGGGCAGCCCCTTGTCGTAGAGGGCGGAGGCGTCGGTCCGGATGGCGTGGCGGCGGGAGGTCGCCCGGATCGCGGTCGGCTCCCAGTTGGCCGCCTCCAGGAGCACGGTGCGGGTGGTGTCGCCGATGGCCGTCGAGGTGCCGCCGATGACCCCCGCGAGGCTGATCGGCGCACCGCCGCTGGCGATGATCATGTCCTCGGGGTCGAGGGCGCGGGTCGCCCCGTCCAGGCACTCGAGGCTCTCGCCACTGCGGGCTCGCCGCACCGTCAGGGTGACCGGGCGGCCCCCGCCGTCCAGGGTGGCGACACGCTCGATGTCGAAGGCGTGGAGGGGCTGGCCCAGCTCATGGGTCACGTAGTTGGTGACGTCCACCAGCCCGCTGATCGGACGGAGCCCGATGGCGCGCAGCCGCCGCTTGAGCCAATCCGGGGACTCCCCCGCCACCACCCCCTCGATCACCACCGCGGTGAAGCGGCGGCAGCCCACCGGGTCCTCGATGCGCACGCGGGCACGCTGGCTCGATGCGGAGGCAGAGAGGAGCCCCTCGGGGACGGTGGCGGAGGGCTCGCGGAGGGGTTCGCCGAGGGCGGCGGCCAGCTCGCGCGCGATCCCGACGTGGCAGAGGCAGTCGGGCCGGTTGGTGGTCACCTCGACATCCAGGACGACGTCCAGGGGGACGACCTCGTGGAGGGGCTGGCCCGGTCTGCCCCGCTCCAGGATGAGCAGCCCGGCGGCGTCCTCGCCGATCCCCAGCTCGACGGCGGAGAGCAGCATGCCGGGGGAGCTGTACCTGCCGCCGAACATCGACCGGACCCCGAGCGGTTCCGGGAAGCCGGGGAGGACCGTGCCCGGCGGGGCGTAGGGGACCAGGTCCCCGACCTTCACATTGGGGGCGCCGGTGACCAGGCGGACCGTCTTGCCGTCCCCGACATCGACGTCGGCGAGGCGAACTCCGCGAGTCGACTCCGGGATCGCGGCCAGCTCCAGGACCCGTGCCACGATCGTACCCTCGGCAGCGCGCTCGACCCGGTCAACCTCGGTGCCGGTGTCGACGAGGAGACGGACCAGCTCGTCGACGGGAGCGTCGAGGTCGGCGTACTCGCGGAGCCATTCCAGGGAGATCTTCATCCCTGGCCCACCAGACGGACGTCGTTCTCGTAGAGGATGCGCACGTCGTCGATGCCGTAGGCGAGCTGGGCGGCCCGCTCGATGCCGAAGCCGAAGGCGAAGCCGGTGTAGCGCTCCGGGTCGACACCGCCGTTGCGGAGCACGTCCGGGTGGACCATGCCGCTGCCCAGCACCTCGATCCAGCCGCTGTGCTTGCAGAGCCGGCAGCCGCTGCCGCCGCAGACCATGCAGGAGACGTCCAACTCCAGTGAGGGCTCGGTGAAGGAGAAGTTGTGAGGGCGCAGCCGGATGGCGCGCTCGGCTCCGAAGATGGAGCGGGCGAAGAACTCGAGGGTACCCTTGAGGTCTCCGGCGGTCACCCCCTCGTCCACGAGCAGGCCCTCCACCTGGTGGAACACCGGGGAGTGGGTGGGATCGTTGTCGCGGCGGAAGACCTTGCCGGGCACGATCACCCGGAGCGGGGCGCCGAGAGCCACCATGGCGCGGATCTGCACCGGCGACGTCTGGGTGCGGAGCAGCCGGGAGTCGTCGATGTAGAAGGTGTCCTGGGTGTCGCGGGAGGGGTGGCCCGGCGGCATGTTGACGAGGGTGAAGTTGTAGCGGTCGTACTCCACCTCGGGACCGCTCAGGGTCAGGTACCCGAGCTGGGTGAAGACCCGGCGGATCTCCCGGGTCATCCGGGTCACCGGGTGGAGATGGCCGCGCCGCAGCGGCGGGGCCGGCCAGGTCAGGTCGAGGGCCTCGGCGGCGACCGC
>PMYJ01000033.1:0-5284 GCA_003170875.1 Candidatus Dormiibacterota bacterium | reverse complement strand
GCGGCGCGCACCGCCTCCAGTCCGCGCCGCAGGACCTCGTGCAGGTCGTCGGTGACCACGCCCTCAGTCAGCGTCTCTCTCCGCTGCTCGCACGGGCCGCCGTCAGGCGGCGGAGAGCGCGCCCTTGGCCACCGCAACCAGACGGTTGAAGGCGTCGGTGTCGGTGACGGCGAGGTCGGCCAGCTGCTTGCGGTCGATGTCGATGCCCGCCGACTTCAGACCGTGCATCAGCTGGTTGTAGGGCAGCCCGTTCTGGCGGGCGGCGGCGTTGATCCGGGCGATCCACAGGCCACGCATGTCGCCCTTCCGCTGCTTGCGGTCGCGATAGGCGTACGCCAGCGAGTGCATCACCGCCTCGTTGGCGGACTTGTGCAGCCGGTGGCGGCTCCCCTGCATCCCCTCGGCGCGATCGAGGACCCGCTTGTGACGAGCGCGCTGGGTTACTCCCCGCTTGACCCTGGCCATGACGGGACCTCCTTAAAGATACGGGGCGTTCTTATGGATCTGGCGGAGATCGGCATGGGACACCGCCGTCTCGCCCGCAAAGAGCCGCTTCCGCTTCTGGCTCTTCTTCTCCAGCATGTGCGACTGGCTGGCGTGCCGCCGCATCACCTTGCCGGTGGGGGTCACGCGGAAGCGCTTCTTCGTACCCCTATGGTTGCGAATCTTGGGCATCTGGTTGGCTCCCTTCAACGGCCGGTTCATCACTCTCGGCAACGGCCTCGTAGTCCCGGTCGTCCTCCGCTCGCGTGGTTTCAGGTTTGGCCGGCTTCTTGTGGGCCGGGCTCAGGATCATGGTCATGTTGCGGCCCTCGACGAGGGCGTTGCGCTCGATCGCCGCCAGGTTCCGCAGCTCCTCGGCCATCCGGTCGAGCAGCTTGCGGCCGTACTCCTGGTGGACCAGCTCGCGACCCCGGAAGACGATGGTCAGCTTGACCTTGTCCCCCGCCTCCAGGAAGTGCTTGACATAGCCGAACTTGGTCTGGAAGTCGTGCTCCGAGATCTTCGGCCGGAGCTTCATCTCCTTGACGGTGATGACGTTGTGCTCGCGCCGGCTCTCCTTCTCCCGCTTGAGGGCCTCGAATTTGAACCGCCCGTAGTCCATCAGCCGGCACACCGGGGGCTGGGCCTGGGGGGCCACCTCCACGAGGTCCAGCTCGCGCTCGAGGGCGAGCTGCTTGGCCCGCTCCAGGGCAACGATGCCAAAGGCCTCTTGGGTGGTGTCGTCGAAGAGTCGGACCATGGGCAACCGGATCTGGTCGTTGACCCGCAGCTCTCGGAATGCGATGGGGTGGGACCTCCCGAAAAACCGGCTGAAACAAAAAACGGATAGCTTCCGCTATCCAGGCTGGATCGGCTGGACCTTCAAGGCGTACCCGGAAGGTGGGGCCGTATTCACGAACCCTCTTGGCGGCGCACTACGCGTCCAGCGCCGGAGCATACCACGGGCGTGCCCGTGGTCCCGCCCACTCAGCGCGGCGGACTCGCCACCCCACGCCGGGCGTGGAGGAGCAGCTCGC
This sequence comes from Candidatus Dormiibacterota bacterium, assembly GCA_003170875.1. Lineage (GTDB taxonomy): Bacteria > Chloroflexota > Dormibacteria > Aeolococcales > Aeolococcaceae > Changshengia. Next base: position 3,764 of record PMYJ01000033.1, on the reverse strand, counting down.
GGGCACCCCGGGCCCCGAGGACGGGCGAGGCCATGCTGGAGACCACCGTCCACCCCGCTGCCTCCACCCCGGCGAGGGCGGCCGCCAGAGCATCGGCCAGGCTGGCATCGTCGATCGGAGCCGTCGCCCGGCGCAGCTCGAACATCGGCTTGACCAGGCCCACGAGGTCGGCCCGCGGGGCGAGGCGGATGCGGTCGAGCTGCGCGGCCGCGGCGCTGAGCGACAGGTAGGAGACGTCGATGCTCACCACCTCGATCAGCTCGGGGACCAGAACCGGAGTCAGGTCGGCGACGTTGGTCGCCTCCAGGTTGACCACGCGCGGGTCCTGGCGCAGCGACCCGAGGAGCTGGCCGTGGCCCGCGTCGACGGCGTAGACACGTCGCGCACCCGCCTCCAGCAGGACCCGGGTGAAACCTCCGGCGGCCGCGCCGACGTCGAGGGCCACCCGGCCGGTGACGTCGATGCCGAAGGCGGCGAGGGCGGCGGAGAGCTTGGCCTGGCCGCGCAGGCTGGCCGGACGCCGGCGCCGGACCAGCGCGCCGGCCGGGACGCGGGCCTCGGGATTGGTCACGGCCAAGCCGTCGACCTCGATCTCCCCGCTCGCCACCAGGCGATCCGGGTCCTCGCCGGGGTCCAGCTCGGCGACCAGATCGCCGAGCCGGCGGAGACGACGCGTCATTGCTTTCGGCGAGCTCGCCATGCCGGGCGCGGGTCGCTCCGCGGCCTCAGCTCGGCCGTCGGCTCGCGACCTCGTCGGCCAGTAGGGCGATGAGGTCCGGAACGCTCCGCTGCTCGGTCCCTCCGCGGCGGGTGTCGCGGAGGGTGACCACGTCGTCGCCGCGCTCGACGTCGCGCTTGCCCACCACGACGACGTACGGCACCTTGCGCAGCTCGGCGTCGCGGATGCGCGCCTGCATCCGGTTGCCGGGAGAATCGCTGACCGCGGCGCGGAGCTCCGCCGCCTCGAGGCGCTCGACGACGCTCCGAGCGCAGTCCATGACCGCCTCGACATCGTCCTGCACCGGCACCACCTCGACCTGGACCGCCGCCAGCCAGAGCGGGAGCTGTCCCGCGAAGTGCTCGATGAGCACCCCTAGGAAGCGCTCGAACGAGCCGTAGATGGCGCGGTGGATCACCACTGGCGTGCGCGCCTGCCCGGAGGCGTCGATGTACTCGCAGCCGAAGCGCCGGGGGAGCTGGAAGTCCAGCTGGATGGTCCCCGTCTGCCAGGAGCGCCCGATGGCGTCCTTCATCAGGATGTCGACCTTGGGCCCGTAGAACGCGCCCTCGCCGGGGTCCACGGTGAATCCGCCCGCACCCGCGCGGCGCTCCAGGATCCTGAGCAGTGCCCCCTCCGCCCGGTCCCAGGTCTCGATGTCGCCGATGAAGTCGTCGGGCCGCGTGCCCAACCGGAAGGAGTAGTCGAGGCCGAAGATGCGGTAGAAATGGTCGGTGATCTCGAGGATGCGGTCGTACTCCGCTTCGATCTGCTCTTCGGTCACGAAGACGTGGGCGTCGTCCTGCTGGAACTTGCGGACACGCAGAAGGCCGTGCAGGGTCCCCGATCGCTCGAAGCGATGGAGCGTGTCCAGCTGCAGGTAGCGCAGGGGGAGCTCGCGGTAGCTGTGCCGGCGCAGGTTGTAGACGACGTGGGCGTTGGGGCAGTTCATGGGCTTGACGCCGTAGGAGGTCTGTTCGTCGACCGGAACGATGAACATGTTCTCCCGGTAGTGGTCCCAGTGGCCCGACGTCTCCCACAGCCGCTTGTCATTGATGAGCGGCGCGATGATCTCCTTGTAGCCGCGGGCACGGTGCTCGCGGCGTGAGAAGCTCAGCAGCTCGTTGAGGACGATCACACCGTTGGGCAGCCAGTAGGGCATCCCCGGGGCGGTGTCGTCCAGGTGGAAGAGTTCCAGCTCGCGGCCGAGGCGGCGGTGGTCGCGGCGTTCGGCCTCGGCGATGCGCTCCAGGTAGGCGTCCAGGTCCGCGGGACTGAACCAGGCCGTCCCGTAGACCCGCTGGAGCTGGGGGTTGCGCTCGTCGCCGCGCCAGTAGACGCCGGCGACGCGGAGCAGCTTCACCGCGCGCAAGACGCCGCTGTCGGGGACGTGGGGGCCCCGGCAGAGGTCCACGAAGTCGCCGGTGCGGTAGACGCTCACGCTGCTGACGTCCGGGGCGAGGCGGTCGATGATCGCGACCTTGAACTCCTGCCCCATGCCGTCGAAGAGACGCCGGGCCTCGTCGCGCGGCAGCACCTCGCGCTGATAAGGGACGTGCCGCTTCACCAGCTGGCCCATCCGGGCCTCGATGGCCACCAGGTCTCCGTCGGTGAGGTGCCGGTCCTCGGGCAGCAGGAAGTTGTAGAAGAAGCCGTCCTCGATCGACGGGCCGACGTCGTACTGCGTCCCCGGGAAGAGCTCGCAGACCGCCGCGGCCATGAGGTGGGCGGCGCTGTGCCGGAGGATGTCCAGGGTCAGCTCGACCGGGGCCTCCAGGGGCGGCCCGGCCTCGGCGGCATCATCGACGTCCTCTGGCATGGTGGCCGCATTGTACGGAAGCGGCGCCCCCGGGTCACGCGGGCTGCTGCGGACGGGCTCCGGAGCTGCCCGGACGCGACTCGGGGTGCGAAGGTCCCCTGCGCGGCAGGGTCAGACGCCCAGGCGGGACATGCCCCGCGGCACGTCCTCGCGGCCCTCTCCCAGAAGGTCGATCTCGGCCTCCGGGTTGGCGAGCGACGAGCCCCATATCTCCAGTGAGAGTTGATGGGCGAGCGGCAGCACGGTACGGCGCGAGCCGCGCTGCGCCTGAGCCCGGAGCCGCTCGAGTCGCTCGGGATCGATGGCGCAGCAATGCACGCTGCAGTACTTGTTGGTCGGCTTCTTAACCGGCTGGCCGCACCCCCGGCGAGCGCACAATCGCACCGCCGGCAGGCGACCTTGAATCGCTTGTCGCACACCCACCTCCATGAGTCAGGCCAGTCTACGACTGCCGTCTGGTCGGCTGTCAACACCCGATTTCAGGTCTGCAAGGAACAGGTGTGTGAGGAGTCCACCGATCGGTGCGCAGTGTGCAAGCGGCAGAGGTGTGCACACTGTGGACAACCGGCGAGCGCCCATCTGACGAGCTTCTCAGCGCTTGTGGGAAAGCTGTTCGCAAAATCCACTTGTGACGATTTGCCTGCGCAAACTGTCGTGGTTTCCGACGGCGAGCGCAAGCGTCGGAGGATCTGCGCCGGTGCGCAGCGGACCACGCGGCTTTCGCAACATCGCGCGCACCGGTTATGACATCCGGCGAATGCACGCCGACACTCCGATGGCGCGGAAAGATGCTCACGTCCGGCGAGGAGGTCGCACCGCGCTCCTCAGAGCGAAGCGGGTGCCGCCTCCGGCGGACGTGGGCGCATCAGGGATCGAACCTGAGACCTCAGCGATGTCACCGCTGCGCTCGTACCAACTGAGCTATGCGCCCGCGCACCTGGGCAGATCAGACCGGGATGATACCGCGACCGGACCGCGGCGCCGAGCCGCCACCTTTGATGGCGGGGTGAGGCGAGCCCGGCTGGGCCGGGCCGCCGAGGGGCGGCGAGCCCCTGTGAGAAAGGGCGGGGTCCCCGCGCCGCCGGCGGCGTGGGGCAGCGCTCAGACCGGGGTGCCCACGCCGCCGGCGGCGTGGGGGGCGCGACTCGGGGCCGGGGTGTGGGCCTGTCTCAGGTCAGCGGTGGTGACCTCGACCAGGAGCACCCCCTCACAGCCGTGGCAGATCAC
>PMYJ01000213.1 GCA_003170875.1 Candidatus Dormiibacterota bacterium | reverse complement strand
TGGAGCACCTGGTGGGCGTGGACCACGTCGAAGGACCCCGCGACCAGCCCAGCGGAGCGGAAGTCGCCCACCGTGAAGGTGAGGTTCGTGGCGCCCACCTTCCGGGCATGCGCCGCCGCCTCGGCGATCACCTCCACGGAGACGTCGATGGCCAGCACGTCACCGGGAGCGACCCGCGCGGCCAGGTCGGCGGTCAGCGTCCCCGGGCCGCAGCCGACGTCGAGGAGGCTCATTCCCGGCCGGAGGTGGGGAAGAAGGTACGCGGCCGAGTTCTCCGCCGTCCGCCACCGATGGGAGCGGAGAACCGCGTCCTGGTGGCCATGGGTGTAGGTGTCGTTGGCCTGGCTCATCCGCCACGCGATCATCGCAGACGGCGTGCGGGACGCCCGACTCCGTCGGTGGGCGAGTTGCGTTTGGGTGGATCGTAACGGTGATGTACGAGCGGGTCGCGGTACGGTTGCATTAGCCTGGTCGCGCAGCACACCCGCTGGGCCGTTGGCCGAGCCCCGCTGGGACGTCGGTTGGGTCCGGGTCCGAACACCGGATGCCCGCCAGGCTTCAATCGGGAGACGCAGATGAAGCTCAGTTCTTTGGACGTGACACGTGGGCGATTTCGCCTTCACATGATCCTGCCGCGCCGCGCTGGTCGCGGAGTCCTCGGCGTGGGGCTCGCTCTTGCCCTCATGACAGCAGGTGCCGTCGGCGTCGGTGCCGCCACACAGGCCGGGGTCCGACCGGGGTTCGGTTCGCCGGGCAGCCCCTGGTACTCCCCCACCCCGGCACCAACGGTCTCGGGGACGGTGGCGTCGCTGACGACCGCTCCCGGTGACACCATCACCCTCACCACCAAGAAGGGCGTGACGTGGACCGTGGATGTCTCGGGGTCCACGACCTACACGGATAGCAGCGTGACCTCGCCGACTTTCGCCGACGTGGCGGTGGGTGACGAGGTGCTCGTATACGGGACCAGGACAGGGACCGATGCGGTCAGCGCCAGCAACGTGATGATCGTCGTGAAGCCGGCGGTGGTCGGAACCGTGGCCACGATGACGGCGAGCAGCGACACCTTCACGGTCGCAGCCTGGAAGGGGCAGACCTGGACGGTCACCGTCACGGGGTCCACCGCTTACACGGAACGCGGCGTGACCTCGCCCACCTTCTCCGATGTCGCTGTGAGCGACGAGGTCGTGGTGTACGGGACCTCCACGGGAACTGACGCTGTCACCGCCAGCACCGTGGTGATCATCCAGAGGCCGATCGTGGTGGGCACGGTGGCGTCGGTGACGTCCAGCCCCAGCGACAGCTTCACGCTGAAGGCCCGCGATGGCCAGACCTGGACCGTGGATGTCTCGGGAGCCACCACCTACTCGGAGTACGGGGTGAGCGCACCCAGCTTCTCCACCTTGGCCGTGGGCAACCAGGTGGCCGTGTACGGGACCTCGACCGGTTCGAACACCGTTGACGCCACCAGCGTGGTCATCCTCTCCAAGCCATCGACCCACCCCAAGGCATCGCCCAGGGCGGTCGGGCAGGAGCAGTCAGGCACACCGGACCCGTCGGGGTTCCATGGGGCGTCCGGCGTGACCACGGTGCAAGCAGCCGGCTCCTCGTCGAGCGGCTCCGGCCACAAGGGCCAGACCGGTGGCAAGCCCGGCGGCCTGCACGGTGGGCCCGGCGCCAGCGGCTCTCAGCACTGAGCATGGATTGGGGGGCGAGGCGAACCTTTGGTGCGCCTCGCCTCCCTCTCCTCGACGGCACGATGCCATCGCGCGCCAATCCGGCTGAGCCGGGGCGGCAGCGGCGGAATCGTCAGCCGTCCCGCAGCACGCCGATGACGGCCTCTCCGTAGCGCAACGCTTTCGATGGACCGACGCCTCGCACCTGGAGGAGTTCGGCGACCGAACCCGGATCCCGCTCCGCGATCTCGCGGAGGGTACGGTCGTCGAAGATCGTGAACGCGGCGCGCGCCTCCGCGCGCGCCAGCCCCAGCCGCCAGCGCCTCAGGCGTTCGAAGCGCAGCTGCGTCGACGGGTCCAGGTCACCCGCGGACGCGTCCGTCGCCGGCGCCGATGTAGGCGCGGCCCGGGGTCCGCCGCGGGAGCCGTGGCGCGGCGATGGCGGCCGCTCCGGGCGGGACCTCCGGGGGGAGGCGGAGATGGACACCGACACCCCGTGGGCCTCGCTCAGCACCTCCCGGCCGGCCGGCGTCAGCCCGAGGGTGGGGCGCTCACCGTGGCCGCGGAGCACCAGCTCTCGCTCCACCAGCTCGACGAGCAGGTCCCGCACCGCCGCCTCCTCCCACCCGGCCAGTGCACCGAAGAAACCCAGCTCCCGCACCCAAGGCCGGTCTCGGTTCCAGGCTGAGTCGGCACCCCGGAGCATGGCGGCCAACCGGGTGCCCCCGAGATGGCCATCGAAGCGGGCGACGGCGAGCAGCGCTGCCATCACCGCGCCATCGGGGACGGGCAGCTCGGCGGGGCGCGGGGAGAGGCAGTTGTCGCAGGCGGAGCAGCTGCGCGCCACCCCCTGCTCACCGAAGTAGTCGGCGATCCGGGCGTGGCGGCACTCCCGTGAGGTGGCGTAGGCCATCATCTGGTCGAGGCGGGCCACGGCCGCCTCCTTGAGGCGCCGGCGTTCCTCGAAGTCGACCGGCGCTCCGCTGAGACGGCGGACGTCTCCGCCCGGGAGCAGGGCGCCCGCGTTCTCGAGCAGTCGCACCGACGCCTCCACGGCCCGGCGGTCGAGACCTGGGACGAGCTCCGCCCAGTCCTGCAGGTCCCACCGACCGGCCCGGAGCAGCGCCCGGTAGACCTCGCGCACCACCTCCCTCTCCGGGTACGACTGCTCGATGAAGAGCTCCTGGAGGCCGCGGTCCGCGGGGTTGTAGAGGAGCAGGCAGCGGGCGGGCAGTCCATCCCGCCCGGCGCGGCCCGCCGCCTGGTGGTAGTCCTCCAGGCATGCGGGGAAGTCACGGTGGATGACCTGCCGGATGTCGGGGATGTCGACGCCCATGCCGAAGGCCGAGGTCGCCACCACCACCCGGAGCCTCCCCTCGGTGAACGCGGTCTGGACCTGGCTCCGCACCGGGCCGTCCAGCCCGCCGTGGTAGGCGGCCGCGGCGATCCCGTCCGCCCGGAGTGCCTCCGCCGTCTCCTCGCAGTCGCGGATCCGGCCGCAGTAGACGAGGGCCCTGCCCGGCACCTCCGCGAGTGCCCGGGCGACCGCCCGCAATTTCTCGGCACCCTGGCGGCACCGCTGCACCTCGAGGGTCAGCCCAATGCGGACAAATCCGGTCACCACGGTGAAGGGCGTCCGCAGCGCCAGGCTCCTGCTGATGTCCTCCCGCACCTGGGGTGTCGCGGTGGCGGTGACCGCGGTCACCGGAGGTCGCCCGCAGGCGGCCACCGCGGCGGCGAGCCGGCGGTATTCCTGGCGGAAGTCGTGTCCCCAGCTGGAGATGCAGTGGGCCTCGTCGACGACGAAGCGGGCAACCGCCAGCTCGGCGAGGCGCTCCTCGAAACGCGGGGTCGCCAGGCGCTCGGGGGCGACGTACAGGAACCGCAACCGGCCGCCGAGGGCTGCCGCCAGCGCCTCACGCTGCTCCCCGCTGTCCAGCTGCGAGTGGATCGCGGCGGCCGCCACCCCAGCCCGCCGGAGGCGGACGACCTGGTCGGTCATCAGTGCGATCAGGGGGGAGACGACCAGGGTCAGCCCCGGTGACGCGAGTGCCGGGACCCAGTACGCGATGCTCTTGCCGGACCCGGTGGGGGCGACGAAGAGGACGTCCCGCCCGGCCTCGGCGGCGGCGATGACCTCGGCCTGACCTGGGCGCAGCCGGGCGAGCCCGAAGACGTCGTGGGCCACCCCCAGCGCCGCCGCGCTCGGCGCCTGCCCCGCCTCCCCTCCCGTCACCCTCGGCGCCTCATCGACTCACCCGAGGCGGCCGGAGAGGGCCAGCTCGGCGACGACGTACCCGAGCCACGGGAGGGCGGCCAGGAGCAGCCAGCCGCCATGGGCGCGACCGCCGCGGAGCAGGCCGAGCAGGTAGAGGCCGGTTGCGAAGGCGCAGGCGGCGCACAGCAGCCCCGCGGAGCCCAGCTTCCAGGTGGTGAAGCTGATGCCCACGAAGCCGAGGACGCAGGCCTGGAAGGCCGCCGCCCCGGCCACGTTGCCGATGGCCAGGCCGTCGTCGCCACTCCGGACCCAGAGGACGCTGTTGAGGCACTCGGGAAGCTCGGTCGCCAAGGGGACGGCAACGACCGCCACCAGCAGGGCGCTGAGTCCCAGGCTGGTCGCCGCCGTGTGGATGGCGTCAACGAACAGCCCTGACCCGGCCGCGAGCAGGATCGCCCCGGTCAGGAGCTGGGCCGCCACCACCGCCCAGGGCGGGGGGCCGGTCCGCCAACGGATGAAGTGCAGCGGCTCGGGCGCGCCCCCGTCGGCCGTCCGCTCGCCCAGCATGGCGCGCGCGTACCCGGCGTAGAGGAGCAGGAGGAGCACTCCGATCACCACTCGCTCGGGCCGCGAGAGCAGGGTCGAGGCCACCGCGCACCCAAAGGCGCTCAGGAAGACGCCCAGGTCGCGCCGGATCTGGGCAGGCTCGACCCGCAGATGGTGGGCGCCGGCGCGGGTCAGCAGAGCCACCCCGGTGATCGCCCCCCCGAGGGTGAGGAGCAGAAAGGAGGAGCCGAGCACGGCACCGGTGGCGATCTGGCCCGAGTCCGAGGAGCCTCCGACCAGGGCCACCACCACGACCATGGTCTCGGGGAGCGCCGTCCCCAGAGCCGCGAGGAGGCTGCCGGTCGCCCCGGACCCGAGGTGGAGGAAGTGGCCGGCCCACTCGACCGCGTTGGTGAACAGCTCCGACGCGGCGGCGATCAGCGCCAATGCACCCAGGAAGAGGAGGGCGGTCATTGCCGCCGCCGTCGCGTCAGGGCATCCACCGGGGTCTGGAGCCAGCTGGTCCCGAAGTTCATCACGTGCCGCATCGTCACCGGCTGGACGCGATGGACGGGTGCCGCCCCCCGGCTGCACGCCACCGCGTCGCGGATCCGCTCCCGGCACCAGGGGAAGATCGTTCTCGGAAGGTCGTCGGGGGCGAAGAGGCGAACCGACCAGGCCTCGATGCTGCGCCGGGCCCTCCCGCCCGTGATCGCGCCGAGGAAGACGGCGTCGCCCGCGCTGCGCAGCCCCTCCCAGGTGTAGACACCGACCAGGCCGAGCACCCGCACCGAGTGACCCGTCTCCTCCTCGGCCTCGCGCGTCGCGGTGACGCTCGGGTCCTCGCCTGGTTCGCAGTGCCCGCCGGGCAGCTCCCACCCGGGCGGCCAGGGACGGAACTGCAGGAGCACTCGACCCTGGTGGAGGATGACGAGCTGGGCACCGCCCACCGGCCGGGCCTGGCCGTCGACCATGAGCGTTGCGAGCGGATCGCGCGGGGGCCGGTCGTGGAAGAGGATCCGAGCCAGGCGGGTGCTGGAGGGTTCATGCCGGCTCATCAGGCTGTGGGCGCCCCGCTCGGATGGGCGCCTGTCACCGGCGTGCCCGATTCCCCCGCTGCACCGTCTCCTCGATGCGGGTGACCCCCGCGCCTCAATCGACGATGACGCGGCGGGGTCGTCTGGACCGGACCTGGGTCGTGGGGATACGGCGTCCCCGGGAGGTGGTGCTCGCCGGCGGCTTGCCGTTCTCGAGCAGCGCCGTGATGCCGAGCACCACCTCGCGCTGGGCGTTGAGGAAGTGCGACACCGCCTCCGGGGGCACCAGCTTGCCCAGCTGACGACCGGCCTCCTCGAGGAGCCAGAGCGGGAGCGGGTTGGGGCTGTCACTCATCTTTTCGATTCCTCCGAAGGCGCGTCGGTCATTTCTGGCTGTCCGCGAACGTGACGCGCAGCAGGCCGTCGTCGAGCCTCGCCCTGCTCACCTGCTTGCCGTTGAGGATGCGGGGCAGGGAGATCTCCCGCTTGTAGGCACCCACGGTGACGTACAGCTCTCCCTCGCTGTGGCGAACGTCGACCTCCTCCTTGGAGATGAAGGGGAGCTGGAGCTGCAGCTCGTAGCGCCCGTTCACCCGGCGCAGCCGCTGGGGCACGGTGTGGTAGTAGATACGAGCCGGGTCCTCGTCGCCGAAGAGCACGCCGGCCAGCTCTCGCAGGCCCTCGAGTCCGACGATCTCGTGGTCAAAGAGCTTGGACCGGCGGATCGGTATGGGGTCGAAGAGCGACTCCACGGACTCGTTGTACCGGCTCTGGATCTCCCGCCAGGAGGCGAAGTAGCTGTCGGTCACCTCCGGCGGCAGCACCCGGTTCACCACCACCAGGTCGGTGAGGTAGTCGTACAGGCTGAGGTAGGTGAAGGCGCGCTGGGCCTCCTTGAGGACCATCTTCTCGAGGTTGAGGACCAGGCGCACCGTGCAGGTCTTGGGGTCGCCCAGGATGCTCTTCATCCCCTCCAAGTCGAGCAGCAGCCGCTTGATGTGACCGAATATCTCGTCCGGGGGGAGCGGGATGGAGACGAAGGGCTGCACCACCGGCCGGGCCACCCTCATCACCGCCCGTGAGGCGGGGAAGAGCCGCTGCAGGTACCAGCGGGCCACGTCCGGGAAGGCGAGCAGCTGGAGCGTCTCGCCGGTCGGGGCGCAGTCGACGATCAGGGTGTCGAACTTGCCCTCGGCCTTGTGCTGGCGGATCTGCATCAGGGAGGCGATCTCCTCCATCCCCGGCGGCGACGCCAGCTCCTCGGCCACGATGTCGTCGACGCCCTGGGAGGAGAAGAGCGAGCTGAGGTAGATGCGGATCCGGTCCCAGTGGCCCTCCAGCTGGTGGAGCGCATTGACCTCCTGGGCCCAGAGGTTGGTCGCGACCAGCTTGGGATCCTCGCCGAGCGGGAAGTCCAGCGAGTCGCCGAGGCTGTGCGCAGCATCGGTGCTGATCACCAGCGTCCGCTGTCCGAGCTGCGCGCAGCGCACGGCGGTGGCGGCTGCCACGGTCGTCTTGCCGACCCCGCCCTTTCCCGTATAGAGGATCACACGCATCCGCGTAGCCCTCCGACCTCAGTCGACGACGCTGACGATGGCCCAGGCGATCAAGATGAGGACCACCATGATGCTGGCCATCACGGCTACCCGGCGGAGGTCGGACGGGACGTAGGGGACGCGGTCGAAGGGGATCGCCGGATCGTCGCTGTCCAGGGCCTCGACCATCGACGCCGTGGTCCCGAAGCGGGCGCTCTTGACGGAGGCGCGCTGCTGCCGGCTCGCGGCGATGCTCGAGGCGGATGCGGGGGTGACGCGCTCAACGCGGCGTCGGGTGCTCTCCGTCGAGCTCCCGGCACCTGCCGCGATCGAGGTCGCTCTGGCCGGGCTCTCCTCGTCAACGGCGGTCGCGACCATCCGGCTCGCCCCGCCGGCGAGCGGGGTGGCGGCGGGACCAGCGACCGGACGCGCCGGTGCCACACCGGCCGGACGGCGAGTGGCGGCGCGCTGCTTCTGCTTCCGGGTCTTCTTGGCCATGCTTCAGCCGCGAAGCCTAGCAGGGGAGGACCCCCTGGCACCCCGGCCGAACCGGGCGCCCCTGGTACCCTCGAAACGAGATGACCATCCAGGCCGGTCGGGCGGAGCGGACGGGGCTGATCGACCGCTATTCGGCCCTCTTCATCACCCTGGCGGCAGCGCTCTGGGCGGTGGACGCGTTCTTTCGCCCCAATCTCCTCCACCATTGGAAGCTGTCCGCGAGCGAGATCGTCCTGGTCGAGGATCTGCTCATCAGCCTCTGCTTCATCCCGGTCATGCGGCGGGTGGCGCGCGAGCTGCGAGCGGCCTCCTGGCGGACCTGGCTGGCCCTGGCCGTCATCGCCGCCGGTCCCCAGGCCGTCGCCACCGTCCTCTTCACCCGCTCCCTCACCTACGCGTTCGCCCCCTCCCTCAGCCATGCCGCGAGCCTCGGCGTGCAGTCCGAGGTCTACCTCCTCTACCTGCTGCAGCCGGTGTTCGGGGCGACGCTCGCCTGGATCGTCCTCCGCGAGCGCCGGAGACCCGCCTTCTGGCCCATCGCCGCCGCGGCCCTGGCCGGTGCCGCCCTCATCGTCTTCTCCCAGAGCCCGACCGCGCCCCAGGCCCAGCTCCAGGCCGCCCTCTTCGTCGTCGGCGCCGTGGCGCTCTGGGCGGCGGGCACCGTGCTCGGCCGCTACGCCCTCTCGGGAGTCTCCTTCGCCAGCACCTCGGCGATGCGCTTCGTCCTGGCCCTGCCGGTGCTCCTCGTCCTCATGCTCACCGATCGGGGTGCGGCCGGCTTCACGCAGTACTCGATCGGACAGCTTCCGAGCTTCCTCGGCATCGCCCTGATCCCCGGACTCATCGCCATGGTGCTCTACTACCGCGCCCTCTCCAGCACCCCCGCCTCGATCTCGAGCTTCGCCGAGCTTGGCTACCCCGCCGCCCTCTTCCTCATCTTCTCGCTCCCCACCCCGGTCGGATTCGGGTCGCCGCTGAAGCCGCTCGAGATCGCCGGCGCGGTGCTCCTGGTCGCCGCCGTGACCTGTCTCAACTTCCTCAAGCGCCACGAGGTCGTGAGGACGGATCAGCCGTCCGAGTTCCGCCTGGCCCCCGAGGCCACCGAGGCGGCCAGCTAATCCGCCTGGCCGGTGGCCAGGGGCTCCGCATGGAAGCCGGCTCCCCGCAACAGGCCGAGCGCCCGATCGACCGAGGCCGCGTCGATGGTGAGGACCAGGGCGGCATGGCGCGTGTCCGAGTGCTGCATGTAGAGGTCGAGGATGTTGATGTCGTTGGACCCCATCAGGGTGGTGACCTGGGCGAGCACCCGGGGCCGGTTCTCGATCGGCACGGCGACGTCGACGTTGTGCCCGGTCTGCTCGATGAGAAATCCGCCGAGAGTCTGGTAGGCGGCGCCGGCTTGGGTGAAGCGGCGCTCGGTGGCGGGACGGTCGTCGATGTCGCCGCCGAGCCGGCGCATGGCCTCACTGAAGGAGCCGAGCACCTCGTGGATGGCCCCCGCGTTCTCGGCCAGGATGTCCGCCCAGAGGGTGGGATTGGCGGCACCGACACGGGTCAGGTCGCGGAAGGAGGGACCCGCGAAGGAGAGGGCGTCGGGAGAGATGCCCGAGGTGACCTCCAGGAGCGCGACGGCCAGGAGGTGGGGGAGATGCGAGAGCGCGGCGACCAGCCGGTCATGGCGCTCCGGGTCGACCGCCGTCGGTACCGCGCCGAGGTCGTCACGGACAAACTGGGTGATCCGCGCGTAGGCCTCTGGGAGGGTGTCTCCCGTCGGGGTGATCAGGTACCGCGCGCCCAGGAAGAGGTCGGCGCTCGCATTGGCCACTCCCCCCAGCTGGCTCCCCGCCATCGGATGCCCACCGACGAAGCGGCCGATGCCCGCGGCGGCGGCGGCGCGCACGATCGCCGCCTTGGCGCTGCCGACGTCGGTGACCAGCGCGTCGGTCGGCGCCAGCTCGGCGAGCAGTCCGGTGATCCGGGATACCGGCGCGGCCAGGACCACCATCTCGGCGCCGCGCACCTCGTCCAGCGTGGCCGGGTGGTCGATCGCCCCCAGCTCCACCGCGCTCTCCAGGGTGCCGTCCGCATCGACCCCGGACACCTCCCAGCCGGCCCGGCGCGCCGCCATGCCGATCGAGCCGCCGATCAGGCCGACGCCGACGATACCGAGAGTGTGCCTAGACATTGAATCGGAAGTGGACGACGTCGCCGTCGCGGACGACGTAGTCCCTCCCCTCCAGCCGCTGGCGACCCGACTCGCGGACCGCCAGGTACGACCCGCCCTCGATCAGCTCCTCGGCCCCGACCACCTCGGCCCGGATGAAGCCGCGGGCGAAGTCGGTGTGGATGACGCCGGCGGCCTCCACGGCCGTGCCGCCACGCTGCAGCGTCCAGGCGCGCACCTCCTTCTCCCCCGCCGTGAAGAAGGTGATCAGGTCGAGGAGCCCGTAGGCGTCGCGGGCCAGCCGGTCGAGGCCCGGCTCCGGCAGTCCCACGGAGGCCAGGAACTCGCGGCGGTCCGCCGCGGGAAGCTCGACGATCTCGGATTCGATCCGGGCGGAGATGGCCAGGCAGTCGCCGCCGTGACGGCGGGCCAGCTCGACGACAGCCTCGAGGGGCGGCTTGCCCGCGTCGCCCTCACCCACATTGACCACCACGATCAGGGGATGGGAGGTGAGCAGGTAGAGCTCGTGGATGTGGCCGCGCTCCTCTTCCGAGAGGGCCAGGGTGCGCACCGGCTCACCGGCGTCGAGGTGGTCACGGACGCGGCGCATGACCTCGAGGGCCTCCTCCGCCTTCTCCTTCTGGAGCCGGGCTGTCTTCTCCCGCTTGTCGAGCCGGCGGGTCACCGTCTCCAGGTCGGCGAGCTGCAGCTCCAGCTCGACGACATCGAGGTCGCGGACGGGGTCGACCGCGCCCTCCACATGNNAACTGGTTGCCCAGGCCCTCGCCCTGGCTGGCACCCCGCACCAGGCCGGCGATGTCCGTGAAGGTCACCGAGGCCGGGATCACCCGGGGCGGCGAGAAGATCGCCGCCAGCCGGTCCAGCCGCTCATCGGGCACCGCCACCACCCCGGTGTTGGGCTCGATGGTGGTGAACGGGTAGTTGCCCACCTGGGCCCCGGCCTGGGTCAGTGCGTTGAACAGCGTCGACTTGCCCGCGTTGGGCAGGCCCACGATGCCGACGCTCAGCGCCATGAGCGGCTAATCGCTCTCCAGCTCAAACTCCGCGTGCAGCGCTCGCACCGCGTCGGCGACCCGGTCGCGGGCGATGACCACGGTGACGTGGATCTGGCTGGTGGTGATCTGCTCCACGTTGATGCCGTGGGTGGAGAGCGCCTGGAAGAGCCGGGCGGCCATCCCCGGCGTNNCCCAGGAAGGCGGTGCCCACCACCGACACGGTGGCGATGCCGGTGTCTGCCACCACCTGCTCCGCCATGACGTCGCGGGACACCTCCTCGAGCACCGGACGGGCTCGGGGGAGGTCCTCCTCGGCGATGATGAAGGAGATGTCGGTGAAGCCGTCATGGCTCACGTTCTGGACGATGATGTCCACATTGATGCCGGCCTTGCCGATGGGGCCGAACACCTGGGCGGCGACGCCCGGCCGATCGGGAACCCGGGTCAGGATGACCTTGGCGACGCCGCTGTCGTTGGCGATGCCGCGGATCTTCTGGCGATCTTCCATGGCCGGATGCTGACAGATCAGGGTGCCCGGGTGGTCCTCGAACGTGGAGCGCACCACGATCGGCATGGAGTAGGTCTCGCCAATCTCGACGGCACGGGGATGCAGGACCTTGGCCCCGACGACAGCGAACTCGAGCATCTCGGCATAGGCGATCTCGGGGATGGCCCGGGCCCGCGGCTCGATCCGCGGATCGGCCGTGTACACCCCGGCCACGTCGGTGTAGATCTCGCAGCGGGCGGCGCCCAGCTCCACGGCCAGGGCGACGGCGGTGGTGTCCGAGCCTCCCCGTCCGAGGGTGGTCACGTCGAGATCATCGCCGACGCCCTGGAAGCCGGCGACGACCACCACGCGCCCGTGGTTCAGCTCGTCGACGATGCGCTGGGGGACGATGTCGACGAT
>PMYJ01000212.1:18928-19986 GCA_003170875.1 Candidatus Dormiibacterota bacterium | reverse complement strand
CCGGAGCGCCGGTGGAGTTCGACTCCTTCTCGGTCGCCGCGGTGAGCGGGTCCACCGGTCCCAACAACTCCACCATCACCGGCAGCGTCACGAACAGCGCGGCTGCGCCCATCGCCGGGGTCCAGGTGTCGACGGTCCCGGCCACGACGACGGCCACCACCAGCGCCTCGGGGGCGTACTCGCTCGCCGTCCCGGCGGCCACGTACACGGTCGTCTACACCGGGGCCGCGGTCGGGTACAACGCGAACTTCACGAGCGGGGTGGTCGCCCCGGCGAATGGCAGCGTCTCCGCTGGCCTCGAGACACTCGCGGCCATCCCCGCGCAGGAGGCCATGGACAACTTCACCCAGCCCAACCAGACGGGCGGCTGGTCCCCCTCCACCGACGGCGGCACCTGGAACAGCGACCTCGGCACGATCAACAACGGGGTCGTGATCACCAGCAGCCAGGTGGGTGTCGCGGGCGAGCAAGGTTTCGTCGACACCGGCGAGTCGACCGGAGCTGACTACGACACCTGGATGGGCTACCAGTACGCGAACCAGGTGGTGAGCGCCCAGCTGGAGATCACGAGCATCGTCTCCGATCCGGCCAACGCCCACGGTGCACGCCTGCTGGCGAGGGTCCAGCAGCTCGGCGCCAATGACGACGACACCCTGGTGGAGATGACCGTCGATCCGTACAACACCTCGGAGCCCGCCTACCCGAACGGCGACCTCTCGCTCTGGGTGGCGGTCAAGGGGTCGTGGACAGAGCTGGCGATCCAGGGCACGACCATCTCCCTCAACACCCTCTACGACGCCCAGCTCGAGGTGGTCGGCAACGTGGTGGAGGGCAGCGTCTGGCCGGCCGGTGCCACCCAGCCCGGCTGGATGATCCAGGGCACCCAGACCGCGCTCACCAGCGCGGGTCAGGCCGGGACGAGGACCACGGGCTCCAACGTCACCTGGTCCAGCTTCTCCGAGGTGCCGATCACCCAGATCAGCGGGACGGTCACCGCCTCCGCGACCGGCACCCCGATCGCGGGGGCGACGGTGACGCTGACCGGTGGGGCCAGCACC
>PMYJ01000212.1:9280-18908 GCA_003170875.1 Candidatus Dormiibacterota bacterium | reverse complement strand
CTCCCCTCCGCCTCGGGATCCTGCGCCACCGGCGGCCTGACGACCTCGACGCAGATCCAGAGCGGGGTCACCAACGGGCCCCCCAACAACCAGACCGAGACCGACTACACCTACATCGACGGGTCGGGCAACGGCTGGCGCGTGGGCGCGATACCGGGGTACGGCGGCGCCAACATCGCCATGTGGTACGAGGTCGACGGCTGCACCGTCGGACCGACCCAGACGTCTCTCGACACCACAAGTCCCTCCGACCTGGCCCATGACTACACGCAGTCGCCCTCGAACAACTTCGTCGGCTCGGAGAACAGCCCCTACACCGAGGTCCAGATGGGCCCGAGCATCCCCTCCTTCCGGGCCGGGATGCAGGCCACCGTGCCCTCGACGGGGGTGGATACGAACGGCTTCGTGCACACCGTCACCACCTACGTCTACCCGGGCAACCCCGGCTTCATCGTCGACCGCTTCGACATCACCAACCCGTCCAGCTCCCCGATCCTCCTGTCGCCGACCCAGCCGCTCCAGTTCTGGACCATCAGCGGCCTGGAGCAGGCCAACAGCACCTGGGCGGCTGCCAACGGCGGGTACGGCACCTTGGGCGGCTCCTCGGTCCAGGGCCTGCCCCCCAACTCGGCCACCCCGGGAGCTCCCGACTACTTCTACATCAATCCCGCATCGGGATCGGGCGTGAGCGACGGCATCTCGGCGGCCCTCGCGACCAACCTCTCCACCCTGGGACTGGCCAACCTCCAGATCGAGGCGCTGGTCGGCCCGAACCGGCTCAAGATCGGCGTCTTCGGGGACAACAGCGTCGCCGGACAGGACTACTCGGTCCCGGCCGGCACCACCATCACCTTCTACCTTCTCCAGACGATCGGCCGCAACCTGACCTCCGCGCAGGCGGAGAGCATCGCGGCGGACTACCTGAACCCCGACACCCCGACCATGACGACGGGGAGCTTCGACGGCTTCAGTGAGGGGCAGGGCCTGTACACGTTCACCGGGTCGGGCAACACTGTCACCTTCACGCCGACCTTCTCCTCAACCGTCCAGGAGCGATGGCTGGACGTCTACGCCGTGGACGGCTACACCTCCACGTCCCTGCCCACCGTGAGCATCGGCGGGGTCGCGCTCACCGAGGGGACCCAGTACATCGCCGCCGTCGACACCACCGACCACGTGGCCTACGTGAAGCTCATGGAGCCGCTCGTGCCCGGCACTCCGGGCACCGGTCAGCTCCAGTCCGGCCCGATCACCATCAGCTGACGATCCCAACGTGTCCAGCCGCGTGCAGTGCGCGGCGGGCAAGCTCTCGGGGTCAGGCCCGGTTCGGAGACCGACCGGAGAGGCGCAGGTTCATCGGCTCGAAACCGAGGCGCGCCTGCAGGTAGCGCTGGCCGGGCGGCACGTGGAAGGCGCTGCGGACAAAAAGGTAGCGCACCTGCTCGGCGGCCAGCGTCTTCACCAACCCGACGTTCAGCAGGTAGAGCGCGGCGTGCGCCGTCTCGCTCTTGTCGCTGATGCAGAGGTACAGGTGGGCCCAGGTCGTGTCGACCACTAGGCCGGCCAACGCCTGCACGGTGCCGGCTCGGTCGGCGACGACGAAGACCCTCGAGCTTCCCCGGGCCACTCCCTCGGCCAGGGCGTCCGCGTCCCAGAATTGATCCCGATGCAGCTTGAGGATCCGGGCGGCCTCCCGCCGGGTGGTCGCTGCATCGGGGAGCTCCTGAAACCCGAGACCAAGCTCCTCGGCATGGTGAAGGTTGGTCCGAACCGCGTGCCGCTTTCTCCCCTGGAAGTAGCTGTCGAGATCGTCGGGAAGCGGCAGCACGCCGACCGCCCGGCGGTTGACGTAACGAATGCCGCGACGCACCGCGAGGTGGTTGGCAATCTCGCGCCCCGCGGCGCCGGCGCTGACGCTGACGCTGATCTGGGGCAGCGCTCGCACAGACACGATCATCTGGCGGATCGCCGCATGCCGGGAGAGCACGAAACCCACCAGCGACCGCGCACCCGCCTTCCTCGCCTCCGCCAAGGCGTGCTGGGTCTCGCAGGCCCTCTCGATCCTGTCGAGGTCACTCTCGCTGCTCGGGTGGGGACCGAGCTTCGCGTCCGCCAGCGTCACGGTCTGCTCCGATGGTGTGGGGGATTGGTGAAATGGCCCAAAGGGACCAGTCGCATGAAGCGTAGTCGTCGAAACGCGCCGGGAGGAATCGGCAGTCCCGCGCACCGCTGGGCACGGACAGCCTCGGGCCTGTCTCCTGTCCCTTCCACGTACGGGACTTCCGCCCGCCTGGGGGGGGCTCCCACGGCCCGTGGGCAGATGTCCAGTCGCGGGCGAGACAGCGATTCGCAACGGGCCACGAGCGGCCATTGCCCGCGGGCCAACGGAGCGTTAAGGTCCAGCAGTGAGAATAGCGATGGTCAGCCCCGGGCCCCCTCCGGGTGGAGGCGGCATCGGCGCGTACACGGAGAAGACGTCGCGCACCCTCGCGGCGCTGGGACACGAGGTCCATGTCCTGATTCCCGGGTCGAGTCAGCTGACCACCGAGATCGTGGACGGGGTGCAGATGCATCGCGTCCCCACCGGACGCATCCGGCCGCGCGCGGTGGCCCGCTCGCTGGCGGTGAGCCGCACGCTGCGCAGCCTCGGCCGTCTCGACATCGTCCAGGCCTGCGAATGGGAAGGGGAGGCCTGGTGGTACTCGCTCCATCCCGGAGTCAGGCTCGTCACCCGTCTGGCCACTCCGCACTTCATCGTCGAGGACCAGGAGGGGATACCGCGCCGGCAGCGCTGGGGAACCTTCGTGAGGCGATGGCTGGAGCGCTCCCAGACGCGACGCAGCGCCCGGGTGATCTCGCCGTCCAGGGTGCTGGCCGGCGAGGTGGCCAAGCGATGGAGGCTCCGGCCCGGCTCGATCACCATCGTCCCCACCGGGATCCGCCATCCCCGTGCCGGCGCGGGGAGCCTCCCTGACGAGCTCCGCGACCTGGAGTACGTCCTCATGTTCGGCCGCCTGGAGCGACGCAAGGGTGTGGACACCTGGATCCAGGCCCTTCCCCAGGTGCTGGCGAGCCGCCCCAACCTGCACGCCGTCTTCGTGGGCGAGGACACGGGCCTGGACGGCCGACTCTTCGTCGACATCGCCCGCGAGCAGTGCGGGGAGTACTGGCCACGCCTGCACTTCCTTCCCGAGCTGCCGCACGCGCGCCTCTTCCCCATCGTCGTGCATGCCCGGATGGTGGTCATGCCGTCCCGCTCCGAGAGCCTTGCCAACGCCTGTCTCGAAGCCATGGCTCTCGGCCGGCCGGTGGTGGCCACCAACGGGACCGGGCTCTCCGAGCTGATCACCGACTCCGTCGACGGCTTCCTCATCGATCCTGGAGACGCCGCAGCCCTGGCGACGACGGTGTGCACCGCGGTGGCGGACGACGCGCTCCTGGCGCGGGTCGGGCAGGCCGCCCGCCGGCGAGCGGGCGACTTCGACCTCGACAGGATGGTCGACAGGCTGGTCAACGTCTACGAGGACGTGCGCGGGGGCCGCGGCCTGGCAGGCAGCGCGACCTCCCCATGAGGGCCACGGTCTGCATTCCCACCGTCCGCCCGGGCACTTTGGGCAGGACCGTGCGGTCGGTGCTCGACCAGACCTGGCAGGACTGGGAGCTGCTGGTCGTGGGCCAGGGGGACGCGGCCGCCGAGGCGGTGCTGCGCGCCGCGGCGTCGGAGGCCGCCGGCCACGACCCGCGGGTGACCTACGTGCACCTCACCGAGCGCGGCTGCAGCCGAGCCCGCAATGCCGGCACCCGGCTGAGCAGCGGCGAGGTCATCGCCTTCCTCGACGACGACTGCGAGGCGGATCCCGCATGGTTGGAAACGATCGTCAGAGCCTTTGACGCCGACCCCGCGCTGGGCGCCGTGGGCGGCGCCGTGATCGGGCCGGCGAAGCTCGGCCCGCTCGCCTCATGCCCCACCGTGATGCCCGCCGAGGCGCTGTACGACCCGGTGGTGACGCCGCAGCGCCCACCGGCCGGCTGGGACTGGATCGGCGCCAACTGCGCCTTCCGGCTCGCGGCGGCCGCCCGCGTCGGCCCCTGGGACGAGGTGCTGGGCCCGGGAACGCCATTCCCCGTCGGTGAGGACACCGACTACAAGCTGCGACTCGAAGCCCTGGGGGTCCGCATGCTGACCACGCCGCGGTCCCGGATACTCCATTCGTCGGGGGTCCGCGCTGGCCGCGCGGCACTGCGCAGCCAGCGCAACTACGCCATGGGCAATGGCGTCCTGGCAGCGAAGCAGACCCTGGCCGGGGATCCACGGGGGCGCCTCTGGCTCCGGGTGACCCGCCGCCGTTGCCTGACCGACTGGGCCCGGCGGCTGCGGCCCCAGCGCCTGCCCATCGACCTGCGCCACCTGCTCTGGTTCGAGGTGGGCTACCGCCGCTGCCGGCGGCAGTACGAGATCGACGCCGCGGGTCTCCTCCGCCTGCGCGGCTCGGCAGCGGCGGGAACCGTGGTGCAGCTCCGTCCACCTCAGGAGGTGGAGTCCGGCCATGCAGCCAACGGACGGTGACGTGGGGATCGGGGGCGGGAGCAGTCTCCGGCGCGCCCTCGCACTCCGCTTCACCCTGACCCGCGGCAACGGGCCGCTCGTCATCCCGGTCGCCGGTGGCGCCGGGGCGCTGCTCCGCCGGCGTGACTGCCGCCGCCTCGCGAGCATCCTCGACCCCGGCCGGGTCGATCTGGAGAGCAGCGGCATCCGGAGCCGGCTGGAGCGCCGCCAGGCGCGCCGTTCCGCACTCCTGCTCGTCCCCGACCGGGCGACGGCGATGCGCCTGGCGGCGCGATGGCACGTCGATCTGGCCTGCGTCCACCTCGCCGCGGACCTCGCCAACCCCCCGCGCCAGCTCATCGACGGGATCTGCGGCCCCGGGAGCCGGCGCTCGACGGGGGCCAAGCCCTGGTACGCGCGGTAGGCGAAGGGAAGCGGCGGCTTCTCCTCCTCCTCGCTCCCGCCGATCACCCGCACCGCGACCTGGTCTGCGCCACCCTCGCCTGGATCGCCGCCGCGGAGGGCAGCCTCTTCGAGTGCTACTACGACGCCCGCCCGCGCGGGACCCACTTCGGGGGCGGCCTGCTGCCCGGCAGCGATCCCAACCAGATGCGGGGAGGGACGTTCAGCGGAGCCCATCATCTCGAGGAGCTGCTCTGGCTCCTCCAGCGCTTCGACTGCGAAGCCGCCTCACTGGGGCCGGTCCTGCTGGGCGACACCCTGGACGACGCGGGCGTCCCCTTCCGCTCCCGAAGCCCGGACGTCAGCACCTTCTACGAGGAGGTCCTCAGCAGCGGCGGGATCGCTTCGCCGGAGCACCTCCTCGTGGTCGGCGGCGGCCGCGCACCCGGGGTCAGGCTCGGTGCCTTCGCCTTCCCGGAGGTCGTCAACCGGCGGCTCCTCGCGATCGGGGAGGGTGACCCCAACGCGCTCGCCCGGCTGAGCCCCACCAGAAGCGTGGAGACGCTCTGGCTGACCGGCCCGCCTCCCCCGGGCAGCAGCGAGCTCCGGCCCGACCAGACCGGGGTCGCCGCCGAGGAGACGGCATGGATGGCGGAGCGGTGGTCGGAGGCGAGGCGCGGCTTCCTCCTCGGTGACCCCGAGCTGGTCGGACGGTGGATACCCACCGCGTCGCGGGAGGGCTGGATGCCGATCCACGGGACGCCCCAGACCGACGTCATAGCCCGGCTGGCAGAACCGCTCGGCCTGACCGACGTGGTCTTTGGTCGCCAGCATCACGACGACGACTTCCTGGCCCTCTCGCGGCTCGGCGTCGGCCTGCAGGTCATCGACCCGGGCAGGCCGCCATTCCCGGTGCTCCGGGAGGCGCCCTCCCGCTGGCCGGCTCCGCCGCCGCCTGACGAGCCGGACGACGCCCAGCTCGAGAGGTGGGCGGCCCAGGGGAGGGTGCTCTCGACCCTCCTCTTCTGGACCGGGATGGCGAGAGAGCTGGAGAACCTCCACCCGCTGGCAGACATCCTCAGCCTCACGGGGATGGCGGCCGGCCTGATCCTCACCACCGAGAGCTTCGCCCACATGCCCCGCCCGCCCCTCACCCTCACCCAGCATCCACTCGCCTCCGGAGGGCTGGCGCCCGGTGTGGAGCTGCTCCTCGCCTGTTCCGGCGGTGGGGTGCTCCTCGAGTCGGAGGCGCCGGCCGACCGGTTCTCCCGCGCGTTGCGGGTAGCTGTCGACGAGCTGGCCGTCCGGTTGGGCGGCCGGGATCGGGTGCCCCGGGGTTGGTGGCCCCTGATGGACGCGCCGCTCATCCCGCAGCCGCCGAGGCGGCTGGTCACGCGTCCGGAGGCGCCCTTCCTCCGCGTCCGCTACCAGCCCCATCCGCCCGAGCCGGCCGGCATCGGCGAGGAGGTGGTCGTTGGACGCGCCCGGCGGTCGCCCCGGGCGCTCGTGCGCGAGTCCCCGCTCGGCGCGCTCTTCGAGCCGGCGCGCCCCTTCACGGACTTCCGGCCGGGCGCTCCGGGACGGGCCGTCCTGGAGGCCGTTCGAGACGTGGGCTTCGAGTACGCCTTCACGACATCGGCCTTCTCCGGCCCGCCGCGGGCGGTGGTGGACATCCCCGGGATGGTCGCCCTCACCTACACCGCCGGACGCTGGGACGGCTGGTCCCCCTTCATCACCGTCAACGGCCTCTCCGACCTGTGCAGGGCGGAGCGGAGGCTGCTCCGGGGGAGCCGACCTGGCTGGCTCGTCGGCACCCTCGACACCTGCCTCTGGGCGTTCACCGGCGAGGTCTGGAACCGCGGTCGAGAGCTCTACGCGATCTGCCGCTGGATCGCAGAGGGGGGATCGTCGGGGCGTCTGGTCAACGTCACCCCTCGCACGGCGGCGCGGTACGCGCGGCTCCTGGCCGATCGCGGCCTGGTGGCGACCCTCCCCTCCGCCTGACGTTCGACGCGCTCGCCCCGGGTACTGGGGGGCACCGCCCCCCGCCGCCACCGGCCTGTCCCATCTGGCGTCGCGGCTGCCCATGGCACTGAAGGGGCCGAGGGGTCGAGACTCAGACGATGGCCGTCACGGCTGAATCAACGAGCACGGCGGCGGAGAGGTTCCACCCCCCCCATTCGGAGCATCTTCCGCAGTGCCGGCGCCTCCTGGTTGTCGTGTACGGCCATCTCAGCGACACCATGGCCGCGACTCCGGCGCTGCGCAGCCTCCGTGCCGCGCTCCCGGAGGCGCGGATCGAGGTCCTCGCCCTCACCTGCGCCCACCCCATCCTCGATAGCTGCCCGTACGTGGACGCCGTCGTCGAGTGGAAGGACTTCCGCAGGAAGGGCGCATCGGCGGCGCGCGTAGAGAAGGCTGCCGTGATCGCCGCCCTGGCGACCAGGCTGCGCCGGCGCCGGTACGACGCCACGCTCGTCCTGCACAACGGCACCGGGGCGATGCGCCGTCTCGCCCGCATGGTCGGATCGCCGGTGCGGGCCGGGCTGTCGGCCGGCGCGGACGGGTACACCCACCCGAGCCCGCCGGCCGAGACTGCCGAGTCCGCACGCGAGGAGAACTCGCGCATCCTCGCCGCCTTCGGGGTCCAGGATGACGGCGGCCCGGTGGAGCTATGGCCCCGACCCGAGGACAGCCTCGCCGCCCGACGCTTGGTCGGCAGCGGCGACGGACCGCTCGTCGGCATCCACGCCGGCGCGGACTGGTCGTGCCAGCAATGGCTTCCCGAGCGCTTCGCCGAGGTGGCCTCCGCCCTGCAGCGGGAGACGGGCGCCCGGATCGTGCTGACCGGCTCGGCCAGCGAATCGTGGCTCGAGGAGGAGATCGCGGGGGGGATGGCCCACCCACCGATCCGTGCGGTGGGTCGCACCTCCTTCGGAGCGCTGGTCGAGGTGATCCGGGGGCTCGACCTGCTCGTCTGCGTCAGCAGCGCGGCATCCTCCGTCGCCGCCGTCACCGGGACCCCGAGCGTCGTGCTCCTCGGTCCCGAGGATGGGCGCTTCACAGGGATGGCACCGAGCCCCCGCCGGCAGGTCCTGCAGCCGGGAGGTGCGCGCCTGGCCGGAAGCTGGTGCGAGCTGAGTCGCTGGGGCGTGCTCTCCGGCTGCGACTCCCCCGCCTGCCGCGGCGTGGGCGGGCTGGCCGAGCTGGAGCCCGGCGCCGTCCTCAGCGCAGCCCTGGAGCTGCTCGGTTCGTCCGTCAGCCAGCCAGCCCACGCCAGCTGAGCCGACCCACCTGCGGCGCGGCGGTCAGAGCCGGCCGCACGCCGCCAGGACCAGGTCGGCGATCATCCGATGGCCCAGGTCGTTGGGGTGCGTCGCGTCGGAGATGCCCCACGGTGTGCGCCGTCCGGCGGGCCCGCGGGACCCCGGCGTCTCGTACACCGGGGAGAGGGCGACGAAGGCCCCGCCCCGGCTGTGGCAGGCGCCGGCGATCGCAGCGTCGTAAGCGGCCAGCTCCGCGCCCCCCTCAGCCCGACCGTCCGCCTCGGCCCCGCCGTCCGCCGGCCCCCAGATGCCGAGGCAGACGGGTACCGCGCCCGCCTCGGTGAGGCGGTCGAGGAGCCGCGCATAGTCGGCGCCGAAGCGCTCCAGCGGCGTCGGTCGCCAGCGACCGAGGGGCGAGTAGCCGAGCCAGTCGTTGCTGCCGAGCTCGACCACGACGAGGCGCCGTGCCGGGGGAAGCCGTCGTTCCAGGAAGTCTCGGAGGCGGGCGCCGGAGATGGCCTGGATCCCGCAGCGGCGAGGGCCGGATGCATCGCCGCCCAGCGCCCGGAGCAGGCGCGCTCCGCAGCCGCGATCGCGTTCGGAGGCGTGCTCGCCGGTGCAGAGGCTGTCTCCCACCACGAGCACCTCGAAGCCTGCGACATCCCATGTGAACACCTTGGGGAGACGCACCATCACGAGCCGCCGGAAGGCGGCGGTCAATATGCGCCGCGGCCCGAGACGACGGCCCGGACTGTCTTCCACATCACCGCGGCATCGAGCAGGACGGACCAGTTCTCGACGTACTGGAGGTCGAGCCGGACGGTTTCCTCCCAGGAGAGGTCGGAACGGCCGCTCACCTGCCAGAGGCCGGTGATCCCGGGCCTGACCAGGAGCCGGCGCCGGCGCAGGTCGCCGGGGTAGCGGTCCACCTCTGAGGCGAGCGGCGGGCGCGGCCCGATCAGCGACATCGTCCCGGTGAGGACGTTCCAGATCTGGGGCAGCTCGTCGAGCGAGTAGCGGCGGAGGAACCGCCCGACCGGGGTGACCCGCGGGTCGCGGCGCATCTTGAAGAGCGGGCCGTCGTGCTCGTTGAGCTCCCTGAGGGTCGCCAGATCCTTGTCGGCACCCTCGCACATGGTCCGGAACTTGAGAAGGGTGAACTCCCTTCCCTTGAGCCCGACACGAGACTGACGGTAGAGCACCGGCCCCGGACTGCTGAGCCGGACCGCCACCGCGATGGCGGCGAAGACGGGGCTGAGGACCACGCAGAGCACGACCGCGGAGAGGCGGTCGAGCACCGACTTGAGCCACCAGCTCGCCCCGTGGAACCCGGCCTCCTGCACGTCGAGGAGGGGGAGCCCGCCGATCGGGCGTATCACCAACCGGGGGCCGGCCAGCTCCGTGACTCCGGGGG
>PMYJ01000212.1:2499-9246 GCA_003170875.1 Candidatus Dormiibacterota bacterium | reverse complement strand
CCGCGCTGTCAGCGCTCTCGGCGAGGCAGACGCCGACCACCCGCAACCCGGCATGGGGAAGGCGGCCGATGTGGTCGACCAATCCCCGCACCTCGTCGCGAGAGCCGACGACGAAGGCCCGGTGGATCGAGCCGCCGACCCGGATGCGCCGGTGCAGGAGCAGACGCCCGACCAGGTGTGCGGTGAGGCTCAGCGTGACCATGGCCACCACCGCGACGGCGGCAACCTCCCGGGAGATGTCGCTGTGGGTGATGTAGGAGACGACCACCAGCAGCGCCAGCATCCAGAGCCCGGAGTTGGCGATCCGGCCGAATTCGGACGTGCCGTGGGAGAGGCGGTGATCCTCGTAGGTGCCGTTGACCGCCAGCATCGCCGGCCAGGCAAGCGGAGCGCCGACCATCAGCGCCACGTACATGGAGCTCGGGCCGAGGGGCTGGGTCACGCCGAAGCGCTCGACCACCGCGAGCAGGACCGCCAACGTCCCGATGACGACGTCGGCGCCGAGCAGGCCACGGCGCCAGAGGACAGACGAGATCTCCCGGCCGCGTTCCGCCGCCGGCGACGGCATCACCGTCAGGCGGAGGCCGCGCGGCGCCATCGGGACCGCGACCCCGGTCAGGTTGACCTCATCACTGATCACCCCACCATCGTGAAGGCCACCGATTCGTGACGCGATGGGTGGTTCCCGCGCCCGCCTGGGCGATTGTCCTTGCCCGGTCGGGCGCCCGCCCGCAAGACACCCGAGGAGGGCGCCCCAGGTCTCACAGGCGGCCGCGCGGGGCCTCTCAGGCCGCGTCGCCGGCCGAGCTCGAACCGGCTGGACTGCCCCGGTGGAGGAGGCGAAGGGGCGCCAGCAGCCACGCCTCCGGGCTCCCCGGTTCCGGGGTGGTCCGCGAGGAGTGGAGGGTGCGCCGCTCGACGGTGATGAAGAGCAGCCAGGCCACGCCGAGGATCGCCGGGATCACCAGCACGATCTCGACGAAGACGAGCTGGGGCGCGGCTCCGGTCTTGTGCAGCAGGTACGCGAGCGACACGACGATCGGCTGGTGGACCAGGTAGATGCTGTACGACATCACTCCGAGCGTGACCAGCGGACGCCAGGAGAGGATGCGGGCGATGAGGTTGCCGCCGGAGAGCACGATGCAGAGGAGGAGGAAGAAGACCCCGCCGAAGAGGATGTGCTCCAGCGGGCTGCCCACGGAGAGCACCGCCAGCGGCACCAGGAGCAGGAGCGCCCAGCCGAAGGGTGAGGCGATCCGAGGGACGCTGCCCCGGACGTACACGTGGGCGGCAACCATCCCGAAGGCAAACTCCGCCCAGCGCCCCGGGAGGAGATTGGGCAGCACGGCGGTCGCCATCGGAGAGCCCGCCGCCACCATGTGGTTGTCGATGGCGACCTGCAGACCGAGGCGGTAGACCACGTTGACCGCCACGACGGCGAGGACGACCCGGGCCAGGCCCAGACGGCGAACCGCGAAGACCAGAAGCGGAAGCGAGAGGTACAGCTGCCACTCGAGGGCGAGCGACCAGTAGGCGCCGTTCAGGGTGTAGAAGGTGCTCGGGAAGAGCGAGTGGGTCATGGTCAGATGGGTCACGGCCTCCACGGCGAGCTGGGAGCCGCTGAGGGGGGCCAGCCCGAGGGGGCGGGCGGCGAGGGCGACCAGGAGCAGCACGACGACGAGAGAGACGTAGTAGGCGGGGAGCAGCCGTAGCGCCCGGCGGCGGAAGAACCTGCCGACCCGGAGACGCCCTCCACCCTTCACGACGGGAAGGTAGAGGCAGAAGCCACTCAGCACCAGGAAGAGGCTGACGCCGGTGGAGCCGCTGCGGACGAGCAGGTCGAGCGGGCCCAGCCGGGCCCCGCTGAAGGCGCGGATGTGGAAGAGGACCACCCAGAGGGCGGCGCAGGCGCGCAGCCCGTCGACCCCGCTCAGCCGTCCGCCACGCGGCTGGAGCGCGGGAGGCGACGCGGTCTGGACCTCCTCGACCCCGCTACCGGAAACTTTTTCCGCGAGGCTCTCCGCGATGCTCACGAGAGCGCCGTGCCTCGATCGGGCTCGACGCCGATCGCATCGTCGCCCGAGGTGGCCGGGGCGGGGGGCGCCCCGCCGGCGATCCGCTGCCAGGCGGCGTGCGGCACCAGGACGCCGAGGAGCCAGGCGGCGCAGGTGGCGTAGCGCAGCCCCAGGCGGCGGGGCTCCTGGGCGAGGCGGTAGAGCCACTCCAGCCCGCTGCGGCGGGCCCAAGCCGGCGCCCGGCGCAGCCTCCCGGCGATCAGGTCGAAGCTGCCGCCCACCCCGATCGCGACCGAGACGGGCAGCCGGTGACGGTTGGCGGCTATCCAGAGGTCCTGCTTGGGATGGCCGAATCCGACCAGCAGGATGTCGGCGCCGGCCTCCGCCACCCGGCGGATGATCTCGTCGTCGGGCATCTCGTCAAGGGCCGCATGGGGCGGCTCCATGGTGCCCGTCACGCGGAGCCGGGGATGGCGCCGTCTCAGTTCCTCCGCCGCCTCCTCCGCCACCCCATCCTGGCCCCCGAGGAGGAAGAGGCGCGTGCCGCTCAACTCGGCTTGCCCCGCCAGGGCGGGCACCAGATCGGAGCCGGCCACGCGCCCCGGGAGGCGGTGACCGGTCAAGCGGGAAAGCCAGACCACGGGCGCGCCATCGGCGACGTTGAGGCCGGCCCCGCGGAGCGCCCTGGCCACCGCCGGCTGGCGCCGGGCCGTGACCATGAACTGGAGGTTCACGGTGCAGACCTGGAGCGGGGGCTCCGCACCGACCGCCGCGAGCAGCCGCCGGACGGCCTCTCCCTGATCCACCGGGTCGATGGGGACCCCGAGGAGGTCCACCCGCGTCGCGGACGTCCGGCCGGCGGAGGGGCCCGAGGCCGGCGGAGAGGGGGGTGCGGCCGGGGCCGGTGCGCCGTCGCCCTGGGCGCGGCGCCGGGCCTCCCCGGGTCGTTCGGTGCGCTCCCAGCGCTCAGCGCCGGAGCCGCGGAGCATGCGGCGGTAGGTGCCGAGCTTGGCGACCAGGAACCGGGGGGTGGAGAGGAGGGCCAGGTAGGCCGACGCAGGGGCTCTCGCCGCCCGCAACCCGACGAGCACATAGGCGGCGAGGAGTGCCGCAGAGGCTCCCCAGGGGATTGCGGCCCAGAGGAAGATCGCGCCGGTCAGACCGGCGACAAGACTGGCCGTCCCCCCGAGGAGGATGAGCAGAAGGAGCAGGCCGAGTGGAGGGACGGCGAGATCGACGACGGCATCGAGCAGCGACCACCGTCCGTGACCCACCACCGCCCACACCAGCCGGGGCATCCGGGTCCGGATCACGTGGGCGCGCCCTCCCTCCCAACGCATCCGCTGGGTGGCGCCGGCGCGGCCCAGGCCGGACGCCGGTCCGGCCACGCCTGCCTCCGGGGCGAAGCACGGTCGGACGCCGGCCAGGCGCAGATCGACCGAGTACTCCAGGTCCTCAGCGCCGGTGAAGGCATCCCAGGGAAGGCGCTCGAGCAGGGAACGCCGGAAGAGCATTCCGTTGCCGACCAGGGCGCAGGGCATCCCCAGGGCGTCGCGCCCCGCGAAACGGACCCGGTGGAAGAGGAGGAAGGCCGCCTGGCGCAGCGCCGTCGCCCGCCCCGTGCTGTCGTCGAGCACCAGGTACTCGCCCTGGACCGCCTCGGCGCCCGCGGCCATCACGGCCTCGAGCCCGGCGATCAGCCCCGGAGCCGCCACCGAGTCGGCGTCGACGACGGCGATCCCGTCGGCGGGAGCGGGCTCGGCGATCAACCGGTCCATGGCCCACCGCAGTGCCCGACCCTTGCCGGGCAGACCGGGCTCCTCGCGGACCATGACCTCGGCGCCCGCGGATCGGGCGACGATGGCGGTGTCGTCGTCGCAGTTGTCGGCCACGACCACGACGCGACAGCGATCAGCGGGGTAGGTCTGCGCCGCCAGTGAGGCCAGGCAGCGGGGCAGCAACTCGGCCTCGTTGTGCGCGGGTATCAGGACCGCGATGCGGCTGACGCCGCCCGCCGTGGCCGCGGAGCGGTGGCGCAGCGCGGCCAGGGCGAGGGCGAGCAGATAGAGGGCCGCCGGCGCCACGGCTGCGCCCGCGACCACCAGTACCAGCGTCCCGACCAGACCGGCATCCACACGAGTACCTCCCCGGAGCGAGCGTATGGAGGGGCGCCAGATCAGGGAATGGGCCTTCCCGCCGAGCTAGGTCAGAGAGGCACCCGCGGACCGGGCGCGTCCACAGCCAGTGCGGGACTTTCGCCCAGACCGGACCCCGACGGGCCCCCGGCTCCGATGAGCCGGGGGCGGGTCGCCGAGCCGCCGTCGAAGCGGCGGCCCGGAAGGAGGTCGACGGTCAGGAGGCGTTCACCGTGACGCCGGCAAACGAGACGGGTGCATTGACGTCGAAGCCGATGGCGCCGTGGGAGAAGGTGCTGTCCGCCACGTTCAGGATCGACGCGCCGTCGAGTGTCACCGTGAACCTCGAGCCGGACGCGGTGATGGAGAGGGTGTGCCATTCGTTGGTGTAGGCGAGGGGCACCTGGGCCAGGCTGGTGACGACGCCGTTGTCGATCTTCCCGAACCCCACCCAACCGCCGCCCTCGAAGCAGAAGGCGTAGTGGTCATTGGCATCCACGTACCGGACGGCGACGCAATCCTCCTCGCTCGCCCAGGCGCTCGGCTGCACGTCGAGGCTCAGCATGTAGTTCGTCCACGTGCTGTCCCCCGCCGACGTCGTCGCGGTCCAGCCATCGTGGGTGTAGACCTGACCGTGGCTCGTGCCCGACGCCGTGACGATCAGCCCAGCATAGAGCCCCTGGACCGTCCATCCCGTCGGAACGCTGCCGAGAGTGTCAGAGGCGAAGTTGTCGGTGTAGAGCGGGCTGCCGCTCGCCGGGGGAGGCGGGTCGGNNGGCGTCGCGGTCGGCTTGGCCGTCGCAGTCGGCGTGGGCGTCGCGGTCGGCTTGGGGGTCGAGGTCGCCGTCGGCTTGGGCGTTGCCGTCGACGTTGGAGTGGGGGTCGCCGTCGGCGCCGGCGTGGCGCTCTGGGGCGGGTCCGGCGCCGCGATAGGCGGCGCGCTCTCGCCAGTCAGCGGGCTCGGAGGCAGGCTCAGCAGGTACTGCTGGTAGTACGCGCCCTCACCCGCGTTGGGGGTGCCGCTCCAGTCGGTGACCAGGACGTCGTCGGTGTAGCCCCAGGGGTTCCAGGTCCAGGCCAGGTAGCTCCAGCCGTGGCTGGTGGCGTAGGGCAGGAAGGTGGGGAGGAAGGTGACCGGCACCGAGGTGCTGTCCCCGGTCTCACCCACGAGGAACGGGTAGGTCGCGGAGATCGGCGCCTGCTGGCTGTCCCAGCACGATGTGGTGTCGCAGCTTTCCCCGGGGTAGTCGTGTGCCCCGGCGATGAGCTGCCCGTCCGGATCGACGGGCAGGTTGGCGAGCCACCCCGAGTCGTCGTTCGCCCAGTCCAGCCCGTTGACCAGGATCGGCTGCGAGGCACCGGTCGCGCGGATGGCGTTGATCAGTGTCTGCGTGCCGGCGCTGTTCCAGGTGTACGTGGTGGTGTAGCCGGTGGTGGAGCCGTCAGGGCCGATCTGGCCGGCCGAGATGAATTGATTCAATGAGCAGCCGTCCAGCCAGCACTGCCAGGCATCCTGGTTGGGGTTGGTGAAGTAGTTGCTGTACAAGAACGGCTCGTTGAAGAGGTCGTAGATGACCGCCGGGTTGTACTGGAAGGTGGTGGCCACCGACTGCCAGAAGGCAACCGAGTGGTCGGCGTCCGGCACGGGCTGCTGGGCCACGGCGGCGTACGGGCCCGGGGACGTCCAGTGGAGATCGATGATGGCGACCATGCCCGCCTGGTTGATGAGGTTCACCTCGGTCTCGATCGCCTGCTGGTAGTTGGCGCCGGCGTAGGCGGGGTTGACCCCGTTGATGTTGAGCCAGCAATCCTCGTTGAGCGGGACCCGGACCACGTTGATGTTCCAGGCCGCCATCGCCTGGTAGGTGCTCAGCTGGTCGAGGGGCTGGCCGCCGTAGATGCTCCAGCCGCGATCGGTCGGCCCGCCGCCCTGGTCGCAGGAGAACTCGGTCCCGGAGAGGTCGGCCCCGTGCAGGATCACCGGCGTCCCGGCACCGTCCACCAGCTGGTTGCCGGAGACGTGGATCTGGAGGGTGGCCGCGGACGCCAGATGGAAACCCGCCACCATCGACACGGGTGCCGCGACGGCGGCAACGACCGCGAAGCCGAGGAGACGCTTCCAGAGGCTCCGCCGCATCGATCCTTGAAGCGTTGCCATGGAATGCCTCCTCGTGTGGGGGTCGGTCCGCTGCGCGCTTTCCCCCCTCGCGTCGAGGCGCGGGGCCACCTTTGCGCGTGGGCGAGCTGACGGTCCGATCTATGCCGCGGCTTGTTGCGGGGGCGTAACGTGTTCGCCACAGCCGGCGCGATGTCACGTGACATGACCGTCACCCGTCCGAGATGTGGCATTCCGAGCCCGGTCCCGCGCGCGAGCCGGCGCCCTGCGCTACCGTAGGTGACCGTGTTGGGGACATCGAGCCCGATGCCGGCTGCGGCGTCAGCCGGCCCGCCACCGGCTGCCGGCCGCCGATGACTGAGGCTGCCCGTCAGGGCCTGCGCGTCCTGGTGGTCGACGACCACCGGGCGGTGGCGGAGTCGATCGCCATGGCCATCGACCTGCAGCCCGACATGCGCTGCGTCGGCATCGCCGCCACCAT
>PMYJ01000212.1:188-2487 GCA_003170875.1 Candidatus Dormiibacterota bacterium | reverse complement strand
ATCGTGGTCCTCACCGCCTACACCGACGTGGAGCTGGTGGCTCGGGTCGCCTCCATCGGAGGCTGCGGCATCCTTCCCAAGGAGAGCAGCATCAGCAGCGTCCTGGGCGCGCTCCGGAGGGCGGGGGAAGGTGCGATGTCAGTGGACGGGGGTGTCCTGAGCGTCCTTCTGGAGGATGTGCAGGGCGCTCGCAGGGCGGCCTCCTCCCCGGCGGCGAGCCTGACCGAGCGTGAGACCGAGGTGCTCGGCTGCCTCAGCCAGGGTCTCGATCCCCAGACCATCGCCCGCCGCCTCGGGATCAGCGTCCATACATGCAGGGGGCACGTGAAGAGCATCCTCGGGAAGCTCGAGGCGCACAGCCAGCTCGAGGCGGTGGTCAAGGCGATGCGCTGGGGCCTGGTGCCCGACGCGGAAGCGGGCGTTGACCGCTGAGATGGAGGCCACCGGCCCTGCACCCGAGACGGCTCCTCGGCGACTGGAGGCCGATGATCAGGTGGCGATCCTCCGGGCCCACGCCCAGCGCCTGGTTCGGGCCAATCTGGCCCTGCTGCGCCAGGTCCGCCCTGGAAGCGTCCTGCAGTGGATGACCCACGACATCCGCACCGTGGTGGGCGCCGCCCACGCCGCCGTCCTGCTCCTCGACGGTCCGGATGGGTCCCCCGGCACCTTCGTCTATTCGGGCCTGGCGCGGAACGTGGCGCGAGGGATCCCCGCGGAGAGGCCCGATGCCCACGGGCTGCTCCGGGAGGCCATGGAGGCCGGTCGGTCGATGCGGGCGGCCGGCCTCCGGCCGCCCGGCGGTGCCAGCCTGCCCGCGGGCCATCCGTCCATCGCCTCCTTTGTCTCCGCGCCGCTCATCCGCCATCGGGAGGTCATCGGGCTGGTCTACGCGACCAACAAGCGAACTGCCGCCGAGTTCACCCTCGAGGACGAGCACTTCGTCGCCCACATGGCGGCCGAGCTGGGGCGGACGCCGCTCCTGACGAGCGCCGCCACCCCCGAGCTGGTGGACCGGATCGCGGTCACGTCGCAGGCACTGCGCAAGGAGATGGAGGCGACTCGCTCGTTCCTCAGCAGCCTCTCCCACGAGCTGAGGGGTTCGATCGCCGGGATCCTGGTCTCGGCGGAGCTCATCTCGGACCCGGCCTACGAGAACCTCGACGAGCAGCAGGTCCGTGCCGTCGGACGGCGCATCCACAACGTCGCCGGCAATCTGCTGGCGCTGGTCGACAACCTCCTCGACCTGGGTCGGCTCGAGGCCGGACGCCTCGACGTGCGCCCGCAGCCCGTGGACCTGCCCGCTGTCTTCGACGACGTCGCGGCTGTGATCGCCCCGCTGGCCGACACGGCCGGGGTGGAGATCGAGTGGCCGGCAACTGCCGGCGTGCCCCGGGTGCTCGCCGACCCCATCCGCCTCCGGCAGGTGCTGGTCAACCTCCTCACCAACGCCGTCAAGTTCACCCCCTCGGGCGGACGCGCCTGGCTGGAGATCGAGACGGACCCGGAGAGCGTCTGCCTCGCAGTCTGCGACACCGGCAGGGGGATCCCACCATCCGAGACGGAGAGGATCTTCGAGCCGTTTGAACGGGGGGACGGAGTGCACGGCCAGGGCGTCGGCCTCGGCCTGGCGATCTGCCGGCGGATCGTGGAGCTCCACAGCAGCCGGCTGCAGGTGAGCAGCGAGCCCGAGGTGGGAAGCCGCTTCTGGTTTCGCCTGCGCAGGTCGCGTGAGCCCCTCCCCCCTCGCCTCCTCCGCCCGGCCGGTGGTCAGAGCGCGGTGCCCGGCCTGGACGGGCGGGCCGCCTCGATCCTTGTCGTCGAGGACAATGCCGCCAGCCGGCAGTCGATCAGTGACGTACTGAGCGCGGCCGGCTACCGGGTGCGCTCGGTCGCCACCCGCAGCGGTGCCCTGGAGGCGATCGCCAGCGCGCCCGCGGACGCCATCGTCCTCGACGTCCAGCTCCCCGACGGCAACGGCCTCGACATCATCGGAAGGCTCCGCGGCGGGGTCGACCGGCCGCTTGCGGTGGTCGTCCTCTCCGCCGACCGGATCGGTGACACCGCCGCGCGGGCGATGGCGGCCGGCTGCGACCGGTTTGGGCTCAAGCCGATCGCGGCCCGGGATCTGCTGGGGCTGATCGCCGGTGCCGTGGAGGAGCGCCGCGCGGGCTCACCCGAGCGACCTCACGTCTAGCTGGGAATGGTCCAGGTCAGGCTGTCCCCGGTGTCGTCGAGGGTGGCGGGGCGGGTCGTGACCCCGTAGCTGAGCCAGCCGGTGGTGCAGCTCCCCGCCGACAGC
>PMYJ01000212.1:0-139 GCA_003170875.1 Candidatus Dormiibacterota bacterium | reverse complement strand
TAGAAGCCGCCGGAAGGCAGCGGGTTGTTGATCGAGCTTCCCGAGGCGAAATGGTCGGCATAGCCGAGCAGCGTGACGCTGCCCCCGCTGAGCGTCGCCTGGGTGACGTCGATCACGGTCGGCGGCGGGGCCGGGGCGG
>PMYJ01000042.1 GCA_003170875.1 Candidatus Dormiibacterota bacterium | reverse complement strand
GGCGATCGCGGTCATTCCGTGAAACATATTCCGGCACCAGAGGATCGGCCTGATTGCACTGTCACGGCCATTTGAGCAGAATCGTGCGAATGGACCAAGAGCTCGTAGTGCCTGGGCCGGAGAGAGGCTCGCCCTTCGTGATCGGGGTACAGCCTCGCCGCTCATGCGAGGATGCACCAACCTACCCAGAGACGGGACTTGCGAGTGAAGCGGCGGACGCTGGGGGACCAGGTGCACCCAGTTCATCCAATCCGCGGGGAGCATGACCAGGCACTACCGCGGCATGCCTGGATGGATTGACAGATCCGACGGCTCGCGTAGGCTCGGTGCATGGGTCGGTCTGTATCTCTCTGGGGCCTCCTCCTGGGCCGACTTCGAGGGCCGCGTCGAGCGGCCATTCGTCGAGGACCTCCCCGGGGGCCCGGAAGCGCCGGAGCCGGCGTTCGCGCCCCGCTGCCTCGCCCACCGAGTGACCTCCTCGCAGGAGCAGAGGCGCAGCCCCCGACGGAGCGAGGCGGTGGCGATCTCTACCTCCCCCCAGCCGCACGCCTGAAGGGGTGATTGGACCCCCTTCCCGGTAGGTACCGGTATCTTCCGACGGGGCCAGTAAGAGCGGGGTGAGCCAGCCCAGGGTTTCGTGTTTTCCTCCGAACCAAACGCCGCACACTAGCCGCATGCTCCTTGCGCGCTTCTCGGGCCGTGCTCCGAGCTACGGTCCCATCGACACCAGAAACCAGCGGTGGGGAGAAGGAGCCGCTGAGATCGGTTTCGTCGCGCGATGTTCGGCGAGTGACCAGGGTGGGTTGCTATCCTCCGCCGCTGTGGCTTTGCGCGTATCCGCGGTCGTGGTTGATTGCCTCGACCCTGAGAGGGTCGGACAGTTCTGGAGCGCCGCACTCTCGCGGCCGGTGGTGCGGGGCGAGGAGGGCATGTGGTGGTGGCTCGACCTCGGGCAGGGCAATCCGGGCATCCTCTTCCTCCAGAACCCAGACCCCAAGGTGGTCAAGAATCGACTGCACCTCGACCTTCGGCCTGACGATCAGCGGCGGGAGGTCGAGCGGCTCATCGGCCTCGGAGCCCGCGAGAAGGACATCGGCCAGGGCGCGGTCAGTTGGGTGGTCATGGCCGACCCAGCGGACAACGAATTCTGCGTCCTCGAACCCGAGCCGTGGCCGCCAGATGAGCCTCCCGAATCGGAGGCCTCGCAGCCCCAGGCGTCGTGATCCCGGGGACGTTTGGCCTGCCCCAGAGGAGAGGTGGGAACGCCCGTCCCGCACGTGTCGTTGCCGAATCCCGGTCCAGCCCAGCGTGCTGTCACTGTCACTGGAGCGAAGCGCGCAAACCAGCCGATCAGGGTTGGCGATGGACCGGATTGGGTCCCCGGGGCGACGACAATTTCACCCCTGAAGCGCCTAACGGCTCCCCGGCTGCACGAACGTCTCAGGCGGGTGGCCCAGCCGGATGAGGTCGCCGAATTGATCGCCGTCCTAGCCTCAGCCCGAGTCAGCTACGTGACCGGCGCCGTTATCGCCGCCGATGGTGGTCGCACTGCGGTTTAGCCCTCGCGAGCGGGTGGCAGGCACCTCCCGGCGGCTAACCCCTGCCACATCACCTCTGCGAGTGACTTCCCGTGCACCTCGAGCCGGCCGCCTCCTGAATGACGAACGAGCTTCTCGAAGTCCCCGATTCCTCCGGCTTAGCAAACGCCATCGACCGCGGCAACGCCGAGGGGCTCATGCCTCGTTTCAGACCCTGAGCCCGAACCTCAACACAGCCCATGTCGAAGCGGGCCATGACCGTGAGCCGGGTCAATAGACGCGTCAAGGCGTCGACCTGCACCTCGCCTTCCGGCCTCAGTAGCCGTAGGGGTTGCCGCCGCTCCCCGGCGTGAATAGCCGCCCACTGGGCTGGAGGGCGTACCAGATCCCTCCGTACGAGCTAATGCCCTCGCCGTTTGCCTGGCCGGCAGAAGTGTCGCCGACGTAGTAGTCGACAGGATCGCCGGATACGGTGAGCTGCAGCGTCCCCCCACCTGCCGCCACAGTCGAGAGCGAGGCAGTCACGCCCGAGCCGGCCTGGGGCGATCCGGAGTCCATCGTGGCCGGTGGCCAGACGGCCAGGCAGCCGCCTGAGCACGCGACCGCTTTCCCCTGGTTGTCCACGAGGGTGTAGATGGTGCGGCCACTCGGCCCTGTGAGCACGGTGCCGATGCTTGTCTGCCTGGTTCCGATAGTCATCTGGCTCGCTACCGCGGCGGTCCCGGTGGCGCCGGGGCTGGCGTAGGCGGTGCCGCATGCCGCGACCAATGCCGTGGCCGCCACCACGCTGGACACGAGCGCGCGGTGGTCGAATCTCGCTGGTAGCTGCTTCACCTCGGGGGATCCTCCCTGATGTGAGGGACCGTCGCCGCACCCCTCTGCTGCTGGTGCTGTGAAGGACGAATTCGGCGTCTGATCGCTGCGGTCAAGGCGATCGGTGGCCGTTGGCGGGGCGCCGCAGGTGACCCGCTCGGGTGCGCCACACCCCGCTCGGCGGATTCATGGCCCAGCGCACGGCCTCGGGCTCCGCCGGCTCGCTCTCTTCTTGTGTGATCGGCTCATATCTTCATACGAGACGTTGCCGGCTCGGGTTCAGGCCGTGGGGGGGCCGTTGGAACTTCGACGCGGCCGCGCGCAAGGATCGCCCGGTCGCTGACTGATGGAGCTGCCACCACCGTCGTCTGTGCGGCCGCCGAAGGCGCCCACCCCGCTCGCCCCATCAGCCCTGAGGCGCTAACCCGAGCCAATGTTCGCAGCACGAGCAACCCGATCAGAGCGGTCGTCAAGTGACTCATTCACGAACACTGTCCCAGCCCAGTGTCTTCTCATTACCATTTGAGCAAGCCATGCGAACGGACCAAGTGCTCAAGGTGACGGTGCCGGTGTGCCACCGGGAACATCTGGCTCAACCCTGCTCTCGCCCATCAAGTGACTGGGGGCACTCGGCCACCGGGGAGTCCTCTTCCTGGATGACGCACCAAGGATCGCGATCACACCCATGATGCATGGGTACAACACCGAGCGACAGCTACCTCGGCGACATCCTGCTCGACGAATGAACGTCACGCCCGCCGAGGCTTCCCCTCGATCATCGGCCCTTGAGGTACGAGGTGCGGGGCTGTACGATCCGAGCAGAGGTCTAGCGCTACCGCTTGGCTCGCCACACCCAGGAGACCAGATGCCCACTGTGATCGGCCATCACGATGTCAAGGACCAGAAGCATTGGCTTGCCTCGCCGAAGCGCGAAGAGGTCTTCGGACCCCTCGGCGTCACCAACATCCGGACGTTCGTCGACCCGCAGAACCCGACCCGCGCGGCGGTACTGATGGATGTTGCCGACATGGATGCTCTCATGGCCGCGATGCAGACCGAGGCGATGGTCGAGGCGATGGCATATGACGGCGTGGTCGGCGAGACCTTGGTGATCCTCGTAGAGGCGTAGTTTGCCGGGAAGCGTCAGCGCCACGGGAAGCCCGAGCCTCCACGTTTGGGGCTAGCGCGAACCTGACCTCGGTGGTGATCGGCCAGGCTCAGTGCCCGGCTCGCCCTGAACCGGATGGGGAGGTCGGCGGCTCGCAAGGAATCTTGCCGGCGGATCTCCAATGTGTAGGACCACACTCACTAAGACGCGAGTATCCCTGGCGAATGTGACTCTGGGCGGGCCAGGCGAGCCGCGGGTGCGTGACCTCGCATCCAGAGTCTCGGTAGATCAGTACCGGCTGCCCTCGGGCGCGGGTAGGGCGTCGAGGTCGGCCAGATCCGCCGCGCGCAGCTCGACGTCGGCCGCTCCGGCGTTGTCCACCAGGTACTTCGGGGTCTTGGTCCCCGGGATGGGCACCACCTGCCGGCCCTGGGTCAGCACCCACGCCAGCGCCACCTGAGCCGGGCTGGCCCCCACCCGCTCGGCGATCTCACGGACCCGGCCCACGATGGCCAGGTTGGCGCGCAGCGCCTCCTGCTGGAAGCGCGGAAGCTGACGCCGGAAGTCGTCCTGAGGGAGGTCGTCGAACGACGAGAACCGTCCCGTGAGGAAGCCACGACCCAGTGGGGAGAACGGGATCAAGGCGATGCCCTGCGCCGCGCAGTACGGCAGCACCTCGGCCAGCACGTCGCGGGTCCACAACGACAGCTCGGACTGCACCGACGTCACGGGGTGCACGGCCTGTGCTTGCCTGATCTCGTCCACCGACACCTCGGAGAGGCCGATATGCCGCGTCTTGCCCGCCGCCACGGCCTCCGCCATCGCCCCCCAGGTCTCCTCCAGCGGTACCTCCGGGTCCACCCGGTGCAGCTGGTAGAGGTCCACGTGATCCGTGCCCAGCCGTCGCAGGCTGTCGTCGATCGACTTCCGGACGTGCTCGGGACGGCCGTTCCTGCCCGCACCGGGGGAGGCCGTGCCGGAGCCGGCTGTCGGGCTGGAGCCGCCCATCACCAGGCCGACCTTGGTGGCGAGCACCGCGCGCTGGCGATGCTCGCCCGTCAGCGCCCGCCCCACGAGCTCCTCGTTGGTGTACGGCCCGTACGCGTCCGCGGTGTCGATCAGGGTCATGCCGAGGTCGAGTGCCTGGTGGATCACCCCGATGGACGTGGAGTCGTCACGGGGAGTCGCCAGGTCATACGAGGCGGTCATGCCCATGCAGCCGAGGCCGATGACCCCGACCTCGGGCCCATTGGTGCCCAATGTTGTCGTTCGCATTGCCAGCCCTTCCTCGTAGCCCGTGGTGAGGACGCAGCCTGTCCCACATCGGATCCACCCCCGCCGGAGCGGGGTTGACTGCAGGTCACATGATCCCTCCATCAGGGGACGGGGGGCGAGATCGCCCCTGGAGAGGCCGCCGCTCATCCTGACGGCGGACGGCTGATCAAGCCCCAGGCCTAAATCGTCTCCAACGACATTCGCCAACACTGGCTACCCCAGTCTCCTGTCACCTAGGCCGAACCTCCCAATCAACGATCTCCGAGGCGACCGCCGGGGAAGCCGGACGCTTCGCATGACATTCACCGACACCGGACGTTCCCAGTGTCCCGTGGTCGCCCCGAGCGAGTCAGCTGTGCGAGCACCACGTGACGGCTTGAGCGGGGAGAGGACGTAGCATTGCTCCGGTGTGCCGCCGCCAGGCGGGAGGGAGGTGTGATGGACAAGGACCTGGTCGACCAAGTCATCGATGTCGCCCAACGAGTCGTCGCCAGCGGAGCAATCTCCGCGAATGGGCACGGGAACGTGAGTCTTCGTGTTCCCGGAGCGAACGAGATGTACTTCACCGGAGGCCCGTCGCTCCGGGGCCACGCTCCCTCGGCTGTGGTGCGGGTCGGTCTGGACGGCACCCTGCTTGAGGGCGAGTTGCCACCCATCCAGGGCGCCGTGGTCGCGATGCACACGGCAATGTACGAGGACCACCCTGACGTCGGCTGCGTCCTGCACACCCATTCGCCCTATGCCACCGCCTACGCGGTGGCGCGTCGTCCGATCGGCTGCTGGGTCGAGGCCCTGGCGATGTTCGGGCTCCCCACCGGGGTGCCCGTCGCCGGCTACGGGCCGCGCGGCTCAGCCCAATCTGTAGCCAACATCAGGGCCGCCCTCGTCCCCGGCGTTCCCGCCGTGCTGCTGGCCAACCACGGCGTCCTGGTGTTCCATCGGACCCCCGAGCTGGCGATCTTGGTGGGAGGGGTTGTCGAGGAGGCCGCCCAAGCCGGTCTCAATGCCGCCGGCATCGGCGGCCCCGTCGAGATTGCCGAGGAACTCCGGGCGGCTGCCCTGCAGCGCGCCATGACCTTCGAGAGCCGAGGCACGCTGCGCGCCTAGACGGCTGGCGGGAGAGGCGGCAGAGCTGGGCGCCGCTCAACTGATCCTTGCCATAGCCACGAAGCTCGAGCTCGAAGCGCATATGTGGCGCCGCGACCGGGTGCGCGACCGTGACAATCGCCTATCCGACCCGTCAAGACACTAAGAAGGGTGTCCGGCGGCGTAGGATCAATCCTTCGGGTACTAGGAACGCGTTTCCTGAGCCATTCGCGGAGGTCGTACAGTGGCTACCTCTCAAATCAACCGTCCGAGATCACACGTGGGCGGGCCGGCCCGCTTGGTTGGGGCGGCATTGGGGGTGGGAGCCGCCGCCATCGTGATGACCTTTGGTGGGTTAGCTGCGTTGGCAGCAACCACGGTGAATCTGGGAACGGCCTCATCCTTCGCGGTCCTGGCTGCCACCACGGTGACCAACACCGGCTCCTCGACCATCTCCGGCGACGTGGGCGTCGATCCTGGTTCGGCGGTCACCGGCTCCCCACTCGTCGAGCCTCCATACAGCACCTTCACCGCCGATAGCGTGGCGCTCGGGGCTCAGACCGATCTGACCACGGCGTACGACCAGGCGGCGGGAGAGGGCCCGCCGACAACTGAGCCTGTCGACCTCAGCAATACGCTCCTGACCGCCGGGGTGTACCAGTCGGCTTCAGATGGGTCGTTCACCGTGAACGGCCCGCTGCCGCTCACGCTGTCCGGGCCGGGCGTGTTCATCTTCCAAACGGGAGCGTCACAGAGCCTGCTCATCGGGACGAGCGGCAGCGTCGTGCTGGCCAATGGGGCCTCGCCGTGCAACGTGTTCTGGCAGGTGGGCAGCTCGGCAACGCTGGACGGCAACATTGTCGGAACCGTCATGGCGTCGACCTCGATCACCATCGGCGCTGGGGTCACGGTGAACGGACGGGTACTGGCCAGCACCGGTGATGTCACCCTCATCAGCGACACCATCAACGCGTCCACCTGCATCACCACCGCGTCACTGCCAACCCCCACAGCCACGCCGACCCCCGCGGCCGGGCCCACAGTTCCCGCGTCGGGGGCGGGGGGCACGTCCTCCTCTGCCGGGGTCGGAGTCCTGCTGACCCTTGGTGGCCTGGCTCTGCTCGGGGCAGGTGTGGCGACGGGCGCCATCCGTCGTCGCCGGTTTCCCTCCGTCTGAGCTGAAGTAGCCACGACCAGCGCGGGGCGGTGGGGCGCACGTAGAGCCGGGCCGTGCCGCCCCGGCGTCCTCCCTGCAGGTCGGGTCATCCGCGCCGTTGGTGTCCGCCAGAGTCCGGGATCTTCGTCCTCGCCGAGTTGAACATGGCCACCGGCGCCACCCTGGCCTCGCTGCCGCTTCCGGCGTACAGCATCTCCGGCGCCAGCAGCGTCAGCCTCTCGAGCCCGCCGGCGGTCCCCCTGGTGGCCGGCGGCCTGATCCTGTTGGCCCCCCAGTTCCAGGAGACTGACGTCGTCGAGGCGTTTGCCGGCCCAGCCCCCAGCTGATCTCGCCGGCCCCAAACCCTGGACGGGGCGGCCCCGGGGCGAGTAACGTACACATGTTCGTCTCCGGACACCCAAAGCCCGCTCGCCGACGGGTTGGTGGCCGGACGACCGGTTCTGGGTACGCTAGGTAGCAAGTGCCACACGACACCATCGACATCCGAGGGGCGAGAGAGCACAACCTCAAGAACATCGATCTGACCCTGCCTCGGGACAGCCTGATCGTTCTGACGGGTCTCTCCGGGAGCGGCAAGTCCTCGCTCGCCTTCGACACCATCTACGCCGANNGAGTCGCTCTCCGCCTATGCGCGCCAGTTCCTCGGCCAGATGGAAAAGCCGGACGTCGACCACATCGACGGCCTCTCCCCGGCCATCTCCATCGACCAGAAGGGGACCAGCAAGAACCCCCGCTCCACGGTCGGCACGGTCACCGAGATCTACGACTACCTCCGGCTGGTGTACGCCCGGATCGGTCACCCTCACTGCCCCCGCTGCGGCCGGGAGATCAGCAAGCAGACCATCGAGCAGATCGCCGACCAGGTCCTGGCCCTCCCCGAGGGCACCCGCCTGATGGTGGCGGCGCCGATGGTCCAGGGGCGCAAGGGTGAGCACCGCGAGATCTTTGCCGAGGCCCGGCGCAAGGGGTATGCCCGGGCGCGGGTGGACGGTGAGGTCCGCGACCTCGGCGACCCCATCGTTCTCGACAAGAAGTTCAAGCACGACATCGAGATCGTGGTCGACCGCGTCGTGATCGGTCCCGAGCTGCGCAGCCGGCTCAGCGACTCCCTGGAGCAGACCGCCAAGCTGAGCGATGGCCTGATCCTGCTGATCCCCGCCGACCAGCCCGGGAGTGGGGGAGAGGAGGGGGCCGAAGGTGCTGCCGCCGGATCAGCTGCTTCCGGGTCGGGGAGTGCCGCCTCAGCCTGGATGGCGAACGCCTCGGGTGCCGCTCCGACCGGAGCCGAGCCCGGGATCGGGACCAACGCCGAAGCGGCCGCCGGACCTCAGCCGGCGGCCGGCGCCGATGGCACAGAAGTCGCGACCGCGGCTGCGATGGTCGTCGCAGCCGCCGCCTCCGAGGCCGACGGTGACGACAGCCCGGAAGCCCCCGAGGGCAGCGCGCCCCGCACCGTGGCCGTGGGCGAGATGCTCTTCTCCCAGGACTACGCCTGCGTCTACTGCGGCATCTCCATGGAGGAGCCCGCCCCCCGCAACTTCTCCTTCAACAACCCGCACGGCGCCTGCCCGACCTGCACCGGACTCGGGCTGAGGATGGAGGTCGACCGCGACGCGGTGGTGCGCGACCCGTCGCTCTCCATCGACGACGGCGCGCTCTCCGGCTGGACCAAGGGGCCGTCCCAGATGTGGCTTCTGGACGTCCTCCAGAACGTCTGCCGCCACTACAAGATCCCCACCGACGTTCCCTTCCGCGACCTCTCCGCGCGCGAGCAGCAGGTCATCCTCTACGGGCTTCCCAAGGACGAGACCGTCCGGATGCGCTACGTCTCCCACACCGGGCGGACCCACGCCTACGACGCGTCCTACGAGGGCGTCATCCCCAACCTCGAGCGCCGCTACCGCGAGACCGAGTCCGAGTGGGTCAAGCAGGAGATCGAGCGGTTGATGATGCAGAAGCCGTGCCCTGCGTGCGGCGGTAAGCGGCTCAAGCCGGAGTTTCTCGCCGTCACCGTCGCCGGCATGAGCATCATGGATTTCACCGCCCTCACGGTGGTGATGGCGCTCGGTCGCACCGAGAATCTGCACCTCACCGACAGAGAGATGCAGATCGCGGGCCGGGCATTCAAGGAGATCCGTGAGCGGCTCGGCTTCCTCCGTGACGTCGGGCTCGATTACCTGAGCCTGGACCGGGCGTCGGCGTCGCTCTCCGGCGGCGAGAGTCAGCGCATCCGGCTCGCGACCCAGATCGGAAGCAAGCTGATGGGCGTCCTCTACATCCTCGACGAGCCGTCTATCGGTCTCCATCAGCGGGACAATCACAAGCTGCTCGCCACCCTCACGACCCTCCGCGATCTGGGCAACACCCTGATCGTCGTGGAGCACGACGAGGAGACCATCCGCAGCGCGGACTTCATCGTCGACATCGGCCCCGGAGCCGGGGAGCGCGGCGGGGAGGTGATCGTCG
Organism: Candidatus Dormiibacterota bacterium; assembly: GCA_003170875.1. Lineage (GTDB taxonomy): Bacteria > Chloroflexota > Dormibacteria > Aeolococcales > Aeolococcaceae > Changshengia. The sequence continues at coordinate 2,473 of PMYJ01000042.1, read as the reverse complement.
CCGGCACCCTCGCCGACGTGCTCGCTTCGGAACGCAGCATCACCGGCCAGTACCTCCGCGGCGAGCTCCGAATTCCCATCCCGCCGCTGCGCCGGTCCACCGACGGCAGGGCCCTCACCGTCATCGGCGCCACCGAGAACAACCTCAAGTCGGTGACCGTGCAGTTCCCCCTCGGGCTCTTCATCTGCGTCACCGGGGTGAGCGGCAGCGGCAAGTCGACGCTCGTCAACGACATCCTCTACCGCCGCCTCGCCCAGGCTCTCTACCGGGCCAAGGATCGTCCCGGCAAGCACGAGAAGCTCGAGGGCATCCAGCACATCGACAAGGTCATCGACGTCGACCAGTCGCCCATCGGCCGGACCCCGCGCAGCAACCCCGCCACCTACGTGGGGGTCTTCACCGACATCCGCGACCTCTTCGCCAAGCTGCCCGAGGCCAAGATCCGCGGTTACAAGCCGGGACGCTTCTCGTTCAACGTCACCGGAGGGCGGTGTGAGGCCTGCTCGGGTGACGGGATGATCAAGATCGAGATGCACTTCCTGCCCGACATCTACGTTGCCTGCGACGTCTGCAAGGGCCGCCGCTACACCCGCGAGGCGCTCGAGGTGAAGTTCCGCGGTCAGTCGATCGCCGATGTCCTGGAGATGACCGTCGACGATGCCGCCGAGCTCTTCGCCAACCAGCCCCGCATCGTCCGCCGCCTCCGCACCCTTCAGGACGTCGGGCTCGGCTACATCCGGCTGGGCCAGCCGGCGACCCAGCTCTCCGGCGGGGAGGCGCAGCGGGTCAAGCTCTCCACCGAGCTCTCGCGGCGCGACACCGGGCGCACCCTCTACATCCTCGACGAGCCCACCACCGGGCTGCACTTCGCGGACGTGGAGAAGCTCCTCACCGTCCTCCACCGGCTGGTGGACGCGGGCAACACCGTCATCGTCATCGAACACAACCTGGACGTCGTGAAGACGGCCGACTGGATCATCGACCTGGGCCCCGACGGCGGGGACGCCGGGGGCGAGGTGGTGGCCGCCGGCACCCCGGAGATGATCGCCGGCGAGCCCCGCAGCGCCACCGGCATCTACCTCCGCCCCATCATCGGCGCCGCCGCCGGCAACGGCAGCCGGCCCCACCGGCCGGAGCGAGCGGCCGCGGTGGTCGAGGCCCCGCTCGCCGCCACCGTGCCCGGCACCCGGGCTCGCCCCCGCCGGGCGGGGGCGGCCTTCCGCTGACCGCGCCTGGCCTCAGGGCCGGCTTAAGGATGGGGAAGCGGAAGGTTCTCGGGGAGTGGGGCGGGCGGCGGCGGTCGAGAGCGCCCGGATGTCCAGGCCAGCCCCCCGAGGCTCCGCTGGGATCCCCGCCCTGGCGAGACTCCCTGTTTTGGTCGAATTGCGCTATTTTGAACGCATGATCGAGTTGCAGGGTGGCGAGGACCGTCGGCAACGGCTCCGTCGCCTTGACGACTGCCTGACCCTCCTGGAGCAGGCCCACGAGATGGAGATCACGGTCGTCACCGAGAGGATGGCCGACGCCCTCGCCGATCGGGTTCCCACGGTCCACGCCGGGATGATGGTCGCCGACGCCATCGAGGAGGTCCTGCGCGAGCAGGAGCCCTACATGGTCCAGGTCCGCCCCGAGGTGTCGCGGCGGATCCGGCGGCGTCGCGACCCGTTCGACGTCCGTCTCCTCCTCCAGAGGCGCTAGCCGCCGCTTGTCCGGGCTGCCTCGTGACCGGATCGACCGGGGCGGGGACGCCCTGGCGCGACCGCCGGGGTCAAGTCGAGTACCATCGGCCCGGCTGTGAGCTTCAACTTCGACCCCGAGCTGCTTTTCCGGCGGCGCCGACCCCGCGTGGTCAGGAGCCCTCGCTACACGCGGTTCCGGAAGATCGCGCTGATCGTCGTCATCGTGATCGTCGTCCTGGTGATCGTGGCCTTGGCGCTGGCCCAGCTGCGGGTCAATTACCTGTATCTCTCCAGCCTCGGCCATTCCAACGTCTTCTGGACCCCGCTGATCGCCCAGGTCATCCTCTTCCTGATCGGGCTGGTCATCACCGGCGGCTTGGTCGGCCTGAGCGTTCCTTTCTGGACCCGCGCGGTCCGCGGCGTCGACGCCCTGGCCGGGCGCATCACCTTCTGGTCGGGCATCGCCATCGCCGTCCTTGCCGGGATCGGCGGGGGCGCCCATCTCGCCGGCTCGTGGCAGGACGTCCTCCTCTTCATCCATGGCCACGCCTTTGGCGCCACTGATCCCGTCTTCCACATGGACTACGGCTTCTTCGTCTTCACCCTCCCGGTGATCGACAGCGTCTCGGCGCTGCTCTGGGGGGGCGCCGTGCTCGGTCTCCTCGGGGCCCTCGCCGTGGTGGCGGTCGCCCTGCTGGTGATCCACGCTCCCGATGAGCTCGACGTCCAGCTCCACCCCGCCAAGGGGATGAGCGCCGATGATGCGCTCCGGATCGGCACCCTCCACGCCGGGG
>PMYJ01000020.1 GCA_003170875.1 Candidatus Dormiibacterota bacterium | reverse complement strand
TACTACGTGAGCTTCAACAACGAAGAGGTCGGCACGCTCATCGGGAACGGCTTCCTGACCTGCCTCACCTCCGAGGGAATTAGCAACGCGCAGGTGTTCGTGCTGAACGGCGGCGAGGACACCGACCCCAACGCCATCTCCTTCGCCGAGGGGTACAACAAGGCCGTCTGGGGCCAGGCGGCCAAGTCGGTCACCGCGGGTGCGAAGAGCACCACCGGTGGAGCCACCCTGGTGGGTGAGAACTTCGCACCCGGCTGGAGCAACACCGCCGGTGGAACCATCTTCCAGCAGGAGTACACGGCCAACAAGACTATCAACGCCAGCATCGAGGCCAACGACGGGCTTGCTGGCGCCGTTATCACGGACCTCCAGGCCGACGGCGTGCAGGCCGGCAAGTTCCCGACCACCGGGCAGGACGCGACCGCTCAGGGGATGGCCTACATCCTCGAGGGTTGGCAGTGCGGCTCGGTCTACAAGGCGGTGTACCAGGAGGCCCAGGACGCGGTCGCCATGGCCACCATCCTTCTGGCCAAGGACAAGGTCCCGGCGGCTCTGCTGAACGGGACCACCACGGATCCCGCGAACGCGAGCATCACGGAGCCCGCATCCCTGCTGACCCCGGTGTGGGTCAACAAGGCCAACATGGAGACCACCGTGGTCAAGGACGGTTTCGACACCGCCTCGGCCATCTGTGCTCTGGCAGGTGCTGCCCTCTGCACGACGGACAGCATCTCGTAACCCTCTGAAAGTGCGCTACTGACGACCCCATCCTCGGTGGCGCCGCTGGGCTGCGCCCGCACCGTGCGGGCGCAGCCCGGTCGACGCCCGGGCCGGGGCAAGGCCGCCAGAGTGGGACTAGCGACACAGTAAGCTCGGTGCGGCCGGCCGGTGGGCCCCGCCCGGGGGCCAGCGTGGGAAGAGGAGAGACGGCTCCGGAGCGGAGCCGGCGATACCGCGTCAATGATCCGTGGCAAGTGAGATGCGCCAGCCTGAGCAGAGAACCGTGCCCGACGCAGAGCCGTTGCTGAGCCTTCGGGGGATCGACAAGCACTTCGGTCCGGTGCAGGCGCTGTACAGCGTGGACATGGATCTGCCGGCTGGGCAGGTGACCGGTCTGTGCGGGGACAACGGCGCGGGCAAGTCGGTGCTCACCCGGTGCATTGCGGGGGTGCACCAGCCGGATCACGGGCAGATCTATTTCGAAGGGCGGCAGGTGCACATCCGGGGTGCGCGTGACGCCGCCGAGCTGGGCATCGAGACGGTGTACCAGGACCTGGCGCTGGCCGACAATCTGGACATCGTGCAGAACATGTTCCTGGGGCGGGAGAGGGTGCGCCGCCAGCTGCTCGACGAGGACAGCATGGAGCGTGCGGCGGCCGAGACCCTGAGCGGGTTGAGGGTGACCACGGTGCGGTCGATCCGGCAGCCGGTGGCCTCGCTCTCGGGAGGCCAGCGCCAGTCGGTGGCGGTGGCCAAGGCGGTGATGTGGAACTCCAAGGTGGTGCTCTTGGACGAGCCCACCGCGGCCCTCGGGGTGGTCCAGACGCGGATGGTGCTGGATCTGGTGCGGCGGCTGCGGGACCGGGGGCTGGCGGTGATGGTGATCTCGCACAACCTCAACGACGTCTTCGAGGTGGCGGACCGGATCGCGGTGCTCCACCTGGGCCGGATGGTGGTCGAGGGGCCGGCGTCGGGCTTCGACCGGCAGAGCACGGTGGAGTACATGACCACCGGGGGCTCGGGGCGGTCGGAGGGGCGGTCCGCAACTGTGAACGGGAGACAGGCGTAGCCATGGCACCCATCGAGGACGACCCGACGATCCCGAAAGCGCAGTCGACGGTGCCCATCGTCGCCGAGCCGGAAACGGCCCTGACGGCGGCCGGGGAGGTCGCTCTTGCCGAGACGGCCGAGCTCACCGCCCAGACCCTGGGTCAGTACCTGCGCGGCTGGTGGCTGCGAGTGAGGAACGGCGACAGCGGGGTGCTCCCCGTCGTCGTCGGCATCGTCGGGATCGCGATCGTCTTCCAGGTCCTCAACAGCCGGTTCCTCGAGCCCCTCAACCTGGTCAACCTCTTCTCCCAGAGCTCCATCTACATGGTCCTGGCGATGGCCGAGATCTTCGTGCTGCTGCTCGGCGAGATCGACCTCTCGGTGGGATTGGTGATGGGCCTGGCCGCGGTCGTCGTCTGCGAGCTGGTGCAGCCAACCGTGCCCTGCAGTGCCGCCAGCGCTGCCGCCGTCCAGTGTCCGCCGAGCGGCCCGGGCTGGCCGTGGTGGGCGGCGATCGTCGTCACCCTGCTCCTCTGCGCGGGCATCGGCCTCATCCAGGGGAGCATCATCGCCCGGCTGAAGATGCCCGCGCTGGTGGTCACCCTCGCCGTCAGCCTGATCCTGGAGGGGGTGACCTTCATCATCCTCAGCAGCTCGGGGCTCGTCTCCCTCACCAGCCGGCGGTTCGCCAACGAGCTCGCCCTCTACAACATCTTCAACGGGAAGTTCGCCCCCGCGGTGGGATGGATCGCCCTGGTCGTGATGGCGGGAGCGGCCGCCGCATGGCTCTGGCTGCGTGACTCGCGCCGCCGGCGCAGCGGCCTGGTGGCCCCTCCGGCGGGGCTCTCCCTGGCCAAGATCTGCGTCATCGCCGTGGCCGGGGTGGTGGTGGTCGTCATCTGCAATATCAACCGGGCTCACGTCGGCGTCATCGAGGGGGTTCCCTACATCATCCCGATCGTCCTCGGCGTGCTCGGCCTCTGGACGCTGCTGCTCCAGCGCACCCGCTTCGGGCGCTACGTCTACGCCATCGG
>PMYJ01000028.1 GCA_003170875.1 Candidatus Dormiibacterota bacterium | reverse complement strand
AAACCGGAACCAGTGCCCCGCGGGCAGGGCCGGCTGGCGAGATAAGCACGGCATCCTCCACGGCGGTGACCTCCCAACGTACGCGCCTGATGACATGCGCGTACGGCGTCGCGGCTCCAGCAAAGGCCCGCACCTCGCGGATCTGATGTCGAGCCGCATAGTCGGCAAGGCAGCGCGGAATCAGGTCATGCGGCCAGAGGCCGGGTGAGAAGATCCTGTTGTACATGGGGATCTGCTCCTCGGCCAGCACCACGCCCAACCCTCCACTGATGATGAGGAGATGGATGCCCGACTCGAGGGCATCGGGCATCACTCCCGCCAACGCCGTGTACAGGTGTCCGGCATACCGCCGCCAGGCCGGAGCCAGCGGCCCGTTGGCGCCAGCCAACTGGCGGTTGCGCGAGCGCGCTGCGCTGAGCTCACGGGTCAGCTCTGGGCTCAGCTGATCGAGGATTGCGACCGAGCGGTCGAGAGCAGGAGCATCCTCGTCCTTTCGTGCGGAGCAGGGCAGGATCACCAGGGTTCGCGCTGGTTCCAGCACGGGCGGCACCCCCACCTCCATCGGGAGCGCGGGGGCCCGACGCGCGAGAAGGGCAGGTGACCCCACCTCAGGACGCAGCGGGCGGTGCACCTCTGCCTCGACTCCCACGACGGCTCGCCGCGAGTCCCCACGGAGCGCATTCACGATCTTCCCCGCCGGTCCCGGGCGGCGCTCGACGAGGCCTTGGGCCTCGAATCTCCGGCAGACGCTGTTCACGTAATGGCGGTCGTAGCCCGTTGCCTGAGCGAGTTGATCGTCGTCGAGTGGCTCGCCGGCGGCCAGCGCTGACATCACCCGGTCCGCAGCGCTCATCCCCCGACGTCCCTTGCCCGCAGACCCGCGGGTTGAGTGCCGCGACACCCGTTCATCCTCAGCTCAGCCACGGCGCCCCGCCTGGTCCACCGACGAGGCGCTGGCGGAGGACAGCAGCGCCCCCACCTCGCCGACGACGGTGTCGACGTCGGTGACCGTCCGCACCTCACCTGCCGTGGCGAAGACGAACTCGATGCGGGCCACCTCCCGCCGGGTCACCTCGGCCACCAGGAGGCCATAGACGCCGCCCTGCAGCCGGTAGCGCTCCATCCGGCGGTCCACCTCGGCGCCGCGAACGCTGTCGGTCTTGTAGTCGACGATCACCAGCCGGCCGTCCGGGAGCTCATAGAGGAGGTCAACGAAGCCCTCCAGCAGCACCCCACCGACGGGGGCGCCCAGCGGAACCTCCCGCCAGTGCCGCGCGGTCGCCGCGCGGCGGACCGGCTCGCTGTCGCAGGCCGCCCGGACCAGCCGCGCCACCTCCGCAGCCTGCGCGGGGATCCCCTCCGCCGCCGCCTGGGCCTGGGCGAGGTCGTCGAGGCCAGCCCGGGTGGCCAGGTCGATCACCTGCAGCACCGCGTGGACCGCGCGACCTCGCGAGGTGGCGGCACGCCCGCGCCGGCTGGCCGCTATGTCCTCGCCCACCTCGGGAGCGAGTCCGGCCTCGGCGTCGGCATGGGCGAGGCCGGTGGCGCTCTGCGTCCTCAGGACGCCCAGCTGGGCGAGCAGCCCGGCACGCCGAGCCACCCACGCCTCCTCGGCGCTCCGCTGCTCCGCCAGGGTCGTCCCATCGGGCGGAGCCGCGGGTCGAGGAGCACCGGGCGGCTCCCACCTCTCTTCCAGGACGTCCACCCCCTCGCACGCGCGCAGACGCGGATCAAGCCGGCCGGCATCGGTCTCGTCACCCTTGGTGGCCGCCCGGAAAACCCCGACCACCAAGTGGTCTCGGGCGCGGGTGAGCGCCACATAGAGGAGGCGCACCCGCTCCGCGGCCTCCATCGCGCTCTCGCGTACGTCCAGCGCCTCCCTACCCTCGGTGGCGAAGCCGCCGACCAGCAGCTCGACGCTGCCTGAGAGGTGATCGGTGACGATCGGGGATCGCCTCGTCACCGGCTTGCGCCCCAGGCCGGTGACGATGACGATGGGAAACTCCAGGCCCTTCGCCGCGTGCACCGTCATCACCCGCACCGAGTGCTCATCCGGGGACATCTCTGTGGCGACGGAGTCGTAGGTGGGGCTGCGAGCGAGCCGCTCCAGGTGGTCCACGGTGTCGTGCAGGGTGCTGCGCCCGCTGCGGGCCAGAGCCCGCGCCTGCTCGGCGACGAAGCGGTAGCGCCGATGGGCCTCGCGCGGCCGCCAGTCGTCGTAGGCGGCGGCGCGGAGCAGCCGGCGAGAGCGCACCTCCTCGATCAGGGCCGGCACCGACATGGCGTGCCGCAGCCGGTGGAGCTCGCTGAGGTCTGCCATCGCGACGGCCACCCTCGCCTCCTCGCCACCCCCCGACCGCTCGTACGACCAATGTCCCCCCGACGCCTTCCAGCTCACCAGCTCGCTGTCACTGCAGCCGTACGCCGGGCTGCGCAGTGCGGCGGCCAGGGCCACCTGGTCGGTGGGGTCGTCGATCGCCCGCAGGATGTTGAGCAGGTCGCGCACCTCCTGGGTGGCGATGATCAGCGAGCCGCTCTCCAGCCGGTAGCGGAGACCCGCGGCCTCCAGCTCGCGCTC
>PMYJ01000234.1 GCA_003170875.1 Candidatus Dormiibacterota bacterium | reverse complement strand
ACCAGCCTGATGGTCATCTTCCTCGCCATCGAGCTGCTCTCGATCTCGCTCTACATCCTGAGCGGATTCTCCCGCCAGGAGGAGCGCTCCCAGGAGGCGGCGGTCAAGTACCTGCTGCTCGGCTCCTTCGCCTCCGCATTCCTCCTCTTCGGGATGGCCCTGGTGTACGGCGAGACCGGGCACACGCAGCTCGCCCAGATCGCCGAGGCGATGAGCCGCTCGCTGCCCGTCGACCCGCTGCTGGTCGGCGGGATCATCCTGATGTTCGTCGGCCTCGCCTTCAAGGTGAGCGCGGCGCCCTTCCATGCCTGGACGCCCGACGTGTACCAGGGGGCCCCCACCTCGGTGACCACCTTCATGAGCGTCGCCACCAAGGTCGCCGCCTTCATCGTGATCATCCGCCTCTTCGACGACGCCTTCGCCTCCTACTACAGCCGCTGGAGCGCGGTGGTGATCGCGGTCGCCATCCTCTCCATGGTGGTCGGCAACCTCGCCGCGCTGACGCAGAACAGCATCAAGCGGATGCTCGCCTACTCGGGCATCGCCCAGGCCGGCTACATCCTGATCGGAGTGGCGGTGGGAGTTGGCACCCCGCTCGGCGTTCAGGGTGCCCTCTACTACCTCGCCGCCTACGCGTTCACCAATCTCGGTGCCTTCGCCGTGGTCACGGTGATGAGCGGGCGGGGCGAGGACCTCGACAGCTACGACCACCTGCGCGGACTGTGGCACCGGCGGCCGTACGTGGCCGCGGCGCTGGCATTCTTCCTGCTCTCACTGGCGGGCTTTCCGTTCACCGCCGGCTTCATCGGCAAGTTCCTGGTCTTCGCGGCCGCCATCCAGGCCCACAACGTCGCGCTCGCGCTCTGGGGGATCGGCACCAGCGCGGTGTCGGTCTTCTACTACCTGCGGGTGACGCTGATCATGTTCCAGGGCTCGAAGGAGGAGGCGCCCGCGTACGCGTGGCCGCGGACGGGCCTGGCGGGGAGCGCGGTGCTCCTGGTGACCGCCGCCGGCACGCTGGTGCTGGGCGTCTTCGTGGTGCTGGTGCTGACCGTCGCCACCATGGCCCAGGCAGGGACTCTTCCGGGCACCTGATCCGCGGTCGGGGCGACCAGCCGCCCGGCGAGCGCGGATAATGGCGGCCGCAGCCAGTTGGGAGGGCGAGTTGACCAACGAGTGGGCCAGGCGCCGGATGATCCAGAGGGCGCTCCGGCTGCTTCCGCCCGGGTCCGTCATTCGCTACGTGGCCGCCGCGGACAGCGGCTCCCTCTGGTGGGCGGTCCCGCTGAGCCTGATTGGGTACAGCGTTGTCGTCGTGCCGGCGTGGCTTCTCACCCTCGGCCTCTCCGGTCAGAAAGGAGCGTGGCCCGGCGTGGTGTTCCCGCTCTCCATCCTGCTCGGCCTGGTGGTGGCCAGGCTCATCAGTGGCCTCTTCATCCACCATCGGGTCATCGCGGTGACCGACGAAGCCGTCTCGGTTCTCGACAGTGGCCGCTTGCTGCGCTGGACTCCCCGGCGGGTGGTCGATACGTTCCCGCGCACCCAGCTCGGACCGCTGAGGCGCAGCCGAGTGACCATCGGGCACCAGCGCCTCCGCGTGTACAGCCCCGGGTCCGGCGAGATTCAGGCGGCGGACTGGGACCTCTTCACCCGTGCCGCTCCGCCCGCCGACCTGCCCGTCTCGGACGACGGTCGCTGGAGGTGGGACGGCGGTGGATGGCGGCCGATCCCTGCCCCCGCCCCGGCGGTAGCGCGGCTGTCGCCGGACGGGCGCGCGTGGTGGGATGGGGAGGCCTGGAGGGTGCGGCCGGTGGGGTCCCTTTCAGGGACCTGACCTCCGGCTGTTCGGTCACCCGGCAGGGTGGTCGCCGGTCTCAGTCCCTGCGGCCGCGCCCGGCTCGCCCTCCGGAGTCGCCGTCAGCTCGCCGGCGCGGTGCCCCACCAGGCTCTCCTCGACCGACGCCGCCAGCTCGACCTCACCGTCGTTCGCCGTCAGCACGATCTCTTCCGCAGCCGGCAGCCCGGCACCACCGGACCTGAGCGGCAGCTCGACCCAGAAGCTGCAGCCCTTACCCACCCGGCTTTGCACCCCGATCCGGCCGCCCATCGCCTCCGTCAGCGACTTGGAGAGGGCGAGCCCCAGGCCAGTGCCCTCGACACCGGACGTGGCTGCCGAGAGGCGCTCGAAGGGCGCGAAGAGCCGCTCCATCTCCTCGTGCCGAAGGCCCGGCCCGCTGTCCTGGACGGCGATCCGGCAGCTGCCGCCGCGGGTGGCCGCGGTGATCTCCACCCAGCCTCCGCGCCGGTTGTACTTGATGGCGTTGGAGACGAAGTTGAGCAGCACCTGCTTGAGCCGCTGGTGGTCGGCGTCGACGATCAGCTCCTCCGGGATGCCCGTGACCCGGACCGTGGTCTCCAGCTCAGCGGCCATCGGACGGGTGAGGTCGAGCACCTCGCCGACCAGGTGCCGCACCGCGACGGGCTCCGGGGTGAGCGAGAGCCGGCCCTCCTCGATGCGGGAGATGTCGAGGATGTCGTTGACAAGGGCCAGGAGATGGTCGCCCGCCTTGAGGATGGTGCGGACGTGGTGCTCCTGCTGGGGATCGAGAGGCTCGGTGAGGAGGAGGTCGGCAAAGCCGATCATGGCGGTGAGCGGGGTGCGCAGCTCGTGGCTCAGCCGGGAGAGGAATTCGTTCTTGGCCTGGTTGGCGGCCTGGGCCAGGTCCCGGGCGTTGCGCAGCTCGGCCTCGGTCTCCACCGCCAGTTCGGCCACCCGCACCCGGTCCAGGGCGATGGAGAGCGACGCGGTGTAGCCGGCGAGCCAATCGGCCTCCTCGGCGTCGAACGTGGGGGAGAGGGGGCCGGCCAGGACGACCAGGGCGCCCTCCCCGGCGTTCATCGGGAGGCTGTGGACGATGGCGGTGTGGGAACCGCTGCGCAGCCGCACCAGGGTGGCCGGGGAGGGGAGGGGGAGCAGCGCCAGGATCTCGCGCGCCTCGGAGTCGAAGATCCCCTGGGAGGCGAGCAGCTCGCCGCCCACGTCGGCGATCAGCCCGGCGCCGCCGCCGACCAGCCGGATCGCCCAGTCGAGACCGCGGCCCGCCAGCGCGGCCCGGTCGGGGCTGTACAGGAGGAGGTCGTGGATGGCGTGGCGGAGGCGGTCCTCCTCGGGCCGGCGCCAGATCCGGCGCAGCCACCCGGGTGGCGCGAATCCCGCGTAGAGCGGCGGGACGCAGACCAGGGCGAACGCCTGCAGGGCGATGGCGAGGCCGTCACCGCCGATCGTGAAGGCCACCAGGATCAGGGCGGCCACGATCATGATCCCGCCATAGCCGGCGGCGATCGAGCGCATCCGAGCGCGCTGCACCGCGGGGAGGTCGGCCGAGAGGCGGGCCAATCGGTACGCGGGCTCCGCCACGGCCAGGCACCAGACCACCAGGAGGATGTCGAGTGCCAGCTTCTGTTCCGGTGTCGGCGCCACCCCGGGGCGGGCGGCGACCGGCAGGCCCACCACGAAGCTGAGCGCGGTGGCGCCCGCCAGCCCCAGGCCCGCCACCATGAGCACCCACCACGGGAGGGGCAGCACCGAGTGCCGGTAGAGGACGAGCGCCCCGGCCGAGACCATGGAGGTGACGACCAGGACGCTGGCGAAGGTCGCCGGGTGGCCGGCGAGCGGCTCGATGCCGGCCCCGAGGGCCACCAGCCCCAGGCTGCCCAGCGCGATCGCCAGGTAGCCGTGCCGTCCCTCACGGCCCCGCCACCAGTCGCGAAGGGCGAGCACCCCGATGAGCAGGAACGCGGCCGCGTCGACGATCTGGAGGACGCGCAGAGCGAGGTCGTTCACAGCCGGCAGCCCTGCAGGCGGGGCTCGGGGGTGGCGGCGATGACCTCGCGGAGGTCGGGATCTGGGCTCACTCGCTGCAATCCTCCCGCTTTCGGGGTCAGGTGGCGAGGGGGAGTTGCTCCCGGGCGGCGATCCAGGTCCCGGAACCGCCCAGCGCGCGGGCCAGCGGGCGCTCCCCCCGGCCGTCGCCGAGCAGCACTGCGGGCACGCCACCCTCCAGCGCGCGCCGGGCGGCCAGCAGCTTGACCCGGGCCCGGCCTCGCGCCAGGGGGAGGTGGGCCTCGATCTCGTTCGGGCCGAGGCGCGGGATGAGGCTCGCCTCGTCGGCGGGGTCGCGGAGCAGCCCCGGCACGTTCATCAGGATCAATAGGCGCTGCGCACCCAGCGCGATGGCCACCTCCGCCGCGAGGCGATCACCGTCGACGTTGATCGCCTCGCCCTGGTCGGAGATGGCGGGGGGCGTCAGCACCGGGAGCCGGCCGGCGTCGAGGAGGAGGTGGAGCAGGGAGGCGTCGACCGCCTCGATGGTGCCGGCGTGGTTGTCGTGGAGGAGGCGCTGGCGATCGCCCTCGACGATCCGGAGATCGGGCTTGCGCCGGCCTGTGGCGATCCCCCCGTCCATCGCCGAGAGCCCCACCGCGTCCGCGCCCTCGCGGCGCAGTCCCTCCACCAGCCGCTTGTTGACCAGTCCGCAGTACGCCATCAGGAAGTGGTCCATGGTCTCCCGGTCGGTGTACCGGGTCACCTCGCCGCGGACCGAGGTGACCATCCGCGGTGGATGTCCGAGGAGTGTCGCCAGCCAGTCGAGCTGGAGGTGGGCGCCGTGGAGGATTACCAGCCGTCCGTCGAAGGCGGCCAGCTCGGCGAGCAGTGGTCCGGCCTCGGCGAGCTCCAGGCTGCCGCCGATCTTGACGACGGTGGTCACAGCGGGTAGATGGCGCCGAGCTCCAGGCCCGCCGTCTCCGGGAAGCCGAGCCGGATGTTGGCCGCCTCGACCGCCTGGCCGGCCGCGCCCTTGACGAGGTTGTCGATGGCCGCGGTGACCACCAGGCGGCGGGAGTGCGGGTCGCGGCTGAAGCCGAGGTCGCAGAAGTTGGTGCCTGTGACCAGGCGCGGGTCGGGGTGACGGTGCAGCCCGTGGGCCTGCTTGACGACCCGGAGGAAAGGCTCGGCCCCGGTCGCCGTGCGCAGCACGCGCCAGATCTCTCTCTCCCCCAGCGGTTCCCTGAGCCAGAGGTGGGCGGTGACCAGGATGCCCCGGACCGCCTCCACCGAGGTGACGGTCAGAGCCACCTCGCCGACCGTGCCGAGGGCGCGTAGCTCCTGGAGGATCTCGGCGGTGTGGCGGTGCCCGGTGGGGGCGAAGCTGTGCATGGCGCCGCTGCGATGGGGGTGGTGCGAGGTCGGGGTCGGCTCCGAGCCCGCCGCCGAGGAGCCGATCAGGGCGTCGACCACGATCGGCATGGCCGGGTCGACCAGGCCGGCTCGGACGAAGGGCGCCAGGGCGAGGATGCTGGCCGTCGCCACGCAGCCGCCGATGGCGAGCCGGTCGCCGGTCGCGATCTGCTCGCGATGCAGCTCCGCCAGTCCGTTCACGAAGCCGGGGAGCAGCTCCGGGCAGGGGTGTTCCCACCCGTACCAGCGGGGATAGTCGGCGGGGTCGTGGAGTCGGAAGTCGGCGGAGAGGTCGACGACCACCGGGGCCAGGGCCAGGGTCTCCGCGATGCGCGGGGCGGAGTCCCCATGGCGGAGCGCCGAGAAGACGACGTCGGCAGGCTCAAGGTCGTCGCGGCCGCAGAAGCAGAGGTCGTTCCGGTCGCGGAGCTGGGGATGGACGGCGGCGACCGGCTTGCCGCGCAGCCGCTCGGACGAGACTTGGGCCACCTCGATGTCCGGGTGGCCGGCGAGCAGCCGGAGCAGCTCGCCGCCGGCGTATCCGGACCCGCCCTGGACGATCGCTCTCACCGGCTCAGCTCCTCCAGGGCGCCGTCGAGCACCGCCACCGCGCGCTCCAGCTCCGCGACGTCCACGGCCTCCTCGGGGGTGTGGTCGAGATGCGAGTCGCCGGGGCCGTAGGCGACGGCGGGGCAACTCCATCGGGGGACCAGAAGGTTCATGTCGGCGGTTCCCGTCTTGACCTTGTGCCGCGGGGCCCCACCCTGACGGCGGATGGCGCGGCTGAGGGCTCGAGCCACCCGGCTGTCGCGGGGGGTATGGATCGCGTCAACTGCGAATTGAACCAGAAGCTCGGCCTCGCCCCGCTCCCCGTCGAGCCAGTCGAGCAGGGATGTGGAGTCGAGGTCCGGGGGCAGCCGGAATTGGAGCCGCGCCACCGCGGTCTCGCGGAGGCCGGTGTCCATCACCTCGAGCCCGGTCACGCACAGGTCGGCCCGGTGGAAGGGGCTCCTGCCGGCACCGCGGTCCCCGAGCTGCGCCTGGAGGTGGGCGAGCAGGGCCACGAGGCGGTCGGCGACCGTCGATTCGGGGGCGGCCCGATGGCGGAGGGCGTCCTCGAGGCGCAGCTCGGCGCGGACGATGCCCCGGTACCCGACGGTCACCGCCTCCCAGCCGCTCGGCTCCAGGACGATGAGGGCGGCGGGGGAGGTGCGGGTCGCGACCTGGCGGGCGCCGCGGGAGTCGCCCTCCTCATCGACGCAACCGATCACGGTGAAACGCGTGGGCCCGCTCCTCGGCTGGAGCGCGACCGCGGCGATCGCCGCCGCCAGCGGGCCCTTGGCGTCGACCGAGCCCCGGCCGAATATCCGGCCGGCCTCGCGTCGCGGCGGGATGGTGCCGGGGACGGTGTCCAGGTGGCCGAGCAACATGACCTCACGCGGCCCGTCACCCCAGCCGGCGACGACGTTGCCGGCCGGGTCGATCTCAGCGCCGAAGCCGGCACCCGCCAGCCGGTCGCGGAGCGCGCGCGCCAGGCGCCATTCGCTCCCGGTCGGGCTCGGGATGGCGAGCATCTCGAGCAGGAGGTCGCCGACCGCGATGGTGCTCGCGGCAGTGGTGGTCACGATGCGGCTTCCACAGCGTCGGGGCGCCGGGCCAGCGAGAGCACGTGCTCGGCCATCCGGCCGGGGATGTCGACGCCGGTCGTGTCGATGCTGTTGCGGAACTCCATGGTGTGGTTGACCTCGGAGATGAGCAGCTCGCCGTCGCCGCGCTCCAGGAGGTCGACGGCCACCATCCCTCCCCCCACCGCGTCAGCGGCGCCGCGGGAGAGCCGGTCGATCTCGGCCGTCACCGGGCAATTGGAGGCGTGGCCCCCGCGCGCGGTGTTGGTGATCCAGTGCTCGGACTCCCGGTAGATGGCGCAGATGGTCTCGCCGCCCACCACGAAGCTGCGGATGTCGCGGCCCGGCTTGTCGACGTGCTCCTGCATGTAGTACACGGAGTCGGCGGCGGAGCCGAGGGCGCGCTTGTGCTCGAGCACTGCCTCGGCGGCGTCGCGGTCGTTGAGACGAGAGACCATCCGGCCCCATGAACCGACTGCGGGCTTGATCACGACGGGGTAGCCCAGCTCCTCGATGGCGCGCAGCGCCGCCTCCGGGGCGAAGGCGACCAGGGTCCGCGGGGACGGCAGGCCGCGCGCGGCGAGGGCTGCGCTGGTCGCGAGCTTATCCCCGCAGGTGGCGACCACCGCGGCGGTGTTGACGGTCGTCACCCCCTGCGCTTCCAGGACGCGGAGCGCAGCCAGCGCCCGGGTCTGGCTGAGGCTGCGGTCGAAGACGACGTCCCATCGGGGCGGAGCGCCGGCAGGGCCGCGGATCTCGAGGACGGCCTCGTCGTCGTCGATCCGCTCCGGCTCGGCGCCGCGCGCACGGAAAGCCTGGAGGAGCAGCTTCTCCTCCACCCGGATCCGGGAGCAGAGGATGCCGATACGGGGAGAGGTCACTCGCCCCAGTCCTCCTCTTCGGGTGGCGCGACCTCCAGGCGGGCCGGGGTCAGCCCCCGGATCTCCAGGTCGGCGCCGCACTCCGTGCAGGAGACGATCTCCCCGACTTCGGCGTCGTCGCCGATCGCCACTTGGGCGTCGCACTCCGGACAGGCAGCGGTCAATCCAGCCACGGTCAGACCTCCTTCAGCGTTCGGCATCTTCAGACCACCTCTTCGATGGCGGCCCAGCCGTGATTCTTGATCAATTCGACGAGCGAGCCGGCCTCGCTGATCCGGCGGGCGACCGCCGAGGGCGCCTCACCCTGGAAGGTCCGGCCATTGGCCACGATGGTGCCTTGATCGATGTCGACCACGACCTCGTCGCCGTCCTGGACAGCGTCGTAGAGGTCGGCGCAGCGGATCACGGGCAGCCCGAGATTGACCGCGTTGCGGTAGAAGATGCGGGCGAACGACCGGGCCACCACCGCGCTGACCCCGCTCGCCTTGATGGAGAGGGGCGCGTGCTCCCGGGAGCTGCCGCAGCCGAAGTTGTTGCCCGCCACGATCACGTCGCCTGTGCGCACCGTCTCGTGGAAGTCGGGGCGGTTCTCGATGAAGCAGGCCTTGGCGAGCGCATCCGGGTCGGTGGTCAGGTTGTAGCGGCCGGGCATGATGGCATCGGTGGAGATGCCGTCCCCGAAGCGGAAGACCCGCGCCATCAGTTCTCCTCCCGTGGGTCGGCGATGACCCCGGCCAGGGCGGACGCAGCCGCCACCGCCGGGTTGGCCAGGTAGATCTCGGCGTCCGGGCTGCCCATGCGGCCCGGGTAGTTGCGCATGCTGGTGGAGAGGGCCCTCTCGCCGGGGCCGAGGGTACCGTGCTGGCGGCCCAGGCACGGACCGCAGCCGGCGGCCATCACCACCGCCCCGGCGCGCACGAAGGTGTCGATGTAGCCGCGCTCCAGCGCCTGCACGTAGGCGGTGCGGGTGCCCGGGATGATGATGGTCCGAGTGGTCGGGCTCACCTGCCGGCCCTCGAGCATGCCGGCGACGATCGCCATGTCCTCGATCCGCCCGTTGGCGCAGCTCCCGATGAACACCTCGTCGAGGTGGATGCCGGCCAGCTCCGAGAGCGGCCGCACGTTCTCGATGGCGGGCGGCGCCGAGACCTGGGGCTCCAGGTCGCTGACGTCGACGTTCAGGACCTCGGCGTATGACGGCTCGGTCGGGCGCAAGTCGCCTCCGTCGGGGAGGTGGAGGTACTCCCAGGTCTTGGCGTCGACCTCGCAGAGCCCGCACTTGGCGCCGAAATCGACCGAGAGGTTGGAGAGGGTGAGCCGCTCCGACAGTCCCATCGCGCTGACCGTCGGGCCGCCCCACTCGACGGCGAGGTAGTTGGCGCCCTCGGCGCCGAGCCGACGGATCACGTGGAGGGCGAGATCCTTGGCCTGCACTCCCCTGGCCAGATCGCCGGTCACCTCGATCCGGAGGGTCTCCGGCACTCGGAACCAGGAGCGCCCGGTGGCCATGGTCACCCCGATGTCGGTGGAGCCCATCCCGGTGGCGAAGCATCCCAGCGCCCCGTAGGTGGTGCTGTGGGAGTCGGCGCCGACCACCACGCCGCCGGGGCGGATGAAGCCGCGCTCCACCATCACCAGGTGGCAGATTCCCTCCGCGAAGAGGTTGCGGATCCCGTATTCGGCGGCGAACTCACGGATGCG
>PMYJ01000219.1:8085-9549 GCA_003170875.1 Candidatus Dormiibacterota bacterium | reverse complement strand
CGCCCGGGTGGTGTGCCCTGGATGACCGGGGCGAGCGGCCCGACCGCCTCCACACCTCTCCCGCCCGATACCATGCCCACCCGTGACCCAGCCTGCCGATGCGCCTCGCACAGCGACGCCGGTGGGTTCGGTGGCGGTCGACGGGGGCCCGGTGGGATTCCGCGAGGCCGGGCAGAGAGCTGACCTCGGCGTGCGGGGCACCATGGCGGCCCTGCTGCTCCTCCTGGTGGCCGCCTTCGCGAGCCGGCTGATCTTCGGCCTGCACACCGGCCTGGACGGCGACGAGTCGACGACCGCGTTCACCGCCCTGCGAATCACCCAGGGGCACCTGGTCCTCATGGAGTCCAACCAGCACTACCAGGCGGCGCTCGAGAGCTACATCATCGCGCCCTTCGTCTGGCTGCTCGGACCCACCGTGCTCGCCGTGCGGGTGCCCCTCGCGCTGGTCGGGGCGCTCTTCGTCCTGGCCCTCTACGACCTCGGGCACACGATCTTCGGCCGCCACACCGCGGGACTCCTACTCGCCTGCGTCGGCACCGTATTCCCCGTCTTCGAGCTGGTCTGGTCGATGAAGGCGCGCAGCGGATATGCCGAGACCATGGTCCTGGCCGTGGTCTGTCTCTGCCTGGCGGCCCGCATCGGTTGGCAGCCCCGGGGCAACCGGTTCCGCAACTGGATCCTGCTCGGCCTGGTGGCCGGCATCGGCCTCTGGAACTACCTGCTCATCGCCGTACCGCTGGCACCCGTGGCCGTGGCTCTCCTCTGCCGCGCGCCGGCGCTGGGGTGGAGGCGGACCCTGCGCGGGGCGGGGGCGGCCCTGGGCGGTCTCCTCGTCGGATTCTCACCATGGCTCGCGTACAACGCCAGTCATCACCTGGCCTCGCTGCAGAACCTACCCAGCTACGCGACGTCGATCCCGCATGCCATCAAGGGCCTGGTGGAGCAGGAATTGCCGATCTTCGCGGGCACCTCCTCGGAGTGCGGCAGCAACACCGTGACGCCCTGGGTTGCCTGGATCGGCCTGGCCGCCCTGGCCGCGGCCGTCCTGTGGCTGCGCCGGAAGCCGATCGGGCGCCTGCTCCGGGGCGATCTTCGGTCCGTGGAGCCGGTTGAGATGCTGCTCGCCATCGCGCCGGTGGCGGTGGTCGCCGTGGTTGCCGGCCGGTTCAACGATGTGCCGTGCGAGCCCCGCTACCTCCTCCCCCTCGCCATCCCACTTGCCGTGGCCGCCACCCTGGTGCTGATGGTCAGATCGCGCTGGCGATTTGTCGCAGCCGGGCTCGGCATCGCCTACCTGGTCATCGCGGCATTCACAGCCTACGGCCCGACCGTCGACGCTCTGCCCTACACCACGACTGGCGCTCCCATCCCCCTGAACAGGACCCAGATCGTCACGGAGCTCGAGGCGCGCCACGTGACCGTCCTGTTCGGCGACTACTGGGTGGCCCGGCCCATCGTCTACCT
>PMYJ01000219.1:0-8077 GCA_003170875.1 Candidatus Dormiibacterota bacterium | reverse complement strand
CCCGCCTGGCTGTTCGTGGACGGGGACCCCAACATCGGGATCTTTCAGGCGCTGATGCGCAGCATGGGAGTGACGGCCCACGAGGTCTCAGTGGACGGATACGAACTCCTCCAGGGGTTCTCCGTCCCGCTGCGCCCCGACGATGTGACGACTGCGTTCGCCAGCTGACGCGCCACCCACCGGAGGGGCGGAGGGTACCGCCTGGCGCTGCCTCCCGGAGAGGCAGGGGAACGGCCCTGGCGCGGCGCCTAGCCGAGGGGGATGGGGGGAACCGAAGTGGGGGCAGCTTCGCGGGCGGACTCGGGAAACGCTGCGCTAAGACCACGGGGGCGGCGGCCCATGCTCACGTAGAGACCGCCGTGACCCGCGATCGCCCCGCCGTCGAGACAGTTGCGGCCGTCGACCACGAGGTGCCCCCGCATCAGGCCGATAGCGCGTCCCCAGTCGAGATCTCGGTATTCCGGCCACTCCGTGACCAGGCCGACCGCGTCGGCACCGGTGATCGCCTCGTAGGGGTCGGCGACGACGGTCGTCCGCGGCAGCAGGGGGCGCGCCCGATCGAGGGCCACCGGGTCGGTGGCGACGACGAAGGCGCCCAGGTCCTCCAGCTGGCGAACCACTTCCAGGGCCGGCGCCTGGCGCATGTCATCCGTGAAGGGCTTGAAGGCGAGGCCGAGGATGGCGACCCGGCGTCCCTCCAAGCTCCCGCCGAGTCCCTGGACGAGCTTGGCGGTGAACCGCCGCCGCTGCTGGCTGTTGACCTCGATGGACGCCTTGAGCAGCCAGAAGCTCTGGCCGTGGTACCCGGCCGAGGTCTCCAGGGCCCGCACGTCCTTGGGAAAGCAGGAGCCGCCCCAGCCGAGGCCGGCGCTCAGGAAGCTGCGGCCAATCCGCGGATCGAGGCCCATCCCGTCGGCCACGTGCTCGATGTCGGCTCCGGTCAGCTCNNNGTCCTCGCCGCCGACCACCACCCGACTCGGATGGCGGAGGTCCTCGAGGGCGGAGCCCTCACGGAGAAATTCGGGAAACATGACGAAGGCGACGTCGTGCCGGCTGCTGTCGCGAGAGAGCGTTCGTGTGGTCCCGGGGGGCACCGTGCTCTTTATGGCGATGACGGCCCCGGGGGCAACCTCGCCGAGGGCCTGGTCGACGGCCTGGCGCACCTGAGAGAGGTCTGCCTCCCCGTCAGGGGTGGGCGGGGTCCCGACCGCCACGATGACGATCCCGGCCCCCGCGACCCCCTCGCTCATGGTCTCGACCGCGCGGAGCCTGCCCGAAGCGACCACGGCGCTCAGGAGCTCGTCGAGACCCGGTTCGAAGATGGGCGAGATCCCCGCCGCCACCGCGGCCCGCCGCTCGGCGTCGACCTCGACGACCCGGACCTCGCGGCCCGCCTCGGCGAGGCCAGCCGCAGTCACGAGCCCGACGTAACCGGCGCCGATGATGCAGATGACGTGGTCGTCCGCCTTCGAACCCATGGCCATGGACTCTAGCGGCCGAGCGATGCCCTCCGGGCTCTGCGGCTCGGGCGGACCCCGACTGGCCAGCACCCCGAGCGCCGCTGATCCGCCTCCGATAGGGCGACGCCACACCGATGGCGGCGTGGTCGCCCCAACTCTGTGGATATGATCCGGCGACGATGAGGGCGCGACGCGCACCACCCACAGCAGAGCCGTCGAATCCGGCCGGCGCGGTCCGCGGCTCTCCCGGCGGTGGGACGGACCGACGTCAGCCCAGCCTGCCACCGCCGGCCGCCGGGGCCCTGGCGCTCGTCCTCTTCCTGGCGCTGGCCGTGGCGGCGATGTGGCCCGGGCTCTTCACCGGGCACGACACCATCGTCGGCAACACCGGCGACCCCTCCATCTTCATCTGGTCGCTGCAGTGGTTGCCCTTTGCCCTCAGCCACCACCTCAACCCACTCCTGACCGACTACCTCCACTACCCGGCGGGCGCCAATCTGATGTGGAACACATCGATCCTCTTTCCGGCTCTGGTGCTCACCCCGGTCACCAATCTCTTCGGCCCGATCGTCTCCTACAACGTGCTGGCCGTCCTGGGGATGTCGCTCTCCGGCTGGTGCGCCTGCCTGGCCGTGCGTCGATACGCGCGGCACTGGCTCTCCGCAGTGGTGGGAGGGCTGATCTACGAGTTCAGCCCGTTCCTGGTGGTCCAGATCACCGGTCACGCCCACCTCTTCGTGGCTGTCTTCCCTCCCCTGCTCGTGCTCTTCGCGGACGAGATCCTGGTCCGCCAGCGCCACCGGGCCTGGCTGATCGGCGGCCTCCTGGGCGTCGCGGCCGCGGCCCAGCTGCTCACCGGTACGGAGCTGCTGGCGATCTCCGCGCTGATGGCGGTCCCGGCGCTCATCACCCTGGCCGTGATCTTTCGCGCCCAGCTCCGGGAGCGGCTGCCGTACGTGCTCAGAGCCGCCGGCGTCGCCGCGGCGACGTTCGTGGTCCTGGCCGGGTATCCCCTGTACATCCTCTTCCTCGGACCCGGGCGGGTCTCCGGCGCTCTCCAGGGCTTTGGCTTCGTCGCTCGCCCGACGTCCTTCCTCCTCCCCTCCAGCTTCGAGTTGATCGGCGGGACCTCCCCCGTCTTCGACTCCAGCGTGTACGTCGGCGTCCCCTTGCTGATCCTGGCGGTCGTGGTCGCCTTCCGGATGCGGCGGCGCCCNNGGCCACCTCACCCTGCACGACGCCGCCACCCGGATCCCGCTGCCCTGGATCATCCCCGAACACCTTCCGGTACTCGACAACGTCCTGCCGGTGCGCCTGATGGTCGCCGGCTACCTGGCTCTGGCGGTGATCATGGCCGTCTTCCTCGACCAGGTACTGGAGGCGACCTCGCGATGGCGGATCGCAGGCCTGGCCGCCGCCGCGGTGGCGCTGGTGCCCCTCATCCCCAGTCTGCCGATCTCCTCGGCTCAGTACCTGATCCCCCCGTTCTTCACGGACGGCGCCGCCCGCCAGCTCCCCACCACGGGTTCGGTGCTGATGGCCCCGTACGGGGCGTGCTGCCCGACTATCCCCCCGAGGTGTGGCAGGCGGTGTCGGGGATGGACTTCAAGACCCAGATCGGCATGGTCTTCACTCCGGGACCGGGCGGATTCGAATGGGGCCCCGAGACGGACGCCCTGGGGCAGGAGCTGACCGCGCTGGAAAACGGGGCCACGGCGCCCGCGGCACTGGCTCCCTCCCTGCGCCAGACCTACCTGAGCGACATGCGCGCCCACGATGTCGACAGCATCGTCGTCGGACCCTCGAGCGCCCAGAATCAGGAGGCGCAGTTCTTCAGCGAGCTCACGGGCGAGCCCGGGGTTCCGAACGGGGGTGTGGTCGTCTGGTTCGACGTCCATCCCTGAGACCACGCTAGGATCGACGGCGATGTCCGGCAACCCTCGACGCAGGCGGCGAGTGGTGGTGACGGGGGGGGCCGGGTTTCTCGGCTCGCACCTCTGCGACCACCTCGTCGGCCGTGGCATCGAGGTGGTGGTCCTCGACAACCTCGTGACCGGCAGCCTGGACAACCTCGCTCAGCTGACCGGAAACCCGGCGTTCAGCTTCCAGAGGCAGGACGTCACCGAGTACCTCGACGTGGAGGGCCCGGTTGACGCCGTCCTCCATTTCGCGTCGCCGGCGAGTCCCATCGACTACGCGCTGCTGCCGATCCAGACCATCAAGGTGGGGACCCTGGGCACCCATCGGGCTCTGGGACTGGCCAAGGCCAAGGGAGCGCGCTTCCTGCTCGCCAGCACCAGCGAGGTCTACGGCGACCCGGAGGTCCACCCTCAGCCGGAGAGCTACTGGGGACATGTGAACCCGGTGGGTCCGCGGAGCATCTACGACGAGGCCAAACGTGCCGCCGAGGCCTTCACGATGGCCTACCACAACCACCACGGACTGGAGACCCGGATCGTCCGGATCTTCAACACCTATGGGCCCCGGATGCGGCGGCGCGACGGGCGCGCGGTGCCCGCCTTCCTCAGCCAGGCGCTTGCCGGCAAGCCGATCACCGTCTTCGGCGACGGTTCCCAGACCCGGAGCCTCTGCTACGTGGACGACCTCGTCGACGGCATCGATCGGTTGCTGGGGAGCGACTATGCGCTACCGGTCAACATCGGGAATCCGATCGAGATCACCATGCTCGAGCTGGCCCGGACGGTCCGGGATCTCTGCGGGAGCCGGAGCGAGATCGTCTTTGAACCGCTGCCGGTCGACGACCCCAGGCGGCGGCGACCGGACATCGGACTGGCCCGGAGCCTCCTCGCGTGGGAGCCCCGGGTCCCGCTGGAGGAGGGCCTGGCCCGGACCATCGCCTGGTGGCGGGGGAGCGGGGCCGAACCGCGACCATCGCCAGGGCAATCTGGGCACGCCGCAGTGTTGGGGTAGGATGCCCGCGCCGGTGGACGCACCCTTTCTCTCGATCCTGATGCCCGCCCTCAACGAGGGACGGACCATCTCCCAGGTCCTCGACGCCGTTCTCGCCTCACAGGTCGACCTGGAGCTGATCCTGGTGGATGACGGCTCGACCGACCGCACCTGGGAGCTGATGGAGGCGAGCGCAGCCTCCGACCCCCGCGTCCGCGCCTACCGCCACCACGCCAACCAGGGGAAGGGGGCGGCGATTCGCACCGCCCTCCGGCATGCGCGGGGAGCGGTGGTGCTGATCCAGGACGCCGACCTCGAGTACGACCCCGCGGACTACCCCCGATTGCTGGAGCCGATCCAGACTGGCAAGGCCACGATTGTCTACGGCTCGAGAGCCTTCAGCAGCCACACGGCCTACTCGTACTGGTACGTGATGGGCAACCGGCTGGTGACCCTGGCCACCAACGTCATCTACAACTGCTACCTCTCGGACATGGAGACCGGCTACAAGGTGCTGCCCCGGGAGGTCGCCCTCTCCCTCGACCTGCAGGCTCGCGGGTTCGAGCTGGAGGCCGAGGTCACCGCCAANNCTGCTCCGTTCCGGCTACCGCATCTACGAGGTCCCGATCAGCTACGCCGCCCGCTCCCGTGCCGAGGGCAAGAAGCTCACCGCCATGGACGGGGTTCGGGCGGTCCGGGCGCTGGCACGGTACCGGGTTTGGCGGCCCCTGCGCTCACGCTGACCGGGCCATGAGCCACCCGCCCGCGACGAGAGCCGCGCGGTCAGCGGNNCCTCGCGCTGGCGCTGGCGGCGATGTGGCCGGGGCTCTTCAACGGCCACGACACCATCGTGGGAACGACCGGAGACCCCTCGCTCTCCATCTGGGGGCTGCAATGGATGCCCTTTGCGCTCAGCCACCACCTCAACCCGCTGGTGACCTACTACCTCCACTACCCGACGGGCGTCAACCTGATGTGGAACTCGTCGATCCTCTTCCCATCGCTGGTGCTGTCACCGGTCACCGTCCTCTGGGGCCCGATCGTCTCCTACAACGTCCTGGCCCTCCTCAGCATGTGGCTCTCGGGCTGGTGCGCCTACCTGGCGGTGCGCCGGTACTCGCGGTGCTGGGTCTCGGCCGCCGTCGGTGGGCTGCTCTACGAGTTCAGCCCGTTCATGGCCAGCCAGATCACCGGGCACGCCCAGCTCTTCGTGGCGGTCTTCCCNNCCCCTGCTCGTCCTCTTCCTGGACGAGATCCTGGTGCGCCAGCGGCGCCGAGCCTGGCTGATCGGAGGCCTCCTCGGGTTTGCGACCGCCGCCCAGCTGCTGACCGGGAGCGAGGTGCTGGCCATCTCGGCGGTGATGGCGGTGCCGGCACTCATCACCGTGGCCGTCATCTTCCGGGACCGGATCCAGGAACGGCTCCGGTACGCCCTCCGGGCGGCTGCCGCCGCACTGGCGGTCTTCGTGGTGCTGGCCGGATACCCGCTCGCCTTCCTTCTGCTCGGACCCCAGCGCGTCTCCGGCGCCCTCCAGGGGTACGGGTACGTGGCCCGTCCGGAGTCCTTCCTGATCCCCACCAAGCTCACGCTGATCGGCGGGCCCGCCAGCGTCTTGGACTCGAGCGTCTACATCGGCCTCCCGCTGCTCGTCCTGGCGGTCGCCGTCACGATCCGGATGCGCCGCCACCCCGCCGTGCTGGCCTCGGCGGTGACCCTCGCCTGCGCCATGGTGCTCGCGCTGGGCGGGCGCCTGACCATCCACGGCGCGGCCACCCGGATCCCGCTTCCCTGGCTGATCCCCGCGCACCTGCCGGTGATTGGCAGCCTCCTGCCCGTCCGCCTGATGGTCGCCGGTTACCTGGCCCTGGCGGTGATCGCCGCCGTCTTCCTCGACCGGGTGCTGGAGGCGTCGGGCCGGCGGCGGATCTTGGGGCTGGCCGTCGTCGTCGTGGCGCTGATCCCGATCATCCCGACGCTACCCATCCAGTCGAGCCGGCTCGACATCCCTGCCTTCTTCACCGACGGGTCCGCGCAGCGGCTCCCGGCCACCGGCTCGGTCCTGATGACCCCGTACGGCAACGAGTTCGTCGACTATCCCCCCGAGCTCTGGGAGGCGATGTCGGATCTGGCCTTCAAGACCCAGCTCGGGATCGTCTACACCCCCGGACCGGACGGCCACCTGATCGGCCCGACCGTGGACCCGCTGGGGCGCGAGCTCAACGCGCTCGGAGACCTCGACACACCGGCGCCCACGGCCCTCTCAGCGTCGACCCGGGCGACGTACCTGAGCGACCTGCGGGCTCACGACGTCACCACGGTCATCGTCGGCCCCTCGCCGGGAGCAGCTCAGGTGGATCGGCTGATGACCGAGCTGCTGGGCGAGCCGGGCATCATCACCGGCGGGGTCACCGTCTGGTACGGCGTCCCGGCGGTGGACGGGTGACGCCGCCGAACTCTGGAGCGGGTCCGACCTGAACCCGCGGTTGGGGCCAACCCCTATCCTCTCCACCGATGGACGGGAGCCGGCTTCGGGACGCTGTCCACCGGGTGGTGCCCCCCCAGGGTAGAGCCCTTCTCCGCCGTGCCCGCAACGCCGCCCGCGAGCTCGAGAGTCAGCGTGTCAGCCGGCGGGATTTCGATGCACGGGCCCGGGTCAGCGACGTGCTGGCCTGCTACCGGCTTCTCCTCGGGCGGAGACCAGACGAGCGCGGCTACCGCGGTTACGCGTTCTTGGTCAGGAATCGTCGGGTCACCGTCGCCGAGCTGGCCGGGTACTTCATCAGCAGTCCCGAGTTCGGCGCGCGAAGGCAAAGTGTGGACGACATTGCCAACCACGAGCTGGCGCAGATGGAACTCTCCGGCGGGATGAAGCTCTACGTCCGGAGTGACGACGCCGTGGGGGCCGAGATGAGCAGGCAGGGAACGTATGAGCCACACGTGTCGCAGGAGCTCCTGCGGCTGCTCCAGCCTGGATCGGTCTTTGTCGACGTCGGTGCTTCCGTCGGCTACTTCACGATCCTGGCGGCACGCGCGGTGGGCCCCAAGGGACGGGTCATCGCCTGCGAGCCGGGACCGCAGAACCACTCGGCCCTGCTGCTGAACACGGTGGTGAACAATCTGGACAACGTCCGCATCCTGCCGTGTGCGGTCAGCGACACGGCGGCTGTCCTGCTCTACCACCACTTGGGCGGTGGCAACGGTGCGATCTCGGCCTTCGATGGGACCCCGGAGAGCGTGGGNNGACGTGGTCAAGATTGACGTCGAGGGCGCGGAGGGACGGGTCATCGCCGGGGCCACCCAGACGCTGCGCCGGCACGCCCCCGCCCTGCTGTTCGAATTCTCACCCCCAGGCCTCCAGGCCGTCTCGGGCGTCAGTGGTGAGGACCTCCTGGCAAGCCTCGCAGCGCTCGGCTACCGCTTCCGTGTCCTCGGCAGCGAGAGATCAGCAACGGTATCCGCCGACGCGGTGCTGCGTCACTACCGCCGGCAAGGCGGCGACCACGTCGACATCATGGCGGTGGTGTCGCGCTGATCCCGGATCCGGAGGGGAGACGAGGCCTCGACGCTACGGAGAGGTCGGCGCTCCGGGATCCCCACCCTGGGCCTGCTGCGGGCCCGGTCCTGAGCCGCCGACGGAGCCGGGCGGGCCACCGGGAGGTCCCCAACCGGTGAGGTCGGCGCGCCGACGGAAGTACTCATCCCGGGT
>PMYJ01000107.1 GCA_003170875.1 Candidatus Dormiibacterota bacterium | reverse complement strand
TCGACAGCGTTGACCATCTCCTGGTGGTCGAAGTCGCTGACGACGTCGAACGAGTACTCCTGAGCCATCCGGTGACCAAGGATAGCAGTGGCTGTCAGCAAACCCTGTGCCGGGGGAGGTCTCCCCTACTCCTCCCCCAGCTCGGCCAGCAATTCGTCCACCTGGAGGACGTCCATCAGGACCTCCCGGGATTTGCTGCCCTCGAAGGGGCCGACCACACGCTGCTCGGCCAGCTGGTCGACGAGGCGGGCGGCCCGCGTGTAGCCGACGTTGAGCTTGCGCTGGAGCAATGAGGCCGCCGCCCGCCCCTCGGCGGCGACGGTGTGGGCGGCCTTGGCGAAGAGCGGGTCGCGCTTGCCGGCGTCGCGGGCCCACGACACCGTCGCCTGCACCTGGAAGACCTCCTCCTGGTACTCCGGCTTCCCCTGTTGCTTCCAGAAGTCGATGAGAGCCTCCAGCTCGCGGTCCGAGCAGAAGGCGCCCTGCAGCCGCCGCGGCTTGCCCTCGTCGATGGGCAGATAGAGCATGTCGCCCCGGCCGAGCAGCTTCTCGGCGCCCATCTCGTCGATGATGACCCGGGAGTCGACCCCGCTCGAGACCGCGAAGGCGGCCCGGCTCGGGATGTTGGCCTTGATCAGCCCGGTGATGATGTCTGCCGACGGCCGCTGGGTGGCGACGATAAGGTGGATGCCGACGGCGCGGGCGAGCTGGGCCACGCGGCAGACCAGGTCCTCGATCTCGCCGGCCGCGACCATCATCAGGTCGGCCAGCTCGTCGATGACGATGACGACGTAGGGGAGCGGCGAGACCCCGAGCCCGGGGGCACGCTCGTTGAAGGCCGCGATGTTGCGGGCGCCGTGACTGGCGAAGAGCTTGTAGCGCTCCTCCATCTCCTTGCACGCCCAGCGCAGCGAGGCGACGGCGGCCTCCGGCTCGACCACCACGGGTACCAGCAGGTGGGGCACGTCGGCGAAGGTGCTCAGCTCGACCCTCTTCGGATCAATCAGGATCAGCTTGAGCTGCGCCGGTGTCGCCTGGAGCAGGAATCCCGCCAGGATCGCGTTGATGCAGACCGACTTGCCGCTACCCGTCGCACCGGCGACGAGCAGGTGAGGCATCCGGCAGAGGTCGCCGACCACGGGGTGGCCGGAGACATCGGCACCGAGAGCGACGGCCAGCCGCTTGCGGGTGTCGCTGAAGGCAGGGGCGCTGATGATCTCCTTGAGAGAGACCAGCTGTGCTGCCTTGTTGGGCACCTCGATCCCGACCGCCGACTTGCCCGGGATGAAGGGCTGGATCCGGATCGGTGCGGCGAGGGCCAGTGAGAGGTCGGTCTGAGCGCCGACGATCTTGCGGACCGGGACGCCCGCGGCCGGCTGCAACTCGTACTGAGTGACGGTCGGGCCGCTGTTGGCTCCCACCACCCGAGCCTGAATCGAGAACGAGGCGAGGGTGCTGGTGATCAGCGCGGCGGTCGCCTGCACCTCCTTCTCGAGGCGCTCCCGCTTGCCGCCGACGGTGTCGAGGAGCTCGGGGCTGGGAAGCACCCAGACCCGTTCGGGCTCGTCCTCGGTGGCTCCCTCGCCGTGCAGGATCGCCACCTCGGGGATCGCCCCCAGCGGACGTGCCTCCACCGTGCCCTCGAACTCGCGGGTGAATGACTCGGGGGTGGCCGGGACGGCCTCGTCCTCGGGCGGCTCGCCGGGATGGGGCGTGGCCAGGGGTGGCAGGGGCAGCAGCGGGAGGAGCAGCTCCTGGGGCGGAGCCGGCGGGCGCATGAACCCAAGCGGCGCGGCGGTGCCGGTCAGGCTCACCGCCGGCTCCCGCCCCCTCTTGACCGGCTTCACGACCCCGCTGGCCGGCCCCGCGGAGGTCTGGTTGGCGAGCCAGCCGCGTACCGCCGCGAACAAGGGCGCGATCCGGAGCTCGACGGCCAGCACCAGGCCCGCGAAGACGAGGACGAGCATCAGCGCCGCCGTAGCAGCTCCACCGAGCCGGTCTGCCAAACCGGCGCTGAAGTGCTGGCCGATCGACCCGGCGCTGCCCGAGAAGATCAGGCCGAAGAAGCCCAGCACGGCGACCGCCACCAGGATGCTTCCGGCGGCGGCCAGAGCCCCGCCGGTCCAGGCATGCTGGCCGAGCAGGCGGGCCCCCGTGACGATCAGACCGGCGGCGATGACCCAGGCGCCGATGCCGAGTGATCCGAGCAGCGTGTCATGCACCGGGCGAGCGATCGAACCTCCCCCGGGGATGGCGAGGACGACCCCGAGCAGAACTCCGACGCCGACCAGGCCGATGCCGCTCAGCTCCCGGCGCTGGTCGGAGCTGATCAGCTGCTTGCGGGGAGCCCGTACTGGCTTCCCCGGCCGCCGGCCGGTTGGATGGCCGCTGGGACGGCGAGGAGCGGTGCGCGCCGGAGTTGTGTGAGGTCGAGTCTGGGTCCGGGGAGGCATGTCGGTCTCTGAGCCTCGTGTGGTGACGTGTGGAGGGCGGCGGGCCGCGCCGATCGTAGCAGGGCGGGGCGGGTTGCGAATGGGCGTTCGGGAGTTCGGTTCGGGTGGCGGGCGGCTGCCACTCTCGATCGGTCGCGGGCGCCAGATCACCCCTCCGACCGACCCAGGCCGGGCCGTGGACGACCTCTTTTCTCCGGTTCACTACCCGACAACGGCCCGGGCGGGAACCCGTGCTGATCGCACCGATGAACTGACGGCTGACGGGGGGACGGTGATCGGCGACCGGTGACGGAGGAATGGTGGCTGGCGTCCCGGTGACTGGGGAACGCCGCGGGTCGCAGCCGTCTCGGGCCAAGCCTCACCCCGTGTCGACGCCGGACGGGGCGCGTGCCCGGGGATGAGCGAGTGGGCCGATCCTGAACGGCGGCCCGAGGTCGTCGGGCAGGGGCGGCAGGGTCACCAGGCCCTCGTCGGAGCGGATCAACAGCCAGCCGCCCTCATGGATCTTCCAGTGATGGGCTCGACAGATGAGGACAAGATTGGCCACATCGGTGGAGCCTCCCTGCGCCCAGCTCTGCAGGTGGTGGGCCTGGCTCCAGGAGGCCGGCCGGTCACAGCCGGGCCAGACGCAGCCCCCATCCCGAGCCTGCAGGGCACGGCGGGTCGCCGGCGCCGGCAGTCGGCGGGCGCGCCCGACATCCACGACATTCGACTGCGCATCGAAGACGATGCGGCTTACGGACGCATCGCAGGCCAGCCGGCGGGCGGTCTCGCCCGCGATCGGGCCGCCCATCTCCAACTCTGCGGCAGGGGCGCCCTCGAGCCCCCGGAGGGTCTCCAGGGTCGCGGTGACCTGGAGATGCGGGCGCTGGCCCACGTGCTGAGGGGGCGCGCCGGAGTCGAGCGCATGACCAGCCAGCTCCACCAAGGCGTCGGCGAAGCGGCGCTCCCGGTTGCGGTCGTCGTCGCGCCCGATCGGCTTGGCGAGCGGCTCCAGTGCGGTGCGGAGTGCGGCCCCTCCCTCGGCGTCGAGGAACCCGCGCAGTCCGAGGCAGCCATTCCGGAAGGTGGTGAAGGTCAGGCTTCGAGCGTCGACAGTGTCTTGCTGCTCGGTGAGAAAGCGCTGCTGGTCGGCGGCGTGGCGGGCGTGTGCGCAGTCGCGGAAGAACCGACCCACGGTGTGCTGCTTTGCCTTCCGCAGCAGGGCCGTCTCGTCAAACCCGGAGCCGGTCGGCGACTCGGTGATCGCAGCCGCTGTCTGGGCGAGGAGGGCTAGGTGCCCGTAGCCGATCTCGCCGGCGCGGAGGGCTCGGGCGCTGTGCTCGAGCCGGACGGACTGCTCCCCAACGTGGAACGCGCTGACCGCGGTCCACGCCGACGTCTTGCACGCGTGGCGGACCCACTGGATGGGGCTGGGGTATCCGCCCCACTCCGCCTCGTCGCAGGTTCCGAGGCTGATCACCATCGAGGCGAAGGGCAGCTCGAGGAGGTCGATGACGTGGCGCAGCCGGATGAGCTGGTCGCGAAGAGCCTCCGGGGAGACGTTCGGTCCGGTCTCCAGCTCCAGACGCTCGGCGGCAGCATCGAGCACCGCAAGGCCGGAGGCGCCCGTTGTGGTCTCGTCGGCGCCGTCACACATGCCGGTATTTATACCAAACAGATGTGCGTAATGTCGAGGCGCCAGGTCTGACCCTCTCGGGGCACCGGCCCCTGCCGCGGCGTCCCCGCGATCCTTCTGGTGGCAAACGGCGCCGGCGCCGCCCAGTGGGCGACGCAACGAGTGTCAGCCGGTGACGTCGACTGACACCGACCAGTTCTGCTCCGTGGAGCCGTCCGGACAGGAGAGGGTGGACGTCAGCATGGCCTGCCCGGAGGAGATCGCTGCGTAGACCTCCAACGTCCCCCCCGGAGGAGGCAGACCGGGCAGGGGTATCGGCAGGAGCGTCATGACCCTGGAATCCGTCGTCTGCACGGTGGTCCAGTGGCAGGGGTCGGTGGCGCTGTTCAGAACTTCCACAAGAATGGCCTGGCAGCGGGTCATGAGGTAGGTGTTGCCGTCGTCCGCGTTGCCCAGGGTGGACCACGTCAGGGTGCCGAACCCGAGGGCATGGCCTGGCAGTCGGTTGGAGTGGTGACAGTGATGGTCATCGACGGCGCGCCGCTCGGCGCGGACGTGCCGCCGGCCTCTCCGTTCGGGCTTGAGCTCGACCGAGCGCCGAGCAGTCCCGAGCTGACGCCGAGCGGTCGTGTGAGGCCGGAGCTCGATCCGCCGCATGCCGCGAGACACGCGGCGACCACGCCCACGATGGCAGCGCGCGGCAAGCCCACCCCCATGCAACGCCGAGCCGCGGCCGATTGTTCCCCGCCTCCTGGCCCGCTCACGCACTCCCGGCCGAGCCCGATCCTCAGACCTCGGTCACCAGGGGGAGGATCAGGGGCCGGCGATTGGTCCGCTTGAAGAGGAAGCGGCTGAGGGCCTCGTGCACCGCCCCCTTCCAGACCGCCCACCCGGCGTCGGGGGCGAGGTGCTCGAGGATCTCGCGAACCCGGATCTGCGCCTCGTCGAAGAGGGCCGCGCTGTCGGAGTCCTCGATGAAGCCGCGAGCGATGAGCTCCGGCCCAGCCACGATGGCGCCCGTGGAGCGCTCGACGGCGAGGTGGACGATGATCAGGCCGTCCTCGGCGAGCTGGCGGCGGTCGCGGAAGACGACGTCGGTGGCGTCCTCCAGGCTGAGGCCGTCGACGTAGACGTAGCCGGCCGGCACCCGGCGGTCGAGCACGTGGAGGCCCTCACCGTCGATCTCGACCACCTTCCCGTTGTCGACCGCGGCGACGTTCTCAGGGGCCACCCCGGAGGCGATCGCCAGCTCGCGGTGCGCGGCGAGATGCCGGTACTCGCCGTGCACCGGCATGAAGTACTTGGGCCGGCAGAGGGTGAGCAGGAGGCGGAGCTCCTCACGCGCGGCGTGGCCGGATGCGTGGAGGCCGCGGGCGCTGCCTCGGTAGGTGTGGGCGCCCAGC
The DNA here is from genome assembly GCA_003170875.1 of Candidatus Dormiibacterota bacterium. GTDB lineage: Bacteria > Chloroflexota > Dormibacteria > Aeolococcales > Aeolococcaceae > Changshengia. Next base: position 5,278 of record PMYJ01000107.1, on the reverse strand, counting down.
CGGTCGAGGTTGTTGACCGTGAGGTGCACCGCCTCCTCGTTGCCGGGGATGGGATTGGCGCTCAACACGACGGTGTCGCCGAAGTGGAGCGAGACGAGCGGATGCTCGCCGCCGGCAATCCGGCTGAGCGCGGAGAGCGGCTCTCCCTGGGAGCCGGTGCAGAGGATGCAGAGCTCACGATCCGGCAAACGGTCCGCCTGCTTGGGGGAGACAACGGTGCCGCGGCCGACCTCCAGAAAGCCGAGCTCCTGGGCGACCTTGATGTTGTTGAGCATCGAGCGTCCGATGAAGAGGCAATGTCGGTCGGCGTTCTCGGCCGCCTGGACCACCTGCTGCAGCCGCGAGATGTTGGAGGCGAAGGTGGCGACCAGTACGCGCCCAGCAGCTCCGCTGATCAGCGAGGCGAGCGCCGGGGCCACGGAGCGCTCGCTCGGGGTCATCCCCTCCACCTCGGCATTGGTGCTGTCACTGAGCAGGAGGAGGACGCCGGCGTCACCCAGGCGGGCCAGGCGGGCGAGGTCGGGAGGCTCTCCGTGGACGGGGGATTGGTCCACCTTGAAGTCGCCGGTGTGGATGATCACGCCCAGCGGGGTGTGGAGGGCGAGCGCGCAGGAGTCGGGCACTGAGTGGGTGGTGTGGATCCACTCGACGGCGATGCCGCCGAGCTGGACCGTGTCGCCCGGGGTGACCGTGGTCAGCCGGGTGCTGCTGAGCAGCCGATGCTCGCGCAGCTTGTTGCGCAGGATGCCGAGGGTCAGCGCGGTCCCGTAGACGGGGACGTCGAGCCGGGGCAGGATGTACGGGAGGGCGCCGATGTGATCCTCGTGCCCGTGGGTCAGCACGATGCCGCGCACCCGCTCGCGCCGCTCGACCAGCCAGCCCACGTCGGGGATGACCAGGTCGACGCCGAGCATCTCGGTCTCGGGGAACATCAGGCCGGAGTCGACGACGACGATGTCGTCGCCGCATTCGATCGCGAGGAGGTTGCGGCCGATCTCGCCGAGCCCCCCCAGGGCGACCAGCCGGAGACGCGATACCTCCGCCCCGGTGGGTGCCTCGACGTCGGTTGCGTCGATCAAAACAGGCTCAGCTGGTCGCGATCGGGCGGCTCTGGCGGCGGGGCAGGCTCGCTAGGGTCGGGGGACCCGGGCCGCAGGACCGGCTCGCCGGGCCCGGGGGGGACCAGGCGCAGGAGCGGTTCGGCCTGCGTCGGGGCGGTTGGCAGCGGGGCAGGCTCGCCGGGAGCGCGTGCCGCCGCGGGATGGGATGGCGCTGCGGCCCCCCCCGGCTGCCTCCGTCGAGCCTCCGCCTCGTTGAGGTAACCGCGCACCTTGAGCATGTCGTCCTCAAGTGTCCGCATTAGCGAACCCTGGTAGAGGGCGGCCGCGGGGTGGTACAGGGGGACGTAGAGGCGGTTGCCGCGAACCACCTTGCGGCCGTGGAGCCCGCCGATGCCGCCCGCCCCGGGAAGGAGCCGGGCCAGCGCGTGGCGACCCAGGATCAGGATGACGTCGGGCCGGATGATCTCGATCTGCGCGTCGAGGAAGTGGGAGCAGGCCTCCATCTCGGTGAGCTCCGGATCCCGGTTGCCCGGCGGCCGGCACTTCACCACGTTGGTGATGTAGATGTCGTCGCGGCGGAGGCCGATGCTCTCCAGAAGCTTGGTCAGGACGTTGCCCGCGGCGCCGACGAAGGGCCGGCCGACGCGGTCCTCGGTCTCTCCCGGGCCCTCCCCCACCGCCATGATGCGGGCCGTGGCGGGCCCGGTCCCGGGGACGGCCTGGATGCGCTTGAGGTGGAGCGGGCAGTCCGTGCAGACGAGGATGTGTTCGTGGACGACGGCCAGGGCATCCGCGGCGCCGCTCTGCATCGTTCCCGATTGTACGTTCGGAGCGTCCCGAGGCATTCCAGGGAGGCCGCCCTGGCGTGGCCGAGTGTTGGGGAATGTCCCTTGAGCCCCCCAGCGCGGAGCCTGCGCTGATCGCTGTAGTCCACGTGGATGATGAGGCTGCCCGACCCGGACAGGGAGCCCTCGACGTGAACCTCAACGCCCTCTCCCCGCTACCACTGCCGGGGCCGTGCGGCCACCCCTGCAACCGAGCGCTATGCTGGGTCCAGGAGGTATGAGTGAATTGTGGGGAAGTCGATGGACTTCGTGAACGGCGGGCGGATTAGGCTGCTGGGCCCCACTCTGCTAAGGCCGCGGACCTGAGGGCGCGGGTGAGGCGCGTGTCGCACCGCGGGTACGCTCGGATCGTTGAGCGTCCGGCGCGGGCCTGGTGGAACCTGCCGGGCCGGCTGATCGACTGGTGGTTCGTCACGCGTCGCATGTCACCCGCGTCGCGGCGGCGCCCGCATGGGGGCCAGGGCCTGCCGGTGCGGGTGTCCCAGAAGCTCTTCGCCGCCCGCCGAGCGGCCTCCTCGGCGGAGCCGAGGCCCAGCCTCCTGCTGACCCGNNGCGCGGGTGACCGCGTAACTCGCCAACGCTTGAGCTCCTCGGAGTTCGTAGCTAATTCCTTGGACTGTTGGCCGAGTACTCCAAATTGGCGTGTTCGGCCGATCGGTTCAAGTGATAGGAGAGAGCCCTCTCGCCTGGGCCAGTGTTGAGGAATGACACTTGAGTTCCCGTCACACCGCCTGATGACCTGGAGGTGTGGCGTCCTCGCCGAGAGCCACCAGCCTCGCCTCCAGATCGGGGTGGCACGCGAACCTGCTGATGAGCTCGACCGGCCCGCCGATGCACGTCCAGTCGTCGTCCCACAGCGTGGAAACGAGCCAGGAGTGGTCGGCGGGGAAGAGCACGTTCGGCAACGGACCTGGCCACGGGCCGCTCCGGCGCCAGGTGGTGGCCTGCGCCGGCCCCGCCTCGACCAGCACGTAATGCCACCCGGCATACATCGTCACCTTCGGCGCGTCGGGGAAGACGATGTCGTGGGCGCCCGTGTCGAGGTAGCCAAGCCACCACCGTTGGTCTGTTGACTGCTCGCTGAGCAGGGTCAGAATGGCCCGGGCATGCCTGTCCCACGCTTCGGCGGTCTCCGGGAACACCACAGTGGCGTAGGCCTCGAACACCGGCGGGATGGCCGAGGTGATGGCGCGGCCACGGGGTGTACTACTGGTGATCCAGGCGACGTCGGCTTCTGTGCCGATCCGCCAGGCACGGCCATCCCTGGCCCGCTCGACCATGCCGCGAGCTTAGATGCTGTCCGCCGTGGCGTGCGAACCCCGAACACTTTATCGCCTGTGGGCTGATCAAAGCGTTTGGTTCAAGTGAGGGTACACAACACTGGGCTGGCCCAGTGTTAGGGAATCACACTTGACGGAAGGAGAGAGGCAGCCACCCCACCGCCCCGTTGGCGGTCCCCGGTGGGCTCATCGGCGCGCACGATCCCTCGCGGTGGATCAGTGGGCGGGCCAAGGCGAGACCCCGGAGGGGTCACTCGAGCCCGCGCTCCGCTCCAGCGCCGAGGTTGCGGCGGGCGATGGTACCCTCGCCGATAGTGAGCCTGCCCTCTACTCCTTCCCTGCGCCGCGGCGCGGTGGCGCTATGCACGACCTCCGCCCCCACTCGCACGGGTACCGTCCCGCCCCACCGATGAGCACCACCTCGCTCCAGCCGCCCCGCGCGCCCACCGACCCCCGGTCCCCGGCCGCGTGGGACGGGACCCGCCTCCTCACCCGCCCCGGGCTGACCCGCGTCCCCGCCGTGATCACCGCTTGGTTTTGGGTCATCAAGGTGTTCACCACGGCGCAGGGCGAGGCGACCTCCGACTACTTCGTCCACCTCCCCCAGGTCAACCCCTACCTGGTGGTCGCCGGCGGCTTCGCGGTGTTCGCGGCCGCCATGGCGCTCCAGCTTCGCGTGCAGCGCTACATCCCGGCGGTGTACTGGCTGGCAGTGACCATGGTCGCGGTGTTCGGCACGATGTGCGCCGACGCCATCCACATCCAGCTCGGGGTGCCGTACTGGGCCACCACCGCGGCCTTCGCGATGGCGGTGGCGGTGGTCTTCTGGGCCTGGCACCGCACCGAGGGCACGCTCTCCATTCACAGCATCGTGACCCTGCGCCGCGAGCTCTTCTACTGGGCCGCGGTGCTCGCCACCTTCGCCCTGGGGACGGCGTGGGGCGACCTCATGGCCTACACCCTCAACCTGGGCTTCCTCACCGCGGGCATCCTCTTCGCGGTGGTGATCGCCGTCCCGGCGCTGGCCCATCGCTTCGCCGGTATGGGACCGGTGCTCGCCTTCTGGTTCGCCTACGTCATCACCCGGCCGCTGGGCGCTTCATTCGCCGACTGGATGGGCTTCCCGACCACGATCCACAGTGCGCTGGGCTGGGGGCACGGCGCGGTGAGCCTGATGTTCACGGCGCTGATCGCCGTCGGCGTCCTGTATCTGGCGGTGAGCCGCGTGGACGTGGAGCCGGGGCGGAGCCCGCTGCCGAAGCTGACGTAGGCGCCCGGCCGTTCTCCACGACCTCTCTGTTTTGCACGCTTTGCTCCCGTATCGGTGACGGCACCCTGGGCTGGGCGAGACTGATCTCGCCTGACCCTCAGACCGGCGCCACGCGCGTGTCCGGGGACGGGTAACCTACAAGAGTGGCGCTCTACAGCTTGCGGCCCGAGCCCTTCCGCACTGGCCGCCTGAGCGCTGAGTGACATGACTCCACGGCGGGACGATCAACCCTCGACGCGACCGCTGCTGGACAAGCTCGGGGTGCGGCCGGGGATGCGGGCGGCGACGCTCGGAGCCTTCGCCCCCGACTTCCTTACCCCTCTCCGCAGTCGGGCAGCGGAGGTGGTGACCGACCCCGCGGGCGGCGACATCGTCTTCCTCGCCATCGAGGATCGGGCTCAGCTGGCTCGGGTGGCGCGCGTGGCCGCGAGCCTGCGCCGCGATGCTGCGCTCTGGATCGTCCGCCCGCGGGGCAGCGCCGCCATCACCGAGAGAGAGACGCTCGCCGCGGGCCTGGAGGCCGGGCTCGTCGACGTCAAGGTGGTCCACTTCTCGGAGACGCACAGCGCCGCCAAGTTCGTGTACCGGCTCAGGGACCGCCGGTCGGGGACGGTCTGACCGCCGGATCGGCCGGCGCGAGTCGGGGCGAGGCGCCGGGCCCAGGCGGGGCGTCCGGTGCCGGCGGCGCCGACCGGTCCGATGGCGCACCCCACGAGAGGCCAACCAGCAGGGCGATCACCACCGCCGTCCCCGCCGAGGCCGCGATCCCGACCACGGCCCCGGTGCCGGCGGGCAGCGGGAGGGTCGGCTCGATGGCGGCGA
>PMYJ01000156.1:3768-16756 GCA_003170875.1 Candidatus Dormiibacterota bacterium | reverse complement strand
GCCTCGGCCGCGGCCTGGTCCGCGTGCCAGGAGAGGCAGACCTGCCAGCCCGCACCGGCCACCCGGCGGGCGGTGGCGGCACCGATCCCGCGGCCGCCGCCCGTGATCACGCAGACGCCTCGGTCCATCGGCTCCGCCGCCCGGGCGATTACGCTGCCGCCTGAAGCTTGACCTCGGCGGTCAGCTTGGCCAGCGAGTCCTTGGCGTCGCCGAACAGCATCATGGTGTTGTCGCGGTAGAAGAGCTCGTTCTCGATGCCCGCGAAGCCGGGGCGCATGCTCCGCTTGAGCACCACCACCGTCTTGGCCTGGTCGGCGTTGAGGATGGGCATGCCGTAGATGGGACTCCCGGGCTGGTTGCGCGCCGCCGGGTTGACCACGTCGTTGGCCCCGATCACGAGGGCGACGTCGGTGCGGGGAAACTCGGGGTTCACGTCGTCCATCTCCTTGAGCTGGGAGTAGGGGACGTCGGCCTCGGCGAGCAGGACGTTCATGTGTCCCGGCATCCGGCCGGCGACCGGGTGGATGGCGTAGAGGACCCGGACCCCGCGCTGCTCGAGCTGGGTCGCCAGCTCCTTGACCTCGTGCTGGGCCCGGGCCACGGCCAGTCCGTAGCCGGGGACGAAGATCACCTGCTGGGCGTAGGTGAGCAGCACCGCCAGGTCCTCGGCGTTGGTCTGCCGGATGTTGCCGTGGACCGCGCCCCCGGTCCCGTCGTCGCCCTCGGCCAGCTTGCCGAAGGCGCCGAAGAGGACGTTGGTGAGCGGCCGGTTCATCGCCTTGCTCATCAGCATGGTGAGGATCGAGCCGGACGCCCCGACCAGCGCTCCGGCGACGATCAGGGCGTCGTTGCCGAGGACGAAGCCGGTCACCGCCGCCGCGATCCCCGTGAAGGAGTTCAGCAGGGCGATGATCACGGGCATGTCGGCCCCGCCCACCGCGAGGACCGACAGCACCCCGAGGGTGAGGGCGCCGGCGGCGAAGACGATGATCAGGAGCGCTCCACCGTGCGTCAGGGTGATCGCCACCCCGATCCCGACCAGGGCCGCCAGCAGCACGCCGTTGATCTCGTGCTGCAGCGGCCAGGTGATGGGGGTGCCCCGCATCCACTCCTGGAGCTTGGCGAAGGCGATCAGGCTGCCGCTGAAGCTGATGCCACCGATCAGGCAGCTGAGCAGGATGGTCACCGCCCCGATGGTGTCGAGCGACGGGTGGGCGCCAGCGGTGACCCGGTGGAAGTCGCCCAGGGCGATGAGGGCGGCGGCACCCGCGCCCATCCCGTTGAACAGGGCGACCAGCTGGGGCATGGCGGTCATCGCCACCCGCCGGGCGACGACGACCCCGACCACGGTGCCCGCCGCGGCGGCGGGGATCACGTACTGCCAACCGCTGTGAAGCATCCCGAGGGTGACGCCGATGGCGACCAGCATCCCCACCCCGGCGACCCGGTTGCCGCGCAGCGCGGTCTTGGCGGAGGTGAGCTGCTTGATGCCGAGGATGAAGAGGGCGATGGCGACCAGGTAGCCGAGCGTGGCCCAGTTCGGGATTGGCATCAGTGCTCCCCGGGTGGGGGTGCGGGTACCGCCGCGGGTCCGGCGTCTACCTTCGGGGCGGGGGCCGGGGCGGCCTTCACCCGGAACATGCCCAGCATCCGGTCGGTGACCACCCAGCCCCCGACCACGTTGAGGGTGCCGAGGAAGACCGCGGCCACGGCGATCACCCCTCCCAGGGTGTCGTTGACGGTGGCGGCGATGGTCAGGGCGCCGACCAGGACGATGCCGTGGATGAAGTTGGTGCCCGACATCAGCGGGGTGTGGAGCAGCGACGGCACCTTGGAGATCAGCTCCAGCCCCAGGAAGACGGCCAGCACGAAGACGAAGAGGCCGATCACGACAACGTTGACGTTGGTCATCTACTGCTCCGCTGCGGCGGGCGCGGCCGCCGGTTTCGACGCCGGCGCGGCGGCGCCCCGCAGCGCTCCGTCCCGGACCACGCAGGTGGCGCCCAGGATCTCGTCGTCGAGGTCATGCCGCACCTCTCCGGCGCGGACCAGGTGGAGCAGGAACTTCGCGATGTTGCCGGCATAGAGCTGGCTGGTGTCCGTGGCCATCCGGCTGGCGAGGTCGGTCTGACCGCAGATGGTCACCCCCGATACCTCCACCTCCTCGCCCGGCTTGGTCAGCGCGCAGTTGCCCCCGCCCTCGGCGGCGAGGTCCACGATCACAGATCCCGGCCGCATCGCCGCCACCATCTCGGCGCTGATCAGCCGGGGGGCATCGCGACCTGCGATCAGCGCGGTGGTGATCACGCAGTCGGCGTCGGCGACGTGGCGGCTCAGAACCTCGCGCTCCCTCTCCTCGGCCTCGCCGCTCAGCTGGGCGGCGTAACCGGTGCCGGTCTCCGCCGCCTCCACCCCGACGTCGACGAAGCGAGCACCGAGGCTCTCCACCTGCTCGCGCACCACGGGGCGGACGTCGAAGGCCTCGACCACCGCACCCAGGCGGCGGGCGGTGGCGATGGCCTGCAGGCCGGCCACCCCGGCGCCCACCACCAGGACGCGCGCCGGTCGGACCGTCCCGGCCGCGGTCATCAGGAGCGGCATGAAGCGGGGCAAGCGGACGGCTGCCATCAGCACCCCGTGGTAGCCGGCGGCGCTCGCCATCGAGGAGAGCACGTCCATCTCCTGGGCCCGGCTGATCCGGGGCAGCAGCTCCAAGCTGTGGACGTCGACCCCTCGCTTGGCCAGGCGTTCGAGGAGGGGGAGGTTGGAGGTCGCCCGGAGCAGGCCCACCAGGGTGGTGCCCTTGGCGAGCTGCTTGACCTCCTCGGCGGAGGGGAGGCTGACGTGGAGGACCACNNGCCCCGGCCTCGACCGTCACCTGGAGCCCCGCGGCGAGCAGCGGCCGGAGTGTGGCGGGGACCAGAGCCACGCGCAGTTCGCCGGGCTGGCGCTCACGGGGCACGGCGATCCGCACCGGCGCCGACCCCGTCCGATCGGAAGCTTCGGTCATCGCTCGTGATGGTAGCGATCATGGTCGGGGGCCCGCGTGGCCGTGCCTGCCGCCGGCTGCGGTGACGGCTGCCCCCGCTCACCGTCGTTGCGCGAGGCTGGCAGGCCCGGCGTCGACGAAGGGGGGCCGCCTCGGCGTTGACGACGGGGAGTCCGCGGCCGCGCTCTCACTGATCGCGGATCCCTCGTCATTGCGGCCCTGCGAGTAGCATGAGGCGGGGCAGATTGATGCGCGAATTGTGGGTGTGCGCACTGCTCCGAGCGACGTTCCGGTTGCGGCTGAGAGTTCCGAGGACGATGGATGCAACAACATCCATGGGAGCCGTCGCCAGCTGACCGACACGTCGACCCCTCCTCGCGGTGGGGCTGGCGCCGACTCGGCCGGGCTGATCCGCTGCTCTGGCTCGGCATCGCCGGGCTCGCCGCCCTCGGCATCCTCAATCTCGTCGGCGTCGGCGATCCGAGTGAGGCGGAGCACCAGCTCCTCACCGTGCTCCTGGGCGTCGGCATCGCGGTGGCGCTGTCCCGGCTGCGGATGCGCGTCTGGGTAGTTCTCGGCCGGATGGTCTACGCGGGAGCCGTGCTCCTGCTGGGTGCGGTCGTGGTCGCGGGCAGCAGCGGTGTCGATGGAGGACGTCGCTGGTTGGAGGTGGGGAGCCAGCTCTTCCAGCCCTCGGAGTTCGCCAAGATTGGCCTGCTGCTGGTGCTCGCCGACATCCTCGGCAACCCGGCCCGGCGGCACCGCTACCTGCTCGCCCTCGCGGTCGCGGGGGTCCCGATCGGGCTCACCCTCATCGAGCCGGACCTCAGCACATCGATGCTGCTGATGGTCATCTTCGCGGCCGTCGCCATCCAGGCACGGGTCCGCCTCCGCAGCCTGCTCGCGACAGCGGCGGGAGCCGCCGCGCTGGCCCCCATCGGCCTGGCCTTGCTGCGTCCATATCAGCTGCAGCGTCTCCAGGCCTTCTTGAGCGGCGGTTCCAGCGCGCTCGGATCGGGATGGACGGTCCTCCAGGCCCACATCGCGATCGCCTCGGCCGAGCTGCTCGGTCGTGGCTCGGGGGTCCCGTACTCACTGCTCTCCCAGTACCTCCCGGCACGCGAGACCGACCTGGCCCTGGTCAGCCTGGTCGAGCAGCGTGGCCTGCTGGCCGGCGCCGCCGTCTTCGGCTGCACCGCCCTGGTGATGTGGCGCTTGCTTGCCATCACCAAGGGGGCGCGGACCGAGGCGGCGGGACTGGTGGGGGGCGGGTTCGCCGTCCTCCTGGGGTCGGAGGTGCTGATCTCCGCCGCGGGCGGCATCGGCCTGCTCCCCCTCGCGGGCGTGCCCTGCCCGCTGATCAGCGCCGGGGGCTCGAGCGCCGTCGCCCACCTCGGAGCCGTGGGGGTCGCCGCCGGCATCGCCCGCGACTCGCGGGCGCGGATACTCTGGCGACTCCCGCGCGACCTGCGCCGGATGCCCCGTCTGGTGACGGTCAGCGCCGCCGCGCTGGGCCTGGCCCTGGCCGGAACCGGCGTGGTGACGCTCCAGTTCCAGCAGCAGAATGGTGCCGAGCTGCGGGCCGCCGCGCTGGCCGAGGTGACCCGCAGCATCGATCTGCCGGCTCCCCGGGGGCAGATCGTCGACCGCCACGGCGTCCCCCTCGCCTACGAGGAGAAGGCCTATCAGGTGGTGGTGATCCCGGGCCTGCTCGAGGGGCGGAGCGGCGCTCTGACCAAGCTGGCGGGACTGATCGGAGAGACGCCTGCGCGGGTCGGTCGGGAGATCGAGGCGGCCGGCTCGGGGCTATCGGTGAATCTGCCCGGGACCTTGGGCGCGGCGGTGGGGGCGCGAATCAGCGCCGCCGACCTGCCCGGGGTCATCCTGGACCCGTCGTACCAGATGGTCTACCCGGAGGGGAGCCTCCTGGCTTCGCTGCTCGGCTCCACCGGCGCCGAGTGGTCCGACCAGGTCGCGCAGCTCGGCCTCCTGCCCGCCGGAGACGTGGTCGGCCACTCGGGCCTGGAGGAGGAGTACGACAGCCACCTCCAGGGCCAGGACGGCGACCAGCGGGTCCTCGTCAACCCCTTCGGCAGCGCGGTCGCGACGAGCAGCGAGACGGCCCCGGTCGTCGGTGGCACCCTCCAGCTCAGCATCGATCTCGGCCTCCAGGAGGAGGCGGCGGCTCTTCTTCAGAAGTCGATGGCCGGCGCCTACCCGCAGAGCCAATCGGGGGACTGGGGCTCGCTGATCGTCATGGACGCGCAGACCGGCGCCATCCTGGCCATGGCCGGACAGGGCCTGGACGGTGCCGCCAACGCCGCCGATGCGGAGATGCCGCCGGGATCGACCTTCAAGCTGGTCACCGCGGCGGCGGACGCTGTCTTCGACGCGATCCCATCCTCCACGGTGATCACGACCGGATGCTCCTACACCTACGACGGCATCCAGTACGCGAACTGGGAGTGCCTGCCGCCGCAGGATCTGCCCGAGGCCATCGCCTGGTCGAACGACGTCTACTTCTACCAGCTGGCGCTTGCCCTCGGTCCGCAGCGAATCGCCCAGGTCGCCACCGAGCTCGGGGTCGGAGAGCTGACCGGCATCGACCTGCCGGAGAGCGCGCAGAGCGCGGGCGAGTTCTTCTACCCGGGGCACATGCCCGCGGGCGATACCTGGTACCCGGGGGTGACCCCGATGATGGGGATCGGCCAGGGCTACACCGCGGTGACCCCGCTGCAGGACATCCGCTGGCTCGACGCGGTCGCGACCGGCACCCTCGTCACACCCTACCTCGGGCTGGACGTGTCCGGGACGGGCGGCCCGACGGTGCTCAGCCACGCGACGCCCGCGGACCTTTCCTTCGCCGGACAGCTCGGTCCGGTGGACGAGGGGCTTGGGCTGGAGGTCAGCCAGGGCACCGGGACCATGCTCCAGAACCTCCCGGAGCCGGCCGGGGGGAAGACCGGCACGGCCCAGGACCCCTCCGCTCCCCATGGCGGGCCCGACGCCTGGTACGACGCCGTCTACCCGCTCCAGGACCCCCAGGTCGTGGTGCTCTGCGCCGTGCACGGAGGGGGCCAGGGCTACTACGACTGCGAGCCCTCGGTGGACCAGCTGCTCCAGTACTTCGCGGCCAACGAGGCCGGGATCATGTCCACGCCTCCGGTCGCGCCCACCGGGGCGCTCGAACTGGGTCACTCAGCGCCGGCGTTCTCGGCCCCGGCGGCCTCCCCCGCCGCCGCCGCCGCTGCCTCGGCCTCGCCCAGCCCGAGCGGGGCGCCGGCGAGCCCCGCCGCCGCGGGAGCCGCCGATACGGCTAGCGGGCGGAGAACGCGGCGATGACCGCCGGCATGGAGATCACCAGGGCCGCCCCCTCGGCAACGCAGGTCAGCGGCCGCTCGGCGTGCTGGACGGAGAAGCCGAACTCCTCCTCCAGCCGCTGCTCGAAGCCGGCGAGGAGCGACCCGCCTCCGAAGGCGATGATCCCCTCGTGCATGATGTCGCCGACCGCCTGGGGGGGAAGGTCCTCGAGACAGCCGGTCAGCGCGTCGATGATGCCGTCGACGGTCGGACGGAGGGCGTCGGCGACGTCCTTCGGGTCGAGCGTGATCAGGCGAGGGCGCGAGCTCAGCACGTCCCGACCCTCGACCACCAAGGGCTGGCCCTCGGCGACAGCGTCGCGGAGGCGGATCTTGATGTCCTCGGCGGTCAGCTCGCCGACCACGAGCTGGTGCTCCTGGCGCAGGTACTGGTGGAGCGCCATAGTCATCTCGTCGCCTGCGACGCGGCAGGAGCGCGTGGTCAGGATGCCGCCGAAGCAGAAGGCGGAGACCTCGGCGGTACCGCCGCCGACGTCGACGACCATGTGGGCACGCGGCTGGAGGGGGTCGATGCCGCAGCCGATGGCGCCCGCGACGGGCTCGGGCACTAGCTCGACGCGGCTGACCCCGGCCTCCTCGACCGCCTCGATGAGGGCCCGCCGCTCCAGGGACGTGGCACCCGCCGGCACCCCGACCGCCGCGCAGGGCCGGATCCGTTCCCAGGGGTATCGCAGAACCTGGTGGAGGATGGCGGCGATGAAGGTGCGGGCGGACTGCAGGTCGGTGATGACGCCGTCGCGGATGGGGCGGACGGTCATCAGGCCGACCGGTGTGCGGCCGACCAGCTCGCGGGCGTCGTGCCCGATCCGGACCGGGGGGCCGGAATGGCCATTGACCCGGACGGCCATCACCGACGGCTCGTTGAGAACGATCCGCCGGCCCGGCCGGCAGACCACGGTGTTGGCCGTCCCGAGGTCGATCCCGAAGCGCGGCGAGAAAAACATCTTCAGCCGCTCCGGCTCCGCCATCTCCTGCTGCGCGCCGCCGCCGGCTGCCGGGACGGCGCAGGTCTCGATCATCCCCCATCTGGGCTCCGGAGGAAAGACCCCATGAGCGACGGGCTGCGCGAGCGTGACCAGCTCGAGGTCGATGGTCATGGGCTGGTTCTCCTCGGCCTGCTCGGATCGACGGCGACGTCCCGCACCTGGCTGGCGGCGGACGCTGCCGACGCCCTCCACGTCGTCCGCCGGCTCATCGGTCGCGGCGAGGCGGAGCGCGCCTCCCTCCTCTCCACGCTCTCGCGCCTGGCTCAGCTGCGCCACCCCGGGCTGCTCTCGCCGGAGTCGGCGTGGGTCGCGGGGACGTCGGTGTGGGTGGTCCGCGCTCACGATCCCGGGGTCAGCCTGCGCCGGCTCGCCGCGGTGGCCCGGCTCGACCCGCGCCATGTCGCGGCCATAGGTGGGGACATCCTCGACGGCTTGGCGGCCGTGCATGCGGTGGGAGCCGCTCACGGGGCCCTCCATCCGGGGAACATCCTGGTGGGGCTCGACGGTCGAGCGCGGGTCGTCGATATGGGGCTCGGAGCATCCACCACGGATGGCGCCGGGTCGGGCGGTGTGAGCGAGACCGGTCCGGGCGGTGGGACCGGCGACGACATCGAGGCCGTCGCGGCGGCGCTGCGCATCGCCATGGTTGCGCCGCGCCGGCACGGCGCCCGTGGCCGCGACCCGCACCCGCGTCCCGAGGGTCTCGGGGAGCTCGACCCCATCCTCGGCGGCCCCGGGCTGGCCTTCGCCGCGGCGAGCTCGGCGGGTGAGGCCCGGATCGCCCTCTACGACGCGGCTGGCGAGCCCGATGCCCGGACACGGCGCGAGATCATCGCCCTGGTCACCCCGCTGCGTGCGGTGCGGCCGATCGTGACCCCGGCGCTGGCGTCCATCCCACCGAGGCAACTCGAACGTCCCCGCCCTCCCCCGCATGCGGCACAAACCGCGGCGACGGTACCCGAACCCCACCCGAAGCCGGCACCCGTTCCCTCGCCGAGGTTGCGGGAGGCGATGGGGGCCGGCGCCTCCCCGCTCACGTCCCGCGGGCGGAAGACCGTCATGGGGTGGACCATGGGGGCGATGGCCCTCCGGCGGCGGACGGTGGCAGGGGTCCGGTCGCTCTGGGGGTGGTCGGTCGCTCGGATGGCGCTTCTCTGGCGCCGGGCGGCTACTCTGACGGCGCGGCTGTGGCACTTCCCTCCGGGCTGGCGGATCTCCTCAGGCCCGCGGCTGATGGCCTGGCTCGTTCCGCTCGCCGCGGTCGTCCTGGTCGCGGCCGTCGCGGTGATGCTGAGCGGTCGCCATACCGGTGCGGTGGCCACACCGGTGCTGAATACCCCGGTGCCGTCCCCTGCTGCTCCGATCCGATCCGAGACGGCCGCACCGTCCACGCCCACGTCTGGGCCAACCTCTCCCGCAACCTCCCCGGCGACGTCGCCGGCCGCCTCCCCGCCGGCTCCGGCGACCGCCGGACCGATCGTGGGGCTGAGCGTCAACCCACAAGGCGGAGGCGTGTGCACGGTCACCGCGGGTGGCTCCTGCGAGATTCAGGTCAACGTCGACCTCAAGCCTCAGCAGGGCGAGACGACGATCACCTTCGATCTGCTGCTCGTCGACGAGTGCACGGGCGTGTCATCGACCCTCTCGGGCGGGTCCGTGATGGCCGCCTCCGGCTTCACCCTCGTCTGGGCCGATGCCCCCGTGGTCTTCCCCAGCGGCGACCCGATGATGCTCTACGCGGTGACCTCCTCACCGGCGCAGGCCGCCTCCCCGGGGCTTGCACTCACCGGATCGACGTCCGCCTGCTGAGTGCGCCGGGGCCGCCTCAGCCGGTGGCGCCCCGTTCCTTCGTGGTGGGGAGCTCGGGCTCCGCCGGCCCGGCCTCCCCGGTCAGCTGACGGTGGCCGACGATGCCGGCCTCCGCCGACCACGCCGGAGGGATGGGGTGGGGGGTGCGGGTGACGTCTCCACACGCATAGCAGCGGCTGATCACCTCTTGCGAGGTGGACGCCACCAGCCGGGACTCATGCCCGCAGGCGACGCAGACCGTCAAGCGCGTGGAAATCAGCTTCGCACCAGCCATGAAACTGCCTCGCCGCGAAGAGTCCAGCCGAGTCTCGTGGTGTCCCTCGACGCCTCCCAACGGTACGCCGATGAGCCCTCGTTGTCATGCTCTGACTGTTAACCCCTGGATGCGCACTGGTGATGGTCCCGACCGCCGTCCATGGCTGAGGCAGTCCGTTCAGGGTCGAGACGCCTGAGGCACGGTTGGCGCACCCCGTTCACGGCCGAAACACCCCTCACCCCCGGCAACCACGCGGAGGCCCCATGCTCACCGGTGAAGAGACGCGGAGGTCGCATGTTCACCCCTGAGAACCTCGAGGTGGTCATGGTCTCGTTCGAGGGACCGGACCAGTACAGCCTCGCCGGCGGGCTCGGCGTTCGGGCCCGGGAGCTGACCCGTGCCTTCGCCGCCGCGGGCTTCGCCACCACGCTGGTCTTCGTCGGCGATCCTGGCCGGGAAGCTGAGGAGACCTGTGCGGGGGTCCGCCTCATCCGCTGGTGCCAGGAGGTGAGCGCCGGCTGCCCGAGCGGTGTCTACGAGGGCGAGAGGGCAAAGATGGAGGCGCTCGTCCGCACCCTGCCCGACGCCCTGATCGAGCGCGTGATCGCTCCCGCGGTCGGCCGCAATCGAGTGGTCGCCGTCCTCTGCGAGGAGTGGCACACCGCGGCCTTCTGCTGCAGGCTGAGTGACCGGCTCCACGCCATGGGGCTGCGCCGCCACGCTGTCCTGCTCTGGAACGCCAACAACCGCTTCGGCTGGGACGAGATCGACTGGCGGGCGCTGGGGTACGTGGCCTCGACGACCACCGTGAGTCGCTACATGAAGCAGCTCATGCTCGGCTGCGGGGTCAACCCGGTGGTCATCCCCAACGGCATCCCAGAGAGTGCCCTGGAGCCACCCGACGCGGCGGCGGCCGCCGCCATCAGGAGCGCTGCCGGGACGCCCTGCCTGGCCTTCAAGATCGGGCGCTTCACCTCCGACAAGGGCTGGACCCAGGCGATCGACGCCATCGCCGAGCTGCGGGCCGAGGGCCTGCCCGCCCGTGTCCTGATGCGGGGAGGCATCGAGCCCTATGGAGCCGAGGTGCTGGGCCGGGCACGCCACCACGGGCTCTCGGTCTGCGATTGGTTCGAGCCGGTCGACGACGCCGGTGGCGTGGTCCGGGCCCTCTCCGAGAGCCGGGGGGCTGCGGTGGTCAACCTCTGCCGCTTCCTCCCCGAGGCCGTGATCCCGGAGATCGACCTCGCCGCGACCGCAGTCCTCGCCAACTCGGGGCATGAGCCCTTCGGCCTCGTGGGCCTGGAGGCGATGGCCGCGGGCGGGGTCGCCGTGGTCGGTGCCACCGGCGAGGAGTACGCCCGCCCTTATGGCAACGCCATCGTCATCGAGACCGACGACGGCGCCGAGGTGGCAGCGGCTCTGCGCGGGCTGGTGGACCGTCCCGCCCTCGCCCGGAGGCTGCGCCGCGAGGCCCGGCACGACGCCCGGGACTTCACCTGGCCGGCCGTGATCGACGGCCTGCTCGAGCGGCTCCGGTACATGTCCTTCCACCAGCAGGTGCTGACCGCGTCCCCAGGTACTAGGCTGAGATCGTGAAAGCCGTCGTCATGGCCGGAGGCGAAGGCACGCGGCTCCGACCGCTCAGCAGCCAGTCCCCCAAGCCGATGGTGCCGGTGGTGGGCACCCCGGTGATCGAGCACAACCTCAGGCTGCTTCGAGACCACGGCATCACCGAGGTCGTGATCACCCTCCACCACCTCGGCGCGGACATCCGCAACCGGCTCGGGGACGGCTCGGATCTCGACATGACCATCGACTACGTCGTCGAGGAGCGCCCCCTCGGGACCGCGGGGAGCGTTCGCAACGCCGCCCATCTCCTCGACGACACCTTCCTGATCATGAGCGGCGACTGCCTGACCGACATCGACCTCTCCTGGGTCATCAGCCAGCACCGCGAGCGGGGGGCGCTCGCCTCCATCGTCCTCACCTCGGTCCCCAACCCGCTCGAATACGGAGTGGTGATCACGGGCGCCGATTCGAACGTGGAGCGCTTCCTGGAGAAGCCGTCGTGGGGGGAGGTGTTCTCCGACCACGTCAACACCGGGATGTACGTCATCGAGCCCGAGGTGCTGGAGCAGATCGACCCCGGCGGCAGCGCGGACTGGTCACAGGACGTCTTCCCCGGGATGCTCAATCGGGGTGAGCCGCTCTTCGGCTTCGTCGCCGAAGGCTACTGGTGCGACATCGGCACCATCCCCTCCTTTCTCCAGGCCAACTGGGACGCCCTCGCCGGCCGGGTGCGCTGCCATATCCCCGGCCACCGGGAGGGCGACGTCTGGATCGGGGAGGACGTCGAGATCGGGACGGGCGCGGTCATCGAGGGCGCGGCCTTCCTCGGCGACGAGGTCAAGCTCAAGCCGGGCACCCACCTCACCGGTCCGGTGATCGTCGACAAGTACTCCGTCATCGACGAGAACGCCCGGGTGATCCACTCGGTGATCTGGCCGCACGTGTACATCGGCGAGGGCTGCCAGCTTCGTGAGGCGGTCGTCGGTCGCGCCGTGACCGTCAAGAACAACACGGTGGTGGAGGAGGGGGCCGTGATCGGTGACGACTGCGTCATCGGGCAGGGTTCTCAGGTCAAGGCCGGGGTCCGGATCTGGCCGCACAAGGAGATCGCGCCCGGCTCCACCGTGACCGAGTCGGTGGTCTGGGCGGGGGAGTGGAGGCGCGGCCTCTTCTCGTCCTGGGGGATGACGGGCCTGATCAACGTCGAGCTGACCCCCGAGTTCTGCGCCCGTCTCGGGGCGGCCTTCGCTGCCACCCTGCCACGCGGGGCCACCATCGCGGTCGCGCGCGACCACGCCCGCAGCTCCCGCATGATCAAGCGGGCCATCGTCTCCGGGATCGTGAGCGGCGGTGCCCAGGTGCGCGACCTCGAGGAGCTGCCGGTGCCCGTGACCCAGTTCGCGACCCGGTATGGCCGATCGGAGGCCGGCATCCACGTCCTGGTCTCACCGCTCGACCAGCGCTCCGCCGACATCCGTTTCTTCGACCGCGACGGCCTCCCCATCGACAAGCGAGCCGAGCGTCGCCTCGAGGGCCTCTACTTCCGGGAGGACTTCCGGCGCGCCGCCTTCTACGAGATGGGCGACATCGAGGAGCACATCACAGCCCTGCCCGATTATGTCCAGCACCTGATGAGCAGCGTCGACTCCGAGGCGATCCGAGCCGCCCAGTTCCGGCTGGTCATCGACTACGACTACAGCCAGGCTTCGCAGGTGCTTCCCGACGTACTCCATGGACTCGGGGTCACGACCGTGCCGCTCAACGCCGGGGTCGCCGAGGGACCGCGCCATCGCACCGTGCCCGAGGAGACAGCGCTGATCACGCGGACCGTGCACGCCGACCTCGGATGCCTCTTCAACGCCACCGGCGAGCGCCTCGACGTGATCGACGACCAGGGGAGCGTGCTGACCCCCTACCAGCTCTTCGGGGTGCTGGCACGATGGTGGGCGCATCGCGGCGCGATGCTCGCCCCGGCCAGCTCTCCGCAGTGGATCCGCGG
>PMYJ01000156.1:0-3753 GCA_003170875.1 Candidatus Dormiibacterota bacterium | reverse complement strand
ATGTACACGCTGGTGAAGCTGCTCGAGCTCCGGGCCGGCGCCGGCGAGCCGATCTCGGAGGCCACCGCCCGCCTGCCCCAGGCCGCCTACCTCACCGCCACCGAATTCGTGCCCTGGGAGGCCAAGGGGCGGGTGATGCGCACCCTGCTGGAGGACCACCGCGACAGCAACGTCGACCTCGTCGACGGGATCAAGGTCTACGTCGACGATGGCTTCGTGCTGGTCCGCCCCGACCCCGACGAGCCCGCCTGCCACATCGTGGCCTCGGTCGGCGACGAGCTGCGCGCGCGCGCCCTGATCGACGAATACCGCCAGCGGGTGTGCGACGCCCGTGGTGGGGAGGGCGCCTCGGGCGCGACCGAGGTCATCGGCAGCGCGTCAGCGGTGTCGGAGAAGGCGCCCGCCTAGCGCTGCGCTGGCCGGCCTCATGCCTGCCATCAGGGCCGGGCCCACCAGGGCGCGTCCCCGGCTCGGCGTTCACGGGCGGCCGGATCCTGCCGGTAGAAGTCGCGGAACACCGCGTACAGCTCCGGCTTCTCCTGCTCGAGCTGGATCGGCCTGTCGAAGAACACCTCGGTGACGACGGCGAAGAACTCGCCGGTGTTCTCCGCACCGTAGGGGTCCAGCAGGTCTCCGCCGGTCCCCGCGCGGAGCGCGGCGAACTCCCCGTTGCACACCCTGACCCAGCGCTCGTACTCGGCGTGCGACTCGAGCGGCGGGGTGCCGTCGACGGATCCTCCCAGCATGTCGAGCTTGTGGGCAAACTCGTGGTACACGACGTTGCGCCCGCCGTCGGGGTCGCGGGCCTGGGCACGAGCGGAGTCCCACGCGATGAGGACGGGGCCGTCGGAACGTGCCTCCCCGATGATGTGCTCGGGCTCGTCGGTGTAGACGCCTCCACCGAGGTGACGGTCCCCCTCGAGCACCACGGTTGTGGGGCTGACGATGATGGAGGTGACGCGGTGGTAGTAGTCGTAGTCGAGGCCGAGGATCAGCAGGCCGGCCATCGCACTGATCACGACCCGGATCTCATCGGTGAGCTCGAATCCCTTCGACGCCTCCCAGAGCTTGTCGGCGAGGAGGAGCCGGATGAGACCCTCGAGATCCTCCCGTTCGCGACCGTTGAGCAGGCGCCAGTGCGCGACGCTGTCGGCGAGGAGATCGCGCCACGCCTCGGGAAAGGGCTGAGCCAGCGCCTTGCGAAGCCGTCCTCGACGCGTCATTGTCTCTCTTCTCCTTGACTCTGCCGGGAGGGCCGGCCGATCCCCGTCGGCTAGGCGGGTGCGGTCTTCTCCTCCGGGGGCTTCCTATTCTGCAGCCACCTCGGCGCCCACCAGTTGACGGGACCGATCAGGCGCATCAGGGCCGGGACCACCAGGGCCCGGACCACGGTGGCGTCGACGAAGATGGCGATCGCCATCCCCAGGCCGAGCGCCTTGATGATGACCACCGACGAGACCAGGCCAAAGACGAGGAAGACGGTGACCATGATGGCCGCCGCCCCGGTGATCAGCCGCCCGCTCGCCTGGAGCCCGGCGGCGACGGCGCGCCGGTTGTCCCCGTGCTCCAGCCACGCCTCCCGCATGCGGGTGAGCAGGAAGACCTCGTAGTCCATGGAGAGGCCAAAGACGACGCAGAAGACGAGCACGGGGATGGTGGGGTCGAGAGGGGCAGGGCTGAAGTCCAGGAAGCCGCTCAGGTGGCCCTGCTGAAAGATGAAGACGAGCGCCCCAAAGGAGGCTGAGAGCGAGAGCAGGTTCATGAGCACCGCCTTGATGGGCAGGACCAGCGAGCGGAGCAGGACCATCAGCAGCAGGAACGTCGTGGTCATGACGTACACGACCGCCAACGGGGTTTGATCCAGCATGTACTGGACATAGTCCATGTCGAAGGCCGTGTTGCCGGTGACCAGGATCTGGGCACCGTCGACCCGGTCGTGGGCGCGGATGTAGCGGACCGCGTTCTCTGCCTGGTCGCTGGAGTCGGCGTACGGGGTATAGGCGCGCAGGACGGCGATGCTGCTCCCGGTGAGCTGGGTCACCTGAGCCCGCTCCGCCGCGGGCAGGCCGGCCAGCCCGTTCGCGTACAGCTCCTGGTAGGTGGCGACACCGGTCACCCCCGGCACGTTCACGTAGCTCGTCACGGTGCTGATACCAGGGAAGGTGGTCAGCCGCTGGCCGAGTTGGTAGGCGGTCGCAACGTCGGCCGCGCTGTACGGCGACCCGTTGAAGTCGAGGACGACGTCGATGGCGTTGCCCTGACCGAACTGCTGGGTGAGCAGCTCAGTACCCTGCCGGGAGTCGTCGCCGGGCGGCAGCAGGGTGACGTCGGCCTCGGCGAGACGGATCTGTGAAAGGGGGGAGCCGGCGAGCAGCAGCACGGCGAGACAGGGCAGCAGCACCGCCACCGGGCGGCGCATCACCAGGTTGGCGAGGCGGGCCCAGAAGCCTCGCGCCACCGGATCGGGCCCCTTTCCTGCGCCGGCCCCGACCGCCGGGGCAGCTGCCGTTCCCGCGGTCGCGGTGGTCACGGGCGTGATCCGGGATCGGCGGAACGGACGGAGCAGGCTGGCCGGACGCCAGTGATTGACCCGCTTCCCGAGGATGGCGAGCAGGGCGGGGAGGAAGGTGAGTGAGTAGACCACCGAGATCAGCACCATGAAGCTGCCCGAGAGCCCCATGCTGGTCANNGACGGCGATTCCGGCCGTCCGCATCGTCACCGAGAGTGCCGTCTCGAGATCCGGCTGCCGGTTCAGCTCCTCGCGGAAGCGGCTCACGATGAAGAGCGAGTAATCGATCGCGACCCCGAGTCCGAGGATGACCACGACATTGAGGGCGTACGTCGAGACGTCGCTGACGTGGGCCATGGTGTACATCGCCGCCAGCCCGCCCGCGACCGCGACCAGCCCGACTCCCAGGCAGAGCAGGGCCGCCACCACCGAGCCGAAGACGATGACCAGGAGGATGAGCGCCGCCGGGATCGAGACGTCGGCCCGCTGGAGGTCCTGCTCGCTGCGGGTGTTGAAGGCGCTGTTGAGGGCGAGGTCACCGGCAGCGTGGACGGTGAGCACGTCGGAGTGGACCTCGGCGCGCAGGCTTGGGTAGATCTGGGTGGCGGAGTCGAAGCTGGGCACGTTCAGTCCCACCTCGACCGCGACCCAGTGCCGGTTGGTGGAGATGAGCGAGCTCTGAGCGGCGGGGTCGTCGAGCTGGGGCAGGATGATCGTCCGCACCCTGCTGTCATGGCGCAGCGGAGCCAGCGCGGCCGAGACCGCCGACTCGAAGGTCGGGCTGCCCACGGTGAGCGAGGGGCTGCCGAGCACCAGCTCCAATCCATTGGCGATCGAGGTCGGCAGCTGCTGCGACTCCAGGGTCAGGGCCCGGCTCGACTCGAAGTGGAAGGTGTTGTTGTTGTTCAGCGTTCCGCCGCGGCTCAGCAGGCCGAGGCTCGCCACGAAGAGGGCGAGCGACGCGAGCAGCACCCACCACCGGTGCCGGTAGACGAATCCGCCCCACCAGCTCATGAGCAGCGCCGTCCCATGGCCAGGGACCTTACCAAGTGGCGCCGGGCACGTCCCGCCCTCCACCCCGGGCCTCGGTGGGCCCGTTCGCAGCCTGCCGGAGTGGCTACTCGGTCACCACGCCCGCGAGCTCGCGGTCGACCACCTCGGCGAGCCCGCGGATCATCGCCGGGGAGGCGTTGGGCATGGCGATCCGGCGCAGCCGGATGCCGTGCTCGGCCGCCTGCTCGCC
>PMYJ01000200.1:339-3931 GCA_003170875.1 Candidatus Dormiibacterota bacterium | reverse complement strand
TCGACTCCGATGCACTCCAGCCCAACGTCCGTACGGGGCTTGCGCCCCGCAGCGATGAGGACGCGATCCACCACCAGCGTGGCCCCATTGGATAGATTCAACTCTGCGCCGTGCGCGGTCCGCGCCGCGGCTTCGATCCGCGTGGACACCCTGACTACGATGTCGCGCTGCTGGAAGATGCGCGCCAACTCTTCGCCGATTGACTGCTCCTCCCGCGGCACCAGCCGGGGGGCCTGTTGCACGATGGTAACGTGTGAGTCGAAACTCGCGTAGACGTCGGCGAGCTCACAGCCCACCGGTCCCCCTCCGACGATGGCCAGGCGCGCGACGCGATCGGCGGAGCTGAGCGCCTGGTCACTGGTCCACGCGTCGATCGAGCCGACGCCCGGGATCTCCGGAATCACGGGAGCGGAGCCCGTTGCGATGACCAGGTCTGTCCAGCCAACGTCTTCACCGGCGACCGTCAGGACACCTGCGCCCGTGATGCGCCCGCCGCCGCGCAGGATGGTGACGCCGTCCTCCTGCAGGCGTGCCGCAGCGGCTCGATCATCGCGATGCTCCGCAATCACATCGCGGCGAGCGGTAGCGGCCGCGTACGCAGCTCCGGCCGCATGGGCATCGGTGCCGATACCAAGCCATCGGCCTCCGGCAGCCGCGCGACGCAGGTGGGCGGCATGGAGCATCGCCTTGCTCGGCATGCAGGAGACGTAGGGGCACTCACCACCGACACGGAGTACCTCCACGATCGCGACCGAGCGTCCAGCTCTTGCGACGGCTGGAGCCACGACTTCGCCGACCGATCCCCCACCGAGCACCACCACGTCGAAATGCCGAGAGCTCACCACCTAATCCTCCGAAGCGCGGCCCTCGTGGGCGTCCCGACCCGGACGTCGGGGCCAGCGGAGCCCTGACTCAGTAGTAGTGGCGACGGCCACCGACCGCGTGTCCGAGGCTGCCGAGGACGAAGAGCACCAACCCGATGACGAGCAGGATCACCCCGACCGTCCACAGGAATGGAATCCCTGCGATGAATCCGATGATCATCAGGATTATGCCGAGTGTAATCATGCCGAACGCTCCCCGGGGCCGACGTGTGCATCCCAGTGTTGGGTGCTCACGTCCAGATCGACCCGTCCAGACGCTGCGGTTAGTATGGGCCACATCAACATCCAGCGTCGAGAGATGTCAGGACCTCGCCTCCGGGCGCTGGCGACGAAGTCGCGGGGCACCTTGAGGGCACAGCGCACAGAGAGGTCAGGTGGCGTCCCGGTATCGGTTGCCCACTGGCGACCGAGAGGCGAGGGCGCGGTGGAGCCGGCCTCCGATAGCTTCTGTCAGGATCCCGTCGACGCGCCTTGTCCGGTCGGCCCGAGCGGACACGCCGATGCGGCGTGAGCTCGGCGTGACCAAGGCGCCGACCCGTCCCGCATGGCGCCACTACCTGCGGGCGATGGGCCCGGGCCTCGTCACGGGCGCTTCGGACGACGATCCGTCCGGCATCGCCACCTACTCCCAGGCCGGCGCCCAGTTCGGCCTCGCCCTCTTGTGGACCGCGCTTCTGAGCTGGCCCCTGATGGTCGGGGTTCAGGAGATCTGTGACCGCACCGCGCTCGCCACCGGCACCAGCCTTGGCGAACTTGCGGTCCAACGCTTTCATCGGGCTGGTCGAACCATCGTCGGCGTGCTCCTGGTCGCCCTCCTCGTCGCCAACGCGCTCAACATCGCCGCCGACCTCGTCGCCATCGGCAGCGGCATGCAGCTCCTCCACCTCGGGCCGACCTGGCTCTGGGCACTCGTCGCAGGAGTTCTGATCTCAACACTGATTGCCTTGGGCTCGTTCGCTCGCATCGCGCTCGTTTTCAAAGTGCTGTGCGTGGCGCTTCTCAGTTACCTGGTGGTGGCGGTCCTCGTCACCCCTCAATGGGGCAGCGTCCTGGACCACACCTTCATTCCTCATGTGCAGCTCAACAAGGCCTATCTGGCACTGCTGGTCGCCACCCTGGGCACCACCATCTCGCCGTACCTCTTCTTCTGGCAGAACGCCCACCGACTCGAGGAGATGCGTGAGGGACCGGAGGGTGGCGCGAAGGCCCTCCCGCTCCGGCGATGGGCGGCCGCGCGAGCGCGCCGTAAGCAATCCACCAGCAGGCTCGACGTCGTGGCCGGCATGACCTTCTCCAACCTGGTGATGTTCGCCATCATCGTGGCCACCGCGGAGACGCTCAATGTCCACCACCAGACGGACATCCAGAGCGCTGCGCAGGCGGCCGCGGCACTCAAGCCTCTGGCTGGACAGTTCGCCAGCGTCCTCTTCGCATTGGGCTTCATTGGCAGCGGGCTGTTGGCCATCCCGGTGCTCGCGGGCGCCGGCTCGGTGGGCTTGGCCGGGCTTCTCAGCCGCGAGTGGGGCTTCTCTCGGTCTGTCCGCGAGGCCCCCATCTTCTACGGGCTGGTAGCCATCGGAACCCTCGGGGGCACGGCGCTCAGCCTCCTCGCTGTCAATCCGATCAAATTGCTCATCGTCGTTGCAGTCATCAACGGCATGGCGGCCGCACCCTTCCTGGTGGTGGTCATGTTGATCGCCGGGAGCCGCCGCCTCATGGGCGACTACGTGAACGGCAAGCTCGCCAAAGCGGTGGGGTGGGCCACGGCGTCGCTCATGGCTATTGCGGCGATCGCTCTGATCGCCAGTGGGGGCATCAGCCTCTGAGCCAAACGGACTGTTCCCGTCGGCCATCGAAATGCGAGATCAGCACGGGGCACCCAGCGGCATCTGACCGGATCCGAGGCGTCCCGACGGCCAGCCCGTGTGCACGTCGACAGCTACGCCTCAGTAGTAGTGCCGCCGACCACCCACTGCGTGCCCGGCCATCCCCAGGACTGCAAGGATGAGCCCGATCACCAGCAGGATGACCCCGAGTGTCCAGAGTATGGGGATGCCCGCAATGAACCCGATGATGAGAAGGATGATCCCGAGAGTTATCATGCGGCACCTCGCGAGTGGTCGAGCTCGACCCGGATGATGTCACCGAGCCACGCCGTGCGTCGGCCCGCTAGAGTACAGACCGTTTGTCACGACGGTAGTGCCCGCCTTCTTCAGCCGAGCGTAGATGCCCGCGGTGACGCCGAACACGAGGACCAGGGGGTAGCCCAGAGTCGCGTGTGGCTTGGCCCGCCTGGACGGAGGAGTTCTTGGATGGTTGACCCGGTGACCGGTACCAGATCTGAGGTGCAGACCATCTGGACGCGGGCCCTGCTGGGAATTCAGCCCAGGTGGGGTCGGGACTTCGACGACCTCTCGAATGAATGGCGCCGCCTCTTCGCAGAGATCTTGGGGACATTCCTCCTGGTGCTCGCAGCAGCGGGGGGCCCGGCGGTGTCGGCCTATAGTCACGGCGCTGTCAGCCGCATCGCGTATGTATCCGCGCCAGGTCTGATGGTGATGGCGGTCATTCTCTCCATAGGGCTGATCTCAGGCGCCCACCTGAACCCGGCGGTCACCCTTGCGTTCGCGCTCCGCCATGAGTTTCCCTGGAAGCGCGTTCCCGGCTATCTGATGGCCCAGGTCGTGGGATCGGTGCTGGCCTGCCTG
>PMYJ01000200.1:0-265 GCA_003170875.1 Candidatus Dormiibacterota bacterium | reverse complement strand
TCGCGCTGGCCGGCCTCTGGTCCAGCCCCATCAGCGGAGCGTCGATGAACCCTGTGCGGTCCTTCGGTCCCGATCTCGTCATGGGGGACTTCTCTCACTTCTGGCTATACGTGGTCGGGCCCATGCTAGGCACTCTACTGGCAGTGGGGGCAGCTCACGCTCTGCGGGGCGGAGGGGGAGATGCGATCGCTGAGCGCGCCGCCCAGGGGACCCTGAATACACCGTAGCGTGGAGGGGCTGCCAAGTCGCCTCGGTTGGGCAGCCG
>PMYJ01000130.1:11603-20100 GCA_003170875.1 Candidatus Dormiibacterota bacterium | reverse complement strand
CCATCGCGGGCGACGTAGCGGAAGGCGACCCGGTGCTCGGCCTCCAGCCGGTCCAGGGTGGACGGGTCGGCGACGAAGCGGCCCTCGCCGTGGCTGACCGGGATGGCCAGCACTCCGCCCCTCTCGCATTCCCGGGTGAATGGCGTCTCCACCGTCTCCACCCGCAGCCACGAGGTCTCGCAGCGGAACTCGAGCGAGGCGTTGCGGGTCAGCGCACCCGGGAGCAGGTGGGCCTCGCAGAGGATCTGGAAGCCGTTGCAGATCCCCAGAACGAGCCCGCCCGCAGCGGCGAACTCCTGCACCGACTCCATGAGCGGGGCGAATCGGGCGACGGCGCCGGTGCGGAGGTGGTCGCCGTAGGCGAAGCCCCCGGGGAGGATAACGCAGTCGGAGCCCTGGAGGTCCCGATCCCGGTGCCAGAGGCGGACCGACTGGTGGCCGAGGACCTCGACAGCCCGCGCGCAGTCGCCGTCGCTCCAGGTCCCCGGGAAGACCGCGATGCCGAACCTCATGCGGGCGGCGCGGTCGGCGTGGGCGACGCTTCGCCGGAAGGCCGGAGCTCGATGCGGTAGTCCTCGATGACGGGGTTGCGCAGGAGCTTCTCGCACATGTCGGCCACCTGCTGCCGGACGCTCTGCTCGGAGTCGCCGTCCACCTCCACGCTGATGTGCTTCCCCACCCGCACTTCCGAGACCTCCGCGAAACCGAGCTGGTGAAGCCCGGCACGCACGGTGAGCCCCTGCGGGTCGTTGACCACGGGCTTGAGCGAGATCACCACCTCGGCGGTGTACCTCACAGCTCCAGCCCACAGATGCGCCGAGCCGCCTTGCGGTAGCGCTCGGTGGTCGCCGCGACCACCTCCGGAGGAAGCGGGGGCCCGGGTGGCCGCTTGTCCCAGTCGAGCGTCTCCAGGTAGTCGCGGACCGGCTGCTTGTCGAAGGAGACGGCGGCCTGGCCCGCGCGCCACTCGGANNGTGAAGATCTCGTCGATCAGGCAGAGGTGGCCGGCGATCATCCCGAACTCGAACTTGGTGTCGGCCAGGATGATGCCCCGGCCGCTGCAGTGATGGGCGGCGAAACGGAAGAGCTCGAGCGACGTCCGCTCGAGCCGGCCGGCGAGGTCGACGCCGATCGTCGCGGCCAGCTCGGCACGGCTGATGTTCTCGTCGTGCCCGCTGTCGTTCTTGGTCGCCGGGGTGAAGCGCAACTCGGGGAGCGGAGAGGACTCGCGCAGTCCCGGGGGCAGCGGCTCGCCGGCGAGGGTCCCTCGGTCGCGGTACTCCTTCCAGCCGGAGCCGGAGAGGTGGCCTCGTACCACGCACTCGATGTCGAAGCGCTCGGCCCGGGCGCAGCGCATCGAGCGCTCCCGCCACTCCGCCCAGATCGCCGGGGGCACGACTTCCGGCCGGTCCGGGAGCAGGTGGTTGGCCACGATGTGCGAGGTCCGGTCAAACCACCAGCGGGAGATCTGGGTCAGCACCCTCCCCTTCTCCGGGATCGGGTCGGGCAGCACGACGTCGAAGGCGGAGAGCCGGTCGGTCGCCACCATCAGCAGGCTGCCGTCGTCGAGGACGAAGGTGTCCCGCACCTTGCCGCGCCGGAACACTTCGAGCCCGACGTCCTGAGCCGCCATCAGCACCGGGGTCATGCAAGCCCTCCTCCAATCCCCGCCTCGATGGCGAGCTGCGGACGCTCCTCGGTCGCCGTCCCGGTCTCCGCCTCACGGATCTCGAGCCCGAGCCGCCGGTAGGTNNCCGGCGAGAGGACCTCGCCGAGCTGGCCGCGCACCAGCGCCTCGAAGCCCGCCTCGCCCCGGCGGGCCTTCTCCGCCAGGGCCTGCACCTCGCGGTACGCCCGTTCCCGGGACCAGCCGGCAACGATCAGGGCGTCGAGCACGCGGGGAGAGCAGGTGATCCGGCCGAGGGTCTCGACGTCGGCCAACATCTTGTCAGGATTGACGCGAACTTGGGTGACCAGACGCGTGGAGAGCCTGACCATGTAGTCGAGCAGGGCGCAGGAGTCGGGCAGCACGATCCGCTCGGCGGACGAGTGGGAGATGTCGCGCTCGTGCCAGAGAGCGACGTCCTCCATGGCGGTGACGGCGTATCCTCGCAGCACCCGGGCCATGCCGCAGATCCGCTCGGAGAGGACGGGGTTGTGCTTGTGGGGCATCGCCGACGACCCCTTCTGCCGCTGCGCGAAGGGCTCCTCCAGCTCCGAGACCTCGGTCTGCTGGAGCAACCGGACGGTGGTGGCGAGCCGCTCGAGGCTCGCCCCCAGGATCGCGACCGCGGCGACGAAGGAGGCGTGACGGTCCCGCGCCAGCACCTGGGTGGCGACGTCGGCGACGGCGAGCCCCAGGCCCCGGCAGACGTGCTCCTCGACCTCCGGCGGGACCGACGTGTGGGTCCCCACCGGTCCGCTGACCTGGCCGACCGAAACCTCGGACGCGGCGGCGGCCAGGCGGGCGCGGCCGCGCCTCACCTCGTCGTAGTGATTGGCGAGCTTGATCCCGAGGCTGAGCGGCTCGGCGTGAACCCCGTGGGTCCGGCCCGGCATCAGGGTGAGCCGGTGACGCACGGCTTGGACGGCGAGCGCCGCCTCGAGGGCAGCCGCGTCGTCGTCGATCTGGCGGGCCGCGTCTCGGAGCTGGGTGGCAAGGGCGGTATCGACGATATCGGAGGAGGTGAGCCCCAGGTGGAAGAAGCGCCCCTCGTCGCCGACGGTCTCCTGGACCGCCTGGACGAAGGCGGCGACGTCATGGCCCTGCTCGGCCTCCAGCTCGGCGACCCGGGCCGGATCGAGACGGGCGGCCGCCCTGAGCCTCTCGGCCGCCTCCAGGGGGATCCGCCCGATGGCGGCCCAGCCCTCGGCGGCCAGCAGCTCCACCTCCAGCCACCGCCCGAGCCGGGATTCGTCGCTGAAGACGGCAGCGATCGCGGCCGGCGTGTAACGGGGGATCACGTGGGCCAATTCTATTCGGTGGCGGACTCCGAACCGGGTCCGGAAAGGAGAGTTCAAATTGGACGGGCGTCACAACTCCTGTAAGGCACACCAAGTGGGCACCGTATACTGGCCGGCGCCGATCCGTCCTGATCAGCCAGCACGCTCGGGGTGGTCGCCGACCGCGCGTGTCCGCAGGCCGCCGCCTTGACATGAGCAGCCCCGTAACCTCCCCACCCGCCGACCCGTTCACCAGGTGCACACGCCTGGGGATGAGAGAGGTGCGATGACCCTACCCCGGGCCTATGAGGATCAGCTGGTCGAGCGTGCCAAGACGGACGCCGACGCTTTCGGGGAGTTGTACGACCACTACTTCGGTCAGATTTACCGGTTCGCGTACAGCCGAACACGAGATCAGGACGCCGCTGAGGAGGTCACCCAGGAGGTCTTCATGAAGGCACTCCGGGCCATGCCGCGCTACCGGCCCTCGGGGCACCCGTTCAGCTCCTGGCTGTACCAGATCAGCGCCAATGCCATCGCCGACCACTTCCGCCAGCGGCGGCCGCAGGCGAGTCTCGACGCGGCCGTCGAGATCGTCGACCCGACCCGTCCGGTGGCGGAGAGGGTGGTCGAGTCGGCTGAGGCCGCCCGAGTCTGGGCGGCGATCGACGGTCTCCCGGAGCAGCAACGCACCGCCATGACTCTGAAGTTGGGAGAGGACCTCAAGCTGGCCCAGATCGGCGAGATCATGGGCAAGAGCGAGGGCGCCGTCAAACTGCTGGTTCACCGCGGCATGATCGGGGTGCGGCAACGGCTGGGCATCTCCGCCGTCGCCGGAGAGACGCTGTGACCGAGCGTCGCGACCGCTTCGACCCCGAGCTCTCCGAGCTGTTCGGGGAGGACCCCGACCTTCTCCAGCTCGCCCAGGTGGTCCGCGAGAGGCGGCCCGAGCCCGTCCTCGACCCGAGATTCCCGCCCATCCTCCGTGCCCGCCTGATGGATGAGGCGCGCACGGTGCTGGCCCCTCGGCACACCTTCCGGACCAGGAGGGCTCCCGGCCGGCTGGCCGTGTGGGGCAGCTTCGGCGCGGCAGCGGCCCTGGCCGTGGCGGCGGCGGTGGTGGTGGCGCTCACGAGTGGTACTCCGCGACCCAGCGGGCTGGCGGTCGTCGCCTCCAACGTGAGCCGGCAGCGGGCGGTCGACCCCCACCAGGCCATCACCCTCAGCTTCAACGAGCCGCTGAGCCAGCAGAGCGAGGCTGCGGTGGTGGCCGCTCTCAAGATCCAGCCGGCCACCCAGGTGACGATCGCGTGGTCGAGCGCCGAGACCCTGGTGCTCACGCCCACCCACCCCCTCGCCGCCAACACCGACTACCAGGTCACGATCCCCAAGACGGCGATCCAGGACACGGGCGGCCAGACCCTCACCTCCAACGTGACCATCGAGTTCGGCACCCAGCCGGTGGCCACGCCCGGCCCGACGTCCTCACCGGTGCCGGCGCTCGAGCCCGCGGCAGTGGGGCCAGCATCCGGCGGCGGGCTGGCCTTCTGGGGCCCGAGTGACGCTCCCGGAGTGACCGACTCCACCGCCGGGCAGCCGGTGCCCAGCCCTTCGGGCACCGCCTCCCTCGCGCCCTCGGCCACGGCCACCCCCCGCTCCTCGCCGGTCGGGTCTCCCGGTGCATCGGCCCTCACCGCCACCGCGTCGCCATCGAACGCTGCGCCGATCACCGCGACCCCCGCACCGGTCGAGGGAGCCGTCTACTTCCCCGCCGACCAGGCCCCAGTGCCGCTCAGCGACTCGCCGGCCACGGCGGTGGCGGTATCCCCCGACGGCTACAACGTCGCCCTGGCTGTCTCCCAGCCGGACGGCACCAGCGCGATCGTGGTCGAGAATCCCGACGGGAGCGCGGCGAACCGCGTCTGGCCGTCGGGGCCGGCAGCCGGTGCTCTGGTGACGGCCCTTGCCTGGGATGGCAACGCCCGGATCGTCTTCGTGACCCCCGGCGGGGTCTACGCCGTTGACCTGGAGGACAAGTGGTCTCAGCTCTACGCCTTCCCAGCCGGAGGTTCGGCCTCGGGCGTGGTGCTCGCGGCCGACGGACAGGCCGCCTTCCTCCCCGCCGCTGATGTCGCCGGCCAGGCGGGGCCGGGGGCGACCGCATCCCCTTCCGCCTCGGCGACCTCCTCCCCCTCACTCGCGCCCTCCACGTCTCCCTCGGGGGCTTCGTCCCCGACCGCCTCGTCTCCGGCCGCGACGCCGACCGCCACGTACCTGCCGACCGCGCAGGACGGATGGCTGGTCACGCTCCCGACCGATGGCGGCCAGATGCTGAACCCGAGCCAGCTCCCCGGCAGCGTCAGTGGGGTGGTGACCTTCAGCGGCGCCGGGGATGAGATGGCGTGGGTGGACGTGAGCGGGGGCACCTCCACCGTCCTGGAGGCGCCCGAGAGTGACCCGACCACCATCACACCCGTCCCCGGCGCCCCCACCGAGGGGATCGAGGAGCTGGCGCTGGACGCCCACGGGGCCACCGTCGCCTACGCTCTCGACCCCGGCGGGATCGAGGTCGAGACGGCGAGCGGAACCGTGCTGGGCACCACCGCGGACGAGGCCAGGTCGCTGGCCTTCTCGACTGACGGAACCCAGCTCGCATTCGTGGCGGCCGGGAGTCTCGACGTCGCCCAAGTCCAGACCGCCTCGACGTCGCCCGGGCCCTCCCTCTGCGAGGACGCGGCGCAGGTGCTGACCCAGTTCGTGGGCGATCAGATCGCCCACGACCAGGCCGACATGCTCACCCTGAGCGCTGCCGGAGCCCCACCGGCCGTCACGCTGACGCCCTCATCGGTCGACCGGGGTTACGTCATCAGCTCCAGCTGCACGGCGGCGACCGCGACGAGCGGGCCCACCCTCACCGCCTCGGCACGGCTCATCGTGGATCCGACCTCCACCTCTCCCGGTCAGATCACCGACGAGACCATCGTGCTCGCGGAGAACGACGGCGGGTGGCTGGTGACAGGTCTCGTGGTGCCTCCCCTCCACACCCAGGACCGCGGGCCCCATGTCCTCAGCGTCAGCGCGACGCCGCCGGTGGCGGGCTCGGTCAACCCGGAGAGTGTCGTGACCGTCACCTTCGACTCCGACCTCGATGCCTCGAGCGTCGGCGCTGCCTCGCTCTGGCTGGTGACGGCCGACGGACAGGCGCTCGCCCTGGTGAGCCCGCCGACATACAACCCCGACACCCGTGAGGCGACCCTGATCGTGTCCGGCTCACTCCCCGCCGGCATCGAGGTCGTCGTCGGCACTTCGATCGCCGACGTCGACGGCGGTCACCCGGCAGCAAACGCCACCTACCCCGTCGGCGGCTAGCTCCCGGACACCACCAGAGCGGCCGCGATGGCCGCCACATGCGCAGGGTCGCGGAGCAGGCGGTCGTACCGCTTCCTCCGCTCCTCCCACGCCTGGGCCGCGGGCACCAGCTCGGGGTGGTCCTCGATGAAGTGGGTGGTGTACTCGCCCGCACGGAAGTCGGGGGAGTCGAGGATGGCGAGGTGGAAGGGGATGTTGGTCTTGATGCCCGTGATCGCGTACTCGATCAGGGCACGGCGCATCCTGCCGATGGCGAGCTCCCGGGTCGGTCCCCAGACGATCAGCTTGGCGATCATGGGGTCGTAGCTGGGCGAGACCATCCCCGGTCCGGCGAGCGCGGCGTCGACCCGGACTCCGGGTCCGGAGGGCTCGTGGTAGCCGGTGACCCGGCCCGGCGAGGGCATGAAGCCGTTGGCGTAGTCCTCGGCATTGATCCGGCATTCGATGGCGTGACCCCGGGGTACCAGCTCCTCCTGGCGTAGCTGGAGGTGCTCGCCGGCCGCGATCCGCAGCTGCTCGGCGACAAGGTCCACGGAGTACACGGCCTCTGTGACGGGATGCTCAACCTGCAACCGCGTGTTCATCTCCAGGAAGAAGAACTCACCCTGTGAGTAGATGAGCTCCACGGTACCGGCGTTCACGTAGCCCACAGCGCGCGCGGCGGTGACGGCGACCTCGCCCATGCGAGCCCGGGTCGCGGGGTCGATGACGACCGAGGGCGACTCCTCGAGGATCTTCTGGTGGCGGCGCTGGATCGTGCACTCGCGCTCCCCGAGGTGGATGACATGGCCGTGAGAGTCGGCGAGCACCTGGACCTCGATGTGGCGGGGCTCCTCGACGTAGCGCTCGAGGAAGACGGTGGCGTTGCCGAAGGCGCGTTCCGCGGTGGAGCGGGCCGCCTCCAGACCGCTCCGGAGCTCGGCGGCATCGCGGGCCACCCGCATCCCGATCCCGCCACCTCCGGCGGAGGCCTTGATGAGGACCGGGTAGCCGATCTGTGCGGCCACCGTCTGTGCCTCCTGAGGATCGCTGATCGCCCCGCTGCCCGGGACGACCGGCACTCCCGAGGCCAGCATCCGCTCCCGGGCCGGCACCTTCTCGCCCATCGCCGCCATCGCCTCCGGGGGGGGGCCGATGAAGACGATGCCGGCGGCGGCGCAGGCCCGGGCGAACGCCTGGTTCTCGCTGAGGAAGCCGTAGCCGGGATGAATCGCCTCAGCTCCCGTGAAGGTGGCTGCCGCCACGATCCGCTCGATGTCGAGATAGGACTGGGACGGAGCGGCGGGACCGATCTCCACCGCCTCGTCGGCGAGGATGGTGAAGGGAGCGCCGCGGTCGGCTTCGCTGTGCACCGCCACAGAGGCGATGCCGAGGTCGCGACAGGCACGGATCACCCGGAGGGCGATCTCACCCCGGTTGGCGACGAGCACCTTGGCGAACACGGCTCCATGGTGCCATCCGGAACGGTGGGGCCGGGCTGCCGCGCGGGTGGGAGCCACTCGGAGTCCCGGGGCGCCTCATGACCCGGGTGCGATCATGAGGATGAACCGCAGATTGAGCAGGAGGCCGCACGATGCCGCGAGACAGAGACGAGGCGTGGCATGAGGTGGGCCGGCATGCGGCCGAGCTCGGCTCCCGGGTCCGAGAGCACTACCGATCGCAGCAGGGCGCCGACACGACCAGGCCACCCGTCGAGACCGCCCTGGAGGCGATGAGCCGCCAGGCGAGGATCGCCCTCGAGGCCACGGCTCAGGCGCTGCGGGATCAGGAGGTGCGCGACCAGGCGCTCCGGACGTCGCGGGCCATCGCCGATGCCATCGAGGTATCCGTGGCCAGCCTAGGCGGCGAGGTCAAGCAGCCGCGCCGGCGAGCGCCGAAACGGCGCGACCGCTAGGCACGGTTCGCCGCCGGCCGGCTCGATGGATGTGCCCGGCGCGTAGCATCGGGCTCGATGCAGTACCGGCGCCCCTCGCCACGGATGTGGCTGGCCCGCCAGACGGTGCTCGGACTGACGAGCCTGCTGCTGCTGGCCATCCTCGGGGTGTCGGGCGCACTCCTCTGGGGCGGACCGGGTGGCCTGCTCGGGATCGGCGCGAGCCTGACCCTCGCGGTCATCTCCTGGTTCGTCGAGCGCGGCCGGTACCGGTCGTGGGGCTACCTGGAGCGGGATGAGGACCTGGTGGTC
>PMYJ01000130.1:0-11595 GCA_003170875.1 Candidatus Dormiibacterota bacterium | reverse complement strand
TCCAGCTCCACACCGCGGCCGCGGCCACCGACGCCCGCATACCCGGGATCCGCAGCACCGACGCCGCTCAGCTCCGCGACCGGCTGGCCACGCTCGGCGAGGCCCGGGCCTCGGGACTCTGATGCCGCCGAGCACCTCCCAGGCCCCGGCCCTGGCCGGCACCTGGTGCCGGCTTCATCCCCTCTCCCCGATCGTCAGGATCGGGATCACCCTCGGGGCGGTGCTGGTGGGAGGCGTCTCCTGGATCTCCGGCGACCACAGCTCGTCCGGCCGGACCGTGGAAACGCTGGTGGTCGGAGCGGTGGCGGTCCTCGGCATGGTGGCCGCCGTGGTCTCCTGGCTGGTCACGCGCTGGCGGGTCGTCGGCGATGAGCTTCAGATCGACACCGGGCTGGTGTACCGCCAGTCGCTGCGGTTCCCGCTCCGCCGCGTCCAGGCGGTCGATGTGGTCGCTCCGCTCACCGCGCGCATCCTCGGTCTCGCCGAGGTGCGGATCGTCTCGGCCGGGACCGGCCACCGTCAGCACGGGCGTCTCGCCTACCTGAGCAATCAGGACGCGGCGGCGGTGAGAGCGCAGCTGCTCGCCCTGGCGCACGGGCTCGCCGCCGAGACTCCGGAGCCGCCCGCGCTCCCCCTCTTCCGGGTCGATAACGGGCGGCTGATCGCGGCGAGCCTGCTCCGCGGCGCCTGGCTGCTGGTTCTCGTGCTCGTCGCCGTGGGGGCGATCCTGGCCGCCGTCGATCCGACCGGAGCGGACGGTGCCGTTCGCCAGGGTGGCGCGGATGCCGCGACCTCACTGATCAGCGGGGTCGTGACCGGCCTGGTCGCCCTCTGCTTCGATGCGGCCCGCTCCGTGAACGGCGACTTCGACTTCACGATCGGCCAGGCGCCCGATGGCCTGCGCCTTCATCGGGGTCTCCTCCAGAAGCGGCACGAGACCATCCCCTACGGCCGCATCCAGGCGGTGCGCCTGATCCAGCCGTTGCTCTGGCGACCGTTCGGCTGGGCCCGGGTCGAGCTGGACGTCGCCCGCCAGCCGGAGGCCCGCCGCCAGGGTGAGGCGCGCCAGCTGGCCCACCTCCTCGCCCCGGTCGCGACCCTGGACCAGGCACGGTGGCTGGTCGGCCAGGTCGCCCCGGGCGCGCCCGCCACCCTCGCCCGCGCCGGGGCTCCGCCGCGACGGGCCTGGTTTCGAGCTCCCTTCTCGTATCACTACCTCTCCGCCTGGCACGACGACCGCTGGCTGGTGACCCAGACCGGCCGGGTGCGCCCGGCGACGGTCATCGTGCCCCTGGAGAAGGTTCAGAGCATCCGGCTGAGCAGCGGGCCTCTGCTCCGGGCCCTCCACCTCGCCAACCTCCGAATCGACACCGCGGGGCGGCGTTGGGTGGCGGCCGCGCTCTGCCGAGACGAGGACGAGGCGACGGCGCTCGTCGACCAGCTCGGAGGGCTGGCGTGGCGAGCCCGCCGGCTCAGTTGGTGATGATCACCGGGGTCCCGAGCGGCGTCCAGTCATAGAGCCAAGGCATGATCGCGGTCGGGAAGTGGACGCAGCCGTGGCTCGCGTAGTCCTGAGCCACCTCGTTCTCGCTGCCCGGACCGAAGGCGTTCTGGCTCTCCCAGTAGGCGTCGTGGAGGAAGTAGCCGTCGGCGAACTCCAGGACCCACTGCACCACGGTGGTCGGATACCAGTCGGGTGACCCAGCTGGCCACGGGGAGACCATCGTGAAGGGCGAGGTCTTGTAGAAGACTGCGAAGTTCCCCGTCGGGGTGTTCAGGCCGGGGCGGCCGGTGGTGATCGGGCTGGCGCCGACGACGCAGCCGTTGTCGTAGAAGACGGCCTCTTGGAGGGTAAGACTGAGGGTGATCACCTTGCCCGACCCCCCACCCGCATCGTGGCCGCATTGGTCGGCGGCCAGATCCGCGAGGAGGGCGTTCTGGATGCCGGTCACCTGGACCTGCAGGGCGCTCATCTGGTCGTAGGTGGTGTCGGCGAGGAACCCCTGATCCACCTCCTGGTACTGGGCCTGCAGGCTGGTCGAGTTGGGAGTGGCCTCCGCTGAGGCCTGGTCGGCGAGCAGCATCAGCGGCCGCATCTCGCCGTTCAACTGGTCGTTGAGAGAGACGAGCTGGTTGAACTGCTGGAGGGCCGTGTAGAGGAGGCTGGCGGTCTGGGTCGTGTCGGCGCCACTCGACTCCTGGCTCTGGAGCTGAGTGGCCAGGTCGGAGATGTCCCCCGGGTCCAGGTTGTCGTTGCCCGCGGTGGTGAGGGCGGTGCCGGCCTGGGAGATGAGCGCTGAGGCGCCACCGGCGTTGGCGACGTCGGTCTGGATCTCGGCCTGCTGCTGGGCGGCCACCACCTCGGTGCGGACGGTGTCGAGTTGCTGCTGCCAGGTGGCGGCCAGGGAGGCGAGCCTGTCGGGCGTGCCCGCCGCCTTCAGCTGGTCCGGCCAGCCCTGGTCGGCCGAGATCTGCGCCGCAGTCATGAAGCCCCGACCCTGGGTCACCTCATCCTGCCAATCGGTGAGGACGAGCTGAGCCTTGTCCCGCTGGGCGGTCATGGCTGCCGCGTAGGCGGTGTTGGTGGCGTCGGTCAGCGCCGTCAGCAGCACTTGCCCGTCGGTCGTCCACCACACCGGAGCCCACCACTCGTCCTCGGGCCGCTGCTCACGCAGGCGGCTGCGGAGGGGGGTGATGCTGGCAGCGGGCAGTCCGACGGCGAGGTCGTGGGCCCAGGTGCGCTGCAGGCTCGCCGCCTGGGCGTCAAAGGTGGTCCTGCGCTGCGATCCAGCCACGGCCAAGCTGGCCACGCCCGCGATCAAGCAGGCGATGAGGGCGAGGGCGGCGAGGCGGACGGCACGCTTGGGGGTCATCGGCTCCTGGGAGGGAACGTCTGGGGCGCCCTCGACGTTACGCCACGCGCCCCATGGGAGGGCCATGACGATTCGGTGGCAATCGGTCGGGCCGGGCCCCCTCCGCGCTTCGCCGTCACTCGATGTCCGCGATCGGGGCCTTGGGGGCGACGACGTCTCCCTCCCGCACGTGGACCGCGGCCACGGTTCCCGTCCGGTGGGCAACTATGTCGTTCTGCATCTTCATGGCCTCGAGGACGGCGACGACATCCCCGATCTGGACCCGGTCCCCGAGCTTCACGGCCACCTTGAGGATCAGACCCTGCATGGGAGCGGTGATCGTGCCCGCGCCTATCAGCGGCGCGCCCGAGAGGGCCGGCGCGGGCACACTCCGGGACGTGGCCGGCCCGGCACCGAAGACGCGGACGTCGTAGGTCTGCCCGTCGACCTCGACCCGCAACTCGCGGACCTCGATCGCCGGGTCACCGTTGGCCGCGTCCACCGCGCCGGTCTCTGCGTCCGCCGGCCGGGCACCCTCGGTGTCCGCACCGCCGACGGAGGTCCCCCCCGCCTCGTCAGCGAGACGCTCCACCGCGGCCTCCCCGCGGACGGAGGCAAGGAAGTCGGAGCCGAAGAGCGCATAGGTGACGAGCGCCTCGGGATCATCCCGAACGCCCTCCCGGGCAAGATCGCGGGCCGCCGCGGGAAGTCCCGGCTCCAGGAGGTCGGCCGGACGGCAGGTGATCGGTTCCTCGCGCCCGTTCACCAGCTCGCGGACGTCGGGGTCGATCGGCTCCGGCGGGGTGCCAAAGAAACCGAGGCAGTAGTCCTTGATCTCCTGGCTGATGGTGGCGTAGCGGTCGCCCTCAAAGACGTTGTAGACGGCCTGGGTGGTGATGACCTCGGGAAGGGGGGTCACCAGCGGCGGGTTGCCGAGCTCCCGGCGCACCCGGGAGATCTCCGCCTCCACGTCGGGCAGGCGGTCGAGGGCGCCGCGCTCGCCGAGCTCGGCCAGCCCGTGGCCCATCGCCGACGCAGGGAGCAGTCCCCAGAGCGCCGAGCCGTCGAAACGGAAGAGCGCCGGGTCGACCGAGTCCGCGTAGAGAGGCGCGATCTCGTCGAGGAAGTGGGCGACCCGGATCACCGGTTCCATCTCGATCCCGGTGTCGTCCTCGGTGTCGGCGAGCCCGGCGATCACCGCCTCCGCGGGAGGGGAGGCGGCTCCGCCGCCCAGTGGCGAGACCGAGACGTCGGCTCGGGTGGCCCCCGCCCGGTGGGCCGCCTCGTACGCGAGCACGGCCTGGCCCGTCTGGGCGCAGAAGCTCACGCTCACGGGCAGGTCGGCAGCCTCCCCGGCAGCGGAGACGAGGGCAGCTGCCCGAGCCGAGCCGGCGGCACCCAGGGGATCGTGGAGGCAGATCGCGTCGCAGCCGAGCCCGGCCAGGCCGCGGGCCACGGCCGCCAGGACGGGGATGGGGGCGTCGGAGCAGACCACGACGCCCTCGACGGCGGCGCCGGCCCCCTTGGCCGCGCGCACCGCGGTGGCCAGGTTGGCCACGTCGTTGAGCGGATCGAGGAGCCGGAAGATGCCGATGCCGGCCTGGGCGGCGAGACGGATAAAGGCCTCGACGACATCGTCGGGGAGGTGGCGGTGGGCGACCAGCATCTGCCCGCTGAGGGTGGCCATCAGCGGTGTCCGCGGGGCGGCGGCGGCCAGCGCCCTCAGCCGCTCGAAGGGGTCCTCCCCGAGGAACCTCAGCTGAGCCTCGAAGGTGGCGCCACCAAAGACCTCGAGGGCGGAGAAGCCGCAGGCGTCGAGGAGCTCCGCCGCCCGGACGGCGTGGCGCTGGCGCAGGCGGCTCAGCATGAGCGCCTGCTGCCCGTAGCGAAGCGAGGTCTCGACCAGCTCCAAACGCGGCATGACCGACCGATTGTATGGGGGATGAGGCTGTGCGGAGATCGATGCGAGCAGCCCGGTCGAGGCGGTCGATGAGCTCCGGAGACCCACCGGGCATCCGGGCAGGCCCTCGCTGGGCGGAAGCCGGTAGTCGGGAGGGTCCTCCCGGCGCATGACGGCCGAGGCGGGCACGGGCATGCGCAGAGCGCCGTGCTGCGCTGGGCGGCCGGTCCCGAAGGACCCCGCCGGCGGCTCCGGCCGTCCTCAAAGGCGTTCTCTGACCGCGACGTAACCGCGCGCCTCCGGTGCCGTTCCACCCTGCGAAGCCCGTCACACGAGGAAACATCCAGATGCTCCGCAGAGCGATCACCACCGCCAGCTGTCTGGTCGCCGCGTGCATAGTGCTCAGCGCCTGCTCGCCATCACCGGCTTCCACCCCAACCACTGCGGCACACCCTGCGGCATCACCCGCGCCGCGCGCACACCGTCTGCGACGGCCGCCCCGGTGCCACCGGGGCCGTTTGCCGTGGTGGTCACCAATGACGGGCGCACCGGCACCACCTACGAGGTGATGCTCATCAACGACCAGGCGCAGATCGTGGCCCACGCCACCGCCGCCCTACCCGCGCTCCAGTCCAACCAGACCCTGCGGAACCTCCCGCTCGTCAGCGTCTCCGCTACGAAGGTCTACTACCTCAACGGCAACACCGATGTCGACGCGCTCTCACCGGCAGGCACCACGGCGACCGCGACCCAGATCCCCGACGGCACATCCAAGGAGATCGCCTTCGCGGTGGACCCCGAGAACCAGATGATCGCCATCTCCGAGATCAGCGAGGAGTCCGACGCCACCACTGACACAGGCGAGGGATACCTCCAGGATCTCTCCAACGGCGCCAACAAGGTCTCCCTCTGGGACAACGACGGGAGCTATGCGCTGCGCTGGCCGGCCGGGTGGGATGGAACCTCGCTGATCGACTACATCTCGGGGATGCAGGAGCAGTGTGGCGGGCCGGGCTGCGGAGTCAGCCCGTCGTACCACGTGGTCGACCCGACCACCGGGGACGCCAGCGCCACGGTGTGTCAGACACCCTCCTCCCAGC
Source organism: Candidatus Dormiibacterota bacterium (assembly GCA_003170875.1). Lineage (GTDB taxonomy): Bacteria > Chloroflexota > Dormibacteria > Aeolococcales > Aeolococcaceae > Changshengia. Next base: position 5,743 of record PMYJ01000130.1, on the reverse strand, counting down.
CGTCGTATGGGACGCCCAACACGACCTTTACGAGCGCCAGCCTCGACGGCCTGCCCACGGCGGCGGGCACCGCCTGCGATGTCACCCTCGACAGCTTCGACCCGAACGGCAGGGACACGGGGGAGACCGAAAGCATCGTGGCGGTGGACTGGACGGGGACATCAACCACCTTCACCCAGTTCCCGACCAACGAGGGTTACGGGAACACCGAGCTGTACAACTGCTTCCTCTCCCCCGACGGCTCGCGGATGGCCTGCACCGCCGGCTCCAACAACGCGCTGGCACTGCTGAGCGGCGGTGGGACCATCACCAACACCGGCCACGTGTACAACAGCATCCTGGGCTGGATCGACGCGACCCACCTGCTCGTGGAGGTCGACAGCGGCGATCTCGGCGTACTCGACCCGGACACCGGTGTGCTCACCTCCGTCGCGGTCGCCCAGGCCAACGGGGTCTCCATGGCGGCGACGCTCCCGGGCTCGCTCTGACGCCGAAACCGGGACCGCGACTCCGGGTCCGGGAGTGATCGCCCGGATCAGGCTGGATCCAGCCCGCCGCCCGAGACGTCGAAGCCCTCGGGGAGGCGCACCCGGCCGCTCATCTCCTGCCGCCGAATGCGCACCGCGGCGGCCACGTCGGGGTCGCTGAGCGCCAGAATCCGGGCGGCGAGGTGCCCGGCGTTGCGCGCGCCCATCTCGCCGACCGCGACCGTCGCTACCGGGACGCCCGGGGGCATCTGCACGATGCTGAGGAGCGAGTCGATGCCGGAGAGCGGGGTGCCGGCGAGAGGCACGCCGATCACCGGCAGCGGGGTCAATGACGCCAGCACACCCGGGAGATGTGCCGCCGCACCCGCCCCGGCCACGAGCACCCGCAACCCCCGGGCCTCAGCCTGAGAGGCGTAGGAGCGGACCACCTCCGGGGCGCGGTGGGCCGACATCACCGCGATCTCCCAGCCGATGCCGTACTCGTCGAGGACCTCCCCGCAGAGCCGCATGGCGGGGAGATCGGACTCGCTGCCCATCACGATGCCGACACGCGGACTGCTCATCGCCTCACTCCGGCGGGGAGGGTCGCGATGTCCGAGCGTGACCACATCCCCGCGAAGTGGACGCGCTCGAGGTTCTCGTACGCCAGGCGCCTGGCCGTCGCCACGTCGCCGCCCTGGCCGACGATACCGAGCACCCGCCCCCCCGTCGTCACCAGCCGCCCGCGCTGGTCCCGGGCGGTGCCCGCATGGAAGCAGAGGGCATCGCCGTCGAGGTCGCCCAGGCCCGTGATCGGGTCGTCGGTGCGCGGCGCCGCCGGGTATCCCTGCGCTGCGGCCACGACCACCACCGCCGCCCCGGCAACGGGCGCGGGCGCCGGGCCGGCGAGCTCCCCACGCGCAGCCGCGAGGAGGAGGTCGAGAAAGCCCGGTCCCGCCAGGGGNNTCGCCGAAACGGGCGTTGAACTCCAGGACGCGGAACCCGTCGGGGCTCACCATCAACCCCACGTAGAGGCAGCCGACGAAGGGGGTCCCCGCCTCTCTGAGTGCGGCCAGCGTGGGCTCGATGACCTGTACGGCCACCTCTCCGAGCGGGGGGCACCCGTCCGTGGCGGGAGCGTACGCCCCCATCCCGCCGGTGTTGGGCCCGTGATCGGAGTCGTGAGCACGTTTGTAGTCGCGTGCCGGCGCGAGGAGCTGGTAGCGGCGTCCGTCGCAGATCGCGAAGACGGAGACCTCTGTCCCGCGCAGCCGCTCCTCGACCACGACGACGCTGCCGGCGTCTCCGAAGCGCCGCTCGTCGAGGCAGGCGGCGAGCGCGGCGAAGGCGTCCTCGCGGGTGTCGCAGACCGCCACCCCCTTCCCGGCGGCGAGCCCGTCCGCCTTGACGACGCAGTGCCCGTCCAGCTCGAGGACGAAGTCGAAGAGATCGCTGCGGCTCTCGCGCGTCCCGGAGCGCCAGCGGGCGGTGGGGACACCGGCTTGGTCCATCACCTGCTTGGCGTGGGTCTTGCTCCACTCGATCTTGGCGGCCGCCGCCGAGGGGCCGAAGACGGTGAGGCCGGCCTCACGGCAGGTGTCGGAGACGCCCGCCGCCAGCGCCGCATCGGGACCGACGACGATGAGGTCGACCTCCCTCTCCCGGGCCAGCCGGGCCACCGCGGGGGCGTCGGTGACCGAGACGGCAACGTTGGTCCCGAGCTGGGCGGTCCCGCCGTTGCCGGGTGCGCAGATGACCTCAGGGCGCGATTCGTGCCGGGCGCAAGCCCAGGCGAGAGCGTGCTCCCGACCCCCGGAGCCGACCACCAGAACCCGCATCGAGGGGGATTGTCGCGGATCGGGGGACGGCGGGGCCACGCGAGTGCCGGGGACCAGTGCATCTGCCCCAGAAGATTTGGATGCACCTGAGTCTGGCGGCTCCGGCACTTGCCACCTACGCTGGGCCGTGTTGATCCAATCACCCCGCAAGGAGGACCGATCGTGAGGGCATTGCAGAGTCGCTGGCTCACCGCATTGGCAACCGTCCCGCCGGTCCTTCTCACCCTCGCCATGGCCGGACCGCTGTCGGTCCAGGCTGCGGCCGCCGGCACAGCGCCGACCTCCGCGAGCGGCCTCGACCCGTCGGAGCGGTTTGAGCTGGGCGTCGCCCTGGTCGCACTCGGGATTCTCATCCTGGCCGTCACCGTCGTCCGGCTGCGCATCCAGAACCGTCGGCGGCGGTCGCCGGCGCTCGTGGGGTCCTCGTGGCGGAAGGTCACCGACACCTGGGGTGGGTACCGGGCGGTGCCGTCCTCCCGGAAGTCGGCCTCGCGGGCGACCGTCAGGTCGAGCTGGTAGCCGGCCCGGCTACTCCCACTCGATGGTGGAGGGTGGCTTGCTGCTGATGTCGTAGACGACCCGGTTGACCCCGGCGACCTCGTTGACGATGCGCCTGCTCATCAGGCCGAGCACCTCATAAGGGACCCGGGCCCAGTCGGCGGTCATCGCGTCGTCGGACTCGACGATCCGGATGGCGACGACGTTGGCGTAGGTGCGACCGTCTCCCATCACCCCCACCGAGGAGATGGGGGTGAGGATGGCGAACGACTGCCAAACCTTCCGGTAGAGCCCGCTGCGCTTGATCTCGTCGATGACGACCCAATCAGCCGCCCGCAGCACCTCCAGCCGTTCCCGCGTCACCTCGCCGATCACCCGGATCGCCAGCCCCGGCCCGGGGAAGGGCTGGCGCCAGACCATGTCCTCGGGGAGCCCCAGCTCGATCCCGACCCGGCGGACCTCGTCCTTGAAGAGGTACCGGAGTGGCTCGACCAACTGGAACCGGAGGTCGGCCGGGAGGCCGCCCACGTTGTGGTGGGTCTTGATGGTGCGAGCGTTGGGCGTCTCGCGCGACGTCGACTCGATCACGTCCGGATAGAGAGTGCCCTGGGCGAGGAAGTCGATGTCCCCCAGCCGGCGGGCCTCGGTCTCGAACACCTCGATGAAGGTGCGCCCGATGCGGCGGCGCTTCTCCTCCGGGTCGGTGACCCCGGCGAGGGCGGTGAGGAAGCGGTCGGCCGCGTCGACGTGGACCAGGTTGATGTGGCGCTGGTGGGACATGACCTCGACCACCCGCCGGCCCTCGTCACGCCGGAGCAGCCCGTTGTCCACGAAGACGCAGGTGAGCTGGTCACCGACGGCCCGGTGCACCAGGGTGGCCGCCACCGCCGAGTCGACCCCACCCGAGAGGGCGCAGAGGATGCGTCCGCTTCCCACCCGTGCGCGGATGTCGGCGACCGCCCTCTGGACAAAGGCGGCAGGCTCCCAGGTCAGCGAGCACTCGCAGACTCGGGTCAGAAAGTTGGCGAGGAGCTGCTTGCCCGCGGGGGTGTGGACGACCTCGGGGTGGAATTGGATACCGAAGCGCCCGAGCGGGCCGGCGAACGCCGCGTAGGGTGAATTCAGCGAGTGGGCTATGGGCCGGAAACCCTCGGGGAGCCCGGTGATGATGTCGCCGTGGGACATCCACACCGCGGTCTCGGAGGGGATGCCCTCGAAGATCCCCGCCGGATCGTCGATGTCGAGCTGGGCAGCGCCGTACTCGCGCCGGCTGGCCGGCTCCACCACGCCCCCCAGGTCGTGGGCGAGCAGCTGCATCCCATAGCAGATCCCGAGGATGGGGAGCCCGAGGTCGTAGATCGCCGGGTCGGGATGGGGCGCACCCTCCTCGTACACCGAAGCCGGTCCGCCACTGAAGATCAGCCCGCGGGGGGCGCGGCGCCGGATCTCCTCGGCGCTGATGTTCCCGGGCACCAGCTCGGAGTAGACGCGGGCCTCGCGCACCCGCCGGGCGATGAGCTGGGCGTACTGGCTTCCGAAATCGAGGACGAGGACGCCGTCCTGCGCGGCCGACTCCGGGGGCGGGGCGCCGGCCGCCGGCCTCAGGACCGGGCTCGACGCCGGGCTCTGGGCCACGCCGGTGCCCATCGTCAGACCCCCATACCGACGCGCTGCTCGCGCTGCTGCACCTTTCCCTCGGTCTTGATGGCGGGCGCGACCACCATCTCGGTCTCCTGGAAGTCTGAGATGGTGCGCGCACCGCAGACGCCCATGGCGCTCTTCAGAGCACCCACCAGGTTCATCGACCCGTCGTCCACGTGAGCCGGACCGAAGAGGATCTCCTCCAGCGAGCCCTTGACCCCGGTGCGAATGCGCGTCCCCCGGGGGAGGTTGGGGTCGGGGGTGGCCATCCCCCAGTGATTGCCCCGGCCAGCGGCCTCCCGAGCCGAGGCGAACACCGAGCCGATCATCACGGCGTCGGCGCCGGATGCGAAGGCCTTGGTGACGTCCCCGCCGAGGCGCATCCCCCCGTCGGTGATAACGGCAACGTGCTCGCCGCTACGACGAAGATGGTCGTCGCGCGCCGCCGCGCAGTCGCTGGTCGCGGTGACCTGGGGCACGCCCACGCCGAGCACCGCGCGGGTGGTGCAGGCGGCGCCCGGACCGACGCCGACCAGCAGGCCCTTGATGCCGGTGTCCATCAGCTCCAGGGCGGTCGCATAGTCGACGCAGTTGCCGACCACGACCGGGATGCTGAGCTGCGAGGTCAACTCGCGGAAGGAGAGCTGCTTGTGGCCACGGCTGATGTGGCGCGCCGTGAGCACCGTGCCCTGGACCACCAGGCAGTCGGCGCCGGCCTCCTGGACGATCCCGGCCCGGCGGGCCGCCTGGGCGGGGACGGTGGAGACAGCGCAGAGGCCGCCCCCCTTCTTGATGTCCTCGATCCGCTGGCCGATCAGACCGTCCTGGATCGGGGCCTGGTAGATCTTCTGGAGCAGGACGTTGACCTCGGCCGGAGGGGCGGCGGCGATCGCCTCGAGGACCTCCGACGGGTCCTCGTACCGGCACTGGACGCCGTCCAGGTTGAGCACGGCCAGCCCGCCGAGGCGGCCCATCTCGACGGCGAAGCCGACGTCGACCACCCCGTCCATGGCGGCCGCCAGGAAGGGAATGGCGAGCGTCATCCCGTCGAGGCTCATGCCGACCTCGATCTCGTCGGGGTCGATGGTCACCCGTCCGGGGACGAGGGCCACCTCATCGAATCCATAGGCCCGGCGGGCGCGCTTGGAGCGCCCCAGCTCAACCTCCATCTCGCCTCCCTCCGACCCCACTTCTGGCCGGCCGCACGAGGTGCTCTCCCATCGCCGAATGGTACCAGAGGCCTCTCGAGCCCCGTCCCCCATCTAGTGGCCGGCGAGCAGCCGAGCACAACATCTAGTG
>PMYJ01000068.1 GCA_003170875.1 Candidatus Dormiibacterota bacterium | reverse complement strand
GGCTCAGCCGTCGCCCGGCCTGGGCCCGCCAATCCGGCCCCATGGTCGCCGTGGGTCTCGCCTACGTGGTGGCGGTCTCGGCGATCATGCTCTGGCGCGGGGTCTCCCTCTCTCCCGACTACCTCCTGCTCCTGCTGGTGCCGGTGGTGCTGCTGGCCGGGCGCTTCTCCTGCTTCCTCGGCGACTGGGTGCCGTTCGTCGCCATCGTGCTGGCCTACGAGGCGATGGGTGGCGTCGTCCACCACGACGGCCTCAGCCCGCAGGTCGCGCTGCTCGCCAACGTCGAGACCTGGCTGTTCGCCGGCCACGACCCCTCCCAGGTGCTGCAGCAGGCGGTGAGCGGCACCACCCTGCACCTGCTCGCGGTGGCCGCGACCGCCGTCTACTTCTGCCATTTCGTGGTGCCGCTGCTGGTGGGGCTGGTGCTCTGGCTCAGGGACCGCGCCCAGTACCTGCGTTTCGTCACCGCGCTGCTCGGGATGTGCACGGTGGCGTTCGTGTTCTTCATGCTGGTGCCGACCGCGCCCCCCTGGTACGCGGCGGAGCAGCACGTGCTGAGCGGGGTCACCGACCTGATCGCGTCGCAGCACACCCTGCCCGCCGCGGTCAGCCCCCTCTACGGCCAGCTCGACCCCAACCCGATCGCGGCCTTCCCCTCACTGCACGCGGCCTTCCCGTTCCTCGGTTTCCTGGCGCTGCGCCGCGTCTACGCGCGCGGCTCCTGGCTCCTCTTCGGCTGGGCTCTCCTGGTCTTCGTGAGCGTCGTCTTCCTCGGCGAGCACTACGTCGTCGACGTGATCGGGGGGGTGCTGCTGGCCTCGGCCTCCTGGTGGGTGATGATGCGTGTCGTCGTGCCCCACGTCACCGTCCTCCGCACCGCCTGTCCCCTCCTCGAGGCGCCCGCCGGACCGGCGAGAGGCGCTCATGCCTGAGCGCATCCGGCTCGGCGCGGGGCTGAGCGCCGCCGAGGCCCACAGCCACACCCTGGCCAGCGACGGGATGGTGACCGCTGTGGAGCTGGTGCGCGCCACCGCCGCCATCGGGCTCTCGGTCATCTGCATCACCGACCACGACACCCTCTCCCCCCTGGAGGAGGCCACTGAGGTCGGCGCCGAGCTGGGCGTCGAGGTGGTGGCGGGTGAGGAGGTGACCTGCGCCTTCCCGCCCGGCATCCACGTGGTGGCCCTCTTCATCGACCGGGCGATCCGGATGCACATGCCGGTGGAAGACACCGTCGACGCCATCCACGACGCCGGCGGTCTGGCGGTGGTGGCCCATCCGTTCATGCCCACCTGGTTCGCCTCGATCACCGAGGGCCGGCTCCGCCGACTCCTGGAGACGCGGGCCATCGACGGGATCGAGGTCCGCCACACCGCCCCGGTGCTCCCCGGCACCTGGAAGCGGTTGGACGACTTCTGTGCGGCCCACCGGGAGCGGGTGGGCGCGCTGCTGGCCGCCGGAGACAGCCACTTCGGCGTCCACGACCTGGGCCGGCTGGTCTCCGTCTACCCGGGGAGCGGGGCCGCCGACCTCCGCCGGGCCATCGAGGGGCGCACCACCTCGCCGCTCCGGGCGCTCGACCCAGCGGGGCCGCCCCTCTCCCTGCGGCTGGGTCAACAGCGGCGCTCGCTGCTCGAATTGAACCTGAAGCGGTGGCGCGGGGTGGTCGGAGGCCGCCCCGGCTCCCCGAGCGCAGGCGCCGTGCGGCGGTAGAATCGGACGCCGAGGGGTGGCCGGCGGCTCCGATCGCCGGCCCCGTACTGGCCCGCTTAGCTCAGTTGGTAGAGCAGGGGACTCTTAATCCCTTGGTCACAGGTTCGAGTCCTGTAGCGGGTACCAGGTTCTCCTGAAGTCGCGATTCCGCCGTCCAGCGCAATTGGAGGCTCCATGGATCTCTGGCAGCAAACCATGATCCGGCTGGCCCGGAGCGAGCGGGTCACGGCCCTCATGCAGCGTCATGGGGGAGCCACGGCGCTCGCCCGCCGCTTCGTGGTGGTGGGGGGACCGGAGGCCGCGGTGGCCGCCGCGCGCCGGCTGCGCGACGGGCGGGGCATCTCCGCCTCGCTCTCCTACCTGGGCGAGTACGTCAGCGACCCCGCGCTCATCGACCGCACCGTCGAGGCGTCCCTTGCCGTCTCCCAGCTCCTGGGTGCGGCCGGGCTCGACGTCCAGGTCTCGGTCGACCCGACCGCGATCGGACAGCTGGCTAGCCCGGACCTCTGCAGCGCCAACGCAGAGCGGATCGCCCGCTCCGTGGCCGTCCAACCGGTGGCCGGACGCAACTTCCTGATGCTGGACATGGAGGACCTCTCCCTGGTGGAGCCGACGCTCCGCCTACAGCGGGATCTCCTCGACCAGGGGCTTCCGGTCGCGGTGACCCTGCAGGCCCGGCTGCGGCGAACCGAGGGCGATCTCGAAAGCGTCCTGACCCGCGCGCCAGCGGTCCGCCTGGTGAAGGGCGCTTTCCCCCGGGGCCCGGAGCACGACCACCAGGGGAAGGCCGCCATCCAGCGCAGCTACCTCTCGCTGGCGCGAACGATGCTCAGCCCGCCGGCGCGCCAGGCCGGCCTGCACCCGGTCTTCGCCACCCACGACGACGGGCTCATCGGGCGTGTCGCCGAGCTCGCGCGGGGGATGGGCGTGCAGCAGGACGGATACGAGTTCGAGTTCCTCTACGGCGCCCATCGGGAGGGTGAGCGGCGGTTGCGGGCAGAGGGCTACGCGGTGCGACTCTACGTGGCGTTCGGCGTCGCCTGGTGGCCGTACGCCGTGCGCCGGGTGGGCGAGCATCCTCGCAACGCGCTCCTGCTCGGACGATCGCTGGTCAGGCGCGGGCGGACGGGAAGCGCTACTCCACGTCCTTGATGTGCTGAACCGGCGCTCACGGCGCTCGATGCCGGATCTGCGCGGATGAACAGACCGCTGCTCATCTTCGACGGCACCTGTGGCTTCTGCTCCGCATGCGCGACGTGGGCGCAACGCAGGCTCAAGGATGCTGACGTCGTGCCAGGCCAGCGAGTCGACGTCGCGGCGTATGGCCTCACCGCCGGAGACGTGTCGGCAGCCGCATGGTGGGTCGACGGCGCGGGCCGCTTGCATCGCGGCCATCGGGCGATCGGAAAAGCACTCCAAGCGTTCGGCGGCTCGTGGCGAGTGCTGGGTTGGCTGTGTCTGCGTCCGCCGTCTTCGTGGGCTGCCTGGGCGGTGTACGGCCTGGTTGCTCGCTTCCGGCATCGGTTTCCCGGCGGCACGCCGGCCTGCCGCGCCGCCCCTGACGACTGACCGGTCTGCGGCCGGTCTCTGTGCTCGGCCCCGAGGTCAGCCCTCGTGCTTGCGAGCCTCGACCCGGAAGGCCGGGTAGCCGGGCGCGATCCGCGCCAGGTCGGCGTCGGGAGCGTCCGGTCCCACGCCCTGGAAGAAGGCGCCGATCTCCACCTTCCAGCGGCGAAGGTAGGGGCGCAGGACGGTCAGCTTCTCATCGTCGGCGAGCTCGGTCAGGGCGATCGCTTCACGGCGGCGGCCGATCCGCAGCTCGACGTCGCAGCCGGCGCGGACGTTGCGCACCCACTGGGTCACACCCCGGGGGGCCACGAGGTAACGGGCGCCCTCATGGGTCAGGAGGTTGACCGGGGTGGTCCGCCACTGCCCCGTCTTGCGACCGCGCACCGCCAGGATCCGCGAGCCGAGGACGCTGATCCCGATGCGGGTCAGTCCCGCCACCAGCCGGTTGAAGACGTTGGTCGTAAACCAGCCGGGGCGGAGGTAGCGGGTCGTCATGCCCCCATTTTCCGCGGATGAGCCTCGCGCCGTGGTGCGTCCCGCTGGACCGGTCGGGCGCTCCCAGCGGCGGGCTTGCCCTCTGCCCTTCAGCCGCATGTCAGGAGACCCCCGGCGAGCTGAGGGCGGGGGTACCGCCCTCAGTCGCGGAAAGTAGTCGGACCGACGCGCTCCGTCCAGCCGCCCGGAACGGAGGCAGCACCGCTTGAAAGCGGCGCCCCGAACCGCAGGGGCAGGGATCGTCGCGGCCCAGCTTCTCGAGCAGCTCCTTGTCGCCGTGGACGGTCCGCTGGCCGCGCTTGACCGCGGCCTCCGACGGGAAGCCTCGGCGCCGCTTGCTCATCCGCTCAAAAGCGGTGCTCTCTGGTGTCGAGCTCTTCGTCAGTCACGGTGGTTCCTCCCTGGTCCTCTCATTCGCCCGGATTGTCCGTGGCCCGCAAGGCCGGCACCGTGCGGTCGCAGGCGCAACCGTGACTCGCGTTGCGTAGCGTACACCGCGATCGCGCCGAATGCTCCGCCAGCTACGTTGGCAGTCCCCAATGCGCGGGGTCGCCGAGAACGGTGGCCGCCGCCACGGTCTGCAGGCTGCGGGCCTCGCCTCTCGGAAGGCCGTCGTCGAAGCCCAGCGCGACCGGGGTCTGCCGGAAGACGGTCGCGTAGAAGACGCAGGCGGCGAGGTAGGTGCCACTCAACGTGGGGTGGCTGCCGTCGGACTGCCACATGCCCGGATGGGACGCCTCATCAACCACGGTCTGCCAGGCGGCGCCCACGGGCGCCACCGGCACGTCCAGCTGGTCGGATATTCCCAAGTAGCCGGCATCGATGGCGGCCTGCATGCTCGGGTAGTCGGGGAGACCCGCGTCCGGCCATCCGTCCTGGTGCGCGAAGGTGAGGTAGAAGATCGGATGCGCACCCTGCCGGCGGATCAAGGAGACCAGCTTGGTCGCCGCCGGATACATCATCCCGGCCCTGTCCACGGCGAGTGACGGGATCTGGCTCTGCTCCTGCAGGACCACGTCGTCCCACCGCTCGGAGTCGATGGTCGGCGCCGTCTCTGAGGCCGCCAGATGCTCTGCCAGGGTCCAGCCTCCCTCGTCCAGGGCCTCAGTCTGGACCCGGTGGCCGCCCGCCCACGCGAGCTCGGCGAAGGTGGCGGGGAGGTCATTGACCGAGGTGTAGCTGTCACCGATGAAGAGGACCTTGGTGCAGGTCGCTCCGGGGAAACTGCATCCCGGGTTGCCCCAGAGGCCGAGCTGGGGCAGCGGGAAGACGGCCAGGACGACGGCGGCGAAGATCGCGGTCACCAGCACCCACCGGAGCCGGTTCACCCCCCTCTCCGGAGCGACAGGGGGCGACGGGTGCGGCTCGGCGTAGGGAGGGGGAGCGAGGCCAGGCGGCGGCGGGGCGGCGTTGGCCGCAGTGAGCGGGGCACCGCACTGTGGACAGTTCCCGAGGGTGCCGGGGAACCACGTCCAGCACCTGGTGCAGACTCTGTCAGCCACGGCGAGGCCGAGGATGGCACCGCCCGGAAGAGGCGACATCCGCCGCCATCGCTTCATCACAGGTTCGAGTCGCTCCGGCCCGCTGACCGGCCGTACGGTCAACGGTCCCGGCGCGCCCGGCTGTGACTACCCCGCCCAGCCCTCAGCTCTTGATCGCGTCGGGAGCCAGGCGTGTCCCTCCGGTGACGACTGCCAGCAGGATCACCGCGATCACCAGCGATGCGGTGACCTGGCCGCGAAGGATCAGGGCCCCGCCGGCCACCGCGCCGCCCAGCATCGCGGCGATGGAGATCAAGCGGCGGCCGGCCTTGGAGCCGGTGCCCCCCGCCACGTGGGTGTCGGCGGCGATTCCGGTAATCGTCATGGTGAGGACGGTCGTGGTCAGGTCGGGGACGGCGAGGCCGCGCGCGGTCGCGTTCTGGATCCCCATGGCGACGGCCAGCACGGCGACGAGGCCGTAGCGAAGGCCTCCCTGGATCGCTCCGCCCGCGATGGCGGAGAGGATCACGCCGGCGACCAGGAGGAGCAGCTGGGTGCCGGTCGCCACGGCGAGCTGCCGCCGGAGTCGCGAGCTGAGGCGCGAGCGGAAGAGACCACCTCCCAGCGCTCCGAGGATGAAGGCGCCGATGGCGACCAGCGACGTGGCCACCGAGAACCCGCCGACGCCGACCAATCCGAAGGCGAGGAAGACGACGTTGCCGGTCATGTTGGCGACGAAGACGTGGCCCAGGGTCAGGTAGCTGAAGGCGTCGACGAGGCCGGTGATCACGGTCAAGCCGACCAGCAGGGGCGGCAGCAGGCCGTACTTGCCGCCGCGCCCCGGCAACAGGGTGTCCCGGAGGTCGGTCAGCAGAGCTCTCGCAACGGTGTCCATGGGGCCCTCCTCGCGCCTCACCGTGGCCGTGGACGCCCGTCCGCGGTGGCGTCACCGGTGACCGGATCTCGTGAGAGGATGGCAGGGAAAGCCCTCCCGGCAGAGCGCCCCGCCGCCGGGAGGCGAGGAGGTTCGCCATGGAAGACGCCGACGTTCTGCAGCACATCGAACGGCTGGTGGGCGAGGAGGACGCGCTCTACGCGCACGCGGCGGATGGCCACGGGATGGACGGGGAGCAGCAGCGCCGGCTCGGTGAGGTTCAGGTCCACCTCGACCAGTGCTGGGACCTCCTCCGTCAGCGCCAGGCCCGGCGCGAGTACGGCCTGGACCCCGACGAGGCCGCGCAGCGCTCCGCCGGCACGGTTGAGGGTTATACGGGGTGAGCCGGAGGCCTCATTCGGTCGGGCCGCCCAGCCACCCGCGCCGGCGGAAGAGGTAGAGGAGCCCGACGGCAGCCGCCAGATCCAG
>PMYJ01000091.1 GCA_003170875.1 Candidatus Dormiibacterota bacterium | reverse complement strand
TACGTGGCGAACCTCCTTGGGGAGCACGAGGAGGTTGGCCGGCTGATCGAGTCGTCGCCGCGAACCGGCGAGGGCATGGCAGCACTCCTGGATGCGGTCCGCAGGCTTCAGCTGCACATATTCATCGAGGAGCAGGACTTGTTCCCCTACGCGATCCAGATGTTCACGGGAGTCCAATGGGATCTCATCGAGGACGTGCATGCAGGGCGTCNNTGAGCGGCGAGCATGCGCGACCGCGGCCACCCCATGTCACCGATGAGGCAAGCGCAGCCATCGATGAGACTGTCGGGCAAGCCGCCCGTGGGCCGGCGGGTGGGCTCTCGAACCCGGTAACGCGTCCACAATCACTGGTCCCCCACCCACTTCGTCGACGTCGCCGAGTTCGTCCAGGCGGGCATCGCCGCTCTGAAGCCTTAGCACAGCTACATCGCCGGCTTGGAGGGAGGGTTCGATCCCGAGCGCTACCTCCGCGACGGAGATGTCGCGGGCGGGCGGCCGAGCAGGCGTGCTTTTGGCCATCGAATTTGAGGTGTGGCCCCTCGGAGGAGCCCCCTCAGCCGCGCATCCGGGCTCGCCATGGAGCCGCGATCGTCGGCTTGCCTTCCACGCTCAGGTCCCTGGAGGCAAGCCGGTTTCAGAGTCCACGCCCAGATGGGCTCTCACCCCGCGCCGGTTGACTCGGCCCGGTCTCCCGTGATATAAATGGCCAACAGCATGTTTATGGTTACCACCCTTCTGATCCCACCCACTGTCGGCAGCGGCGCCATTGACGGCTCGGTTGCGAGTCGGGGTGCCCACGCACCCGGTAGGGGGCGGTTCCTGCGATGAGCTACGTCATCACGGAGACGTGCATCGACGTCAANNGAGTGCATCGACTGCGGCGCCTGTGTCGACCCCTGCCCGGTCGACGCCATCTACGCCGAGGAGGATGTCCCGGCAGATCAGCAGTCCTACGTCGAGATCAACCGCCTGTACTTCAAGGACCGGGCCGGGGCGCACCGACGCGTCGAGGAACTGCGACCTCGAGTTGGCACCGACGTATCACCGACCTGAGGCAGAGGCTCTTGGCCCACCACGGCCACCATCGCAAAGGGAGAGAAAGGTGACCAAGGGCATGCGGTGACGAGTCCTCGTGCTTCAAGTGGGTCTCGTTGGAGTACTTGGCTTCGTCGCCAGCTCTTTCTTCTGTCTGCGCATCCAACTTCACGCGTAGCAGGGTGACTAGCCAGTTAGCGATGCAGCAGATCAACTTTCTCGACCGCGAGCAGCGCGGCGATTGGGGCGCTGCCAGCGCCCGATGCCTCCACTATGCGCCAGCATGTGGGCGAGAAGATGACCACTGGAGACCGAGCAGAGGTCTAGGCCGGCTGCCACGCGTCGGTGGGATCGAAGACTGGTGCGCCGGCAATGACATAAACGAGATAAGTGACACATCGCGCCTAGCGTCTCTAACGCGCCCAGCCTGGTAAACCTGTGTCTAACACTTGACACTGGACAGGTTGACTCTCGTATACGACCTCCATGCGGCGCCAGCTATCCTCCAATGACCCGGTCCCGGCTGAAGCCATCAGTGACGGGCCCGCCCCGGCTCGATCTGTACGGAGGTTGTCGCGATGATCGTTCGATACGAGCGCATCGCCCACGTCCAGGAGCGCATGCGCGAACAGGGCCTCATCGCCATTGTGGTCCTCAACCACGACGACTATCGTTATCTCTTCGGCGAGGATCGCTGGCAGCCCCGGGCGCTGATTCCATTCCAGGGGGCGCCGGAGCTGATCGCCTTCACGGACGAAGAGCCAGAGTTGCGAGCCGCGGTCGCGGACGGCCGAGTACGGGTCTTCGGCAGCGTCGGCGGCCAGATTAACGACATAGTGGGCCGAATCCGAGAGCTCGTCGCCGAGGGCGCGGCTGCGGGCATCCCGCCGGGCGCCTCGGGTCGGCCACGGGTCGGAATGCAGATGTGGTTCCAGACGCCGGCGTTCTTGGTGGATCTCTTCCGCCACGTCAACCCCAAGGTGGAGGTCGTCTCCTCGGATCCGGTGATGGACGCGCTTCGAATGGTCAAGGATCCCGAAGAGATCATCCTGATGACCGAAGCCCAGCGGATCGCTGGAGTCGGGATGGACCGGGCGCGAGAGCTGCTCCGACCCGGCGTCACCGCTCAGGAGATCGCCGCCGAGGCGACGTACGCGATGATGCGAGCTGGCGCCGAGGGGACGAGCACGCCGATATTCGTTAACTTCGGGATCGAGACTTGCATGCTCCACGGCCGTCTCAGTCCCAGACCGCTGGAACGCGGCGAACTCGTCTTGGTTGACCTGACGCCCCAGGTCGGTGGCTACTGTGCCAATCTCGCTCGCACCTTCGTCCTAGGTGAGCCGGACTCCCGCCAGGCCGAGCTTCTGGCCGCATACCGCGAGATCGTGGCCGCGGTCCGGGCGGCGATGCGCGTCGGCATCACCACGGCCCAGCTGGACGCGACGGCGAAGGAGGTGTGTGCCGGTCACGGCCTAGCCGAGCACCACGTCTACGGGATCGGTCACGGCATTGGACTGCGCTTCGAGGAGCCGCCAGCGTCGACGATCATCCCGCAGCACCGGAGTCTGCCGCTGCTCGAGAACATGACCGTGACCATCGGCCACCCTGTGCTAGCCATCCCAGGTTTCGGTGGCGCTCGCTTCGAGGACGTGTACCTGCTGACCGCTGCCGGTCCCGAGATCCTGTTCGACTATCCGATCGATCCAATCATCGCGAGCTAATCCCGATTCGCGGCCCAGTGTCGGTCGAGCCCGGCCGAGTCCGCTTGTCGCGGCCCTGTTGGTACGGTTCGATTCCCCTTCAGGCTGTCGCTCGGGCGCCCTATTGCTTCGGGATCTTCGCCTGACCTTCGAAGCAAGTGCTGGCCGGAGGCACGGATAGCGAAGCAAGTGGACCAAGCGAATTCGAGATGGCCTATGTGAACGACGAAAGTCGAGGGCGCTTGCTTTGGGAGCAAGAGGTCCCCAGTTCGAGTCTGGGCGCCCCGACCAAACGGCCGATTCTGAGTTCAGGTACTGCATTTGCTTGCTGTCCGGAGTTCCACCTCCGAGTACTCGTTCGGCTATTACGCGGAACCCGCCGTTATGCCGAACCGATCGATGGCGCCCTCGCCTCGCACGCGATTCGGTCTGAGACTGTGCGCATAATCCCGGCTGCCCCGGGTCCTCCTCGGCCTGATCACTCTGTCCGCCGCGTCAGAATTGTGCCAGGGTAGGCACCTAGCTTCGGGCGAGCGATGCCCGCGGGTCGCGGCCCGTGAAGGCGGCAAGGCGTTCCCAGGCGGCGGCGCCGGGAGGTGGCGGCACCTCCGCCCCGAACGGCGATCCCGGCGCCACCATGTCGCGGTACTCCGGTTTGATCATGGCCCGCGCCCCGTCGAGGGCCGGCACAGCGAGGGAAGGGTCCAGCCTGTCGAGCTGCCCGGTGGCCAGCGCCAGGTCCCAGGCGTGGATCGCCAACTCAGCGAGGTACATGTTCACCAACGTGGCGCCCGTGTACTCCTCACCCCAGGGCATGGTGAACGACGACGACAACCGGGAATCGTCCCCCCATGCCTGCGCCGCCTCCCCAGCGGCGCGGCGTAGCTGAGCGGGCGCGTCGGCCAGTTCGACGTGGGGCGAGTCGTCTCCGGCCCGAGGGGTCTGGCCCCGACCGAGAGCGGCCGCCCGGTGGGCCGCCTCCACGATGTGGTCGATCAGACCGGCCACGTCATAACCGGGGCATGGAGTCCGGAGGGTGACCTGGTCTGCTGTTATCCCCGACACGATCACGGCAGCGTTCTCGTACGCCTCCAGTAGCGGAGTTCGACGGTCAGGGTCGGCCATGGGGTGCTCCTTCTAGCGCCCAGCAAGTAGGCGCCACGGTATGCCCCGACGCGCCTGGCGTCGGATTGGAGGACGCGCGATGACAACCAGTACGCCCGTGGCGGTGACAGGACCATTGGCGCCGGCGGCCGACGGATTCCACCAGGAACTCGAGCGGCTCGGCTATGGGCCGCGATCCCATCGGCGGCAGGAATGCCTGCTGGCCGACCTCAGCCTGTGGATGGACGAGCGGGGGGTCCAACCAGGAGCGCTGACATCGCGTGCCATCGCCGCGTACTTGGAGGAGCGGCGCCGGTGTGGCCTCCGGCTGGTTACCCAGGTTGGCGCCCGCCCGCTGCTGCAGTACCTGGGGCTCGGTGGGGTGATTCCCGATGCGTATCGCGACGCGCCGGCCGGACCGCTGGGGGCGCTGCTGGAGCGCTACCACGCGTACCTCACGAACGAACGCGGTCTGAACGCTAGGAACCATCGCGAACTACGACAGATCACCGAGTCGGCGTCGCCAACCGGGGATGCCGGTCAGCTTCGGCTGATGGACACTCGCCAGGCGAGTGCGCCACTCGGGATATTGTTGGTGGCGATCGTGGAGGCTTCGATCGACTCCACCTGCCACCCATCGCGGAAGCTGGCCCTGATCTCGTCCTGGGTAACCCGCCGGGGTCCCCAGTCGCCGGGCTGGCGGTCACTGAAGCACAGCACGTAAAGGTGGCCGCCTGGCGGAAGAGCGGCCCGGAGGCTGTCGACATACTGGACACGGTCACCGTCGTCAAGGACATGAAAGAGTCCGCAGTCGAGCACGTTGTCGAACTGTTCGTCGAGGTCGGATAGCCGAAGGGCGTCCCCAACGAGGAACCGGGCGGTCAGGCCTCGGTCGCGGGCCTTGCCTTGTGCGATGGCGATCGCTGTCTGGGCCGTGTCGATGCCGGTGGCCTGGTGGCCGAGGCGAGCGGCCATGAGGGCATGCTCTCCGGTCCCACAGCCGACGTCCAGCACTCGACCGCGCAGAACGCCTCCCTCAGCAAGTTCCAGGAAGGCAGACTGAGGTCGGCCGATGTCCCATGCGGGTGTGCCGGCATAGGACGCATCGAAGTTCTCGTGCCTCGGTCGATTGGGACCCGGCACACGGTCGAGTGCTCCCGTGTCGTCGCTCATGCACGTTGTGTATCACGACATGGCCCGGGGGCAGCTCGCACCCACGGCCGTGCCGTCTCACAGGGTCAGGTGTGCGTCAGGAAGAGATCCAGAAGGGCCAGCAGGGCGCCGAAGGCGAAGACTCCGACCACGACCCGCACGGCCCCCGCCAGGGCCCGGCTGAGGATTTCGGTCAGCATGCCCACCACCAGGACGAGCGGCGTCGTGACGCCGCCACCGCGATAACCGATCCGGTTTACAGCTATAGCTGGAAACTGGTACCATGATCGCATGAATCACACCGAGGCCGTGTGGCGCGAGTTGCTCGCCCAGGGGGAGTTGACCGGCCGCCGCCGCTACGCAAACCTCGCCTCCGTCGCCGCCGAGCTGGGTCTCCCCGTGTCCACGGTGCACCGCGCCCTGCAGCGGCCGATGGCGATCGGCGCCGTGACCCGCCGGCCGGGCGGTGGCTTCAGCTTGGTCGACCCCCTGCGCCTGCTCCTGCTCTGGGCTGGCCATCGCGACATGGCCAGTGACCTGGCGCTCCGGCGCGAGATCGGTGCCCCAGCCACCGAGGTGGAGCGTCAGCTTCCAGAGGGCTTCCTCCTGAGCGGGTTCGGGGCCGTCGTGGCGCGGCGTGGGGGCAACCGGGTTTCGGACTACGACCGGGTCGTCTGCTACGGCGACCCGGCGGACTTACCCGATGCGTGGCCGGTCGCGGAGGGAGGGGGCGGCACCGTCCTCGAGGTGCACACGCCCGATTCCTGGCTGGGCCGGTACGGGCCGGTGGTGCCGCTCTGCCAAGCGTTCGTCGATCTCTTCAACACCCCGGGCTGGCCTGCCGCTCGCTTCACCGAGAGCCTCATCGGGGAGCTCACGCGTGCCGACTGAGTTCTACCCTCCCGAGCTGACGCAACTCAGTGAGCGGACTCTTGGCGAGGTCCTAGCCGTCGTCCCGGAGGCCATTCTCATCGGTGGGTGGGCCAGCCACTTTCGGGCGGGGGCACCCCGGAGCCACGACATCGACCTCGTCCTTCAGCCTCATGAGCTGGACATTCTGGCTGCCCGCTGGCCGGTGACCAAGACGACCCACCTGGGGACGAAGTGGCGTTCGGAGGTCAACGGTATCCACGTCGATCTCTACGTCCCTCACCAGTCGACTTTGGGCACACGGCTGCAGCTGCCGGTGAGCGCTCTCCCTCCCCACGCGGTCAGCATGGACGGGCGACGCGTGCTCGACGCGCCAGCTCACCTGGCGACCAAGCTCGCCGCTCTCCTCGACCGTCCCGACACCTTGCCAGGGGAGAAGGATCGCGAGGAGGTGTGGCTGCTCCTGCGGAACGAGGCGCCGGATCCCGGCCAGCTCGCCGCTGTCCTCGGCGCCTCAGCACTCGAGGGATCGGCTCTCACCCCTGCGGTCGATGAGGCGCTTGGGTACCTCCGCGACCTCCCCCTCTCGAGGCCGGAACGCGCGTGGCTCCGGACCACCTCTGCGCACGTCGGCGCGGCAGTGGCCGAGCTAAGGGGTGCCGACCGGGCGGCCGCCCTTGTCGAGCCCCCACCGGTGGCCCGCGCCAGTGGGATTGATGGGACTAGCGAGGGGTCCAGACCAGGCTAGGGACGAGGCCAGCAAGGGAAGAGTGCAGGTGGGTCGACGAGCTCTTTCGACACTCCTGCTGGTCGTGTCCATAATGCTGGTTTACGCGGGCGCCTCAGGCTTGATATTCGCTCTCATTTCTTTCTTCGCCCACGCCTCAGATCCTGACGTCGTCTCCCAGGTGGCCCTTGGAATCCCGTCCCTCGCCATCGGACTGGGAGGTATGCAGGCCGCGAGGTACCTACGGCGACGCTGACCTCGTACTCGGCGCCACCCGCACGTCGAGAGCTTCAACGGCAAGCTCGTGCGACGAGCTCTTCGCCCGTGAGGTTCTTCGCCTCTATCATGGAGGCGGGATCCCCAGCATTGCCCCTCATTACGTGGGCCCGAAGAAGAAGTGCACGACGCGCACCAACACCTCTACGGCGACTGGGAGCGTGCGCAGCGTGGCGGCGCGAGTGGCCCAAGGGGGAGCCAGAAGCGCCGTCACGCCCAGCACCGCGAGGAGAATCGGGACCCAGAGGGGGAAGCCCCCAGTGACGAAAACGGCGGACGCCGCTGCGCCGCCCAGAGGAGCGACCGAAAGGAGTCTCCATGCCCAGGAGGGGGCATCATCCTGGTTCTCGCGCCCGGCTTCCCGAAATGTTGCGGCGTCGGCCTCCGACGGCTGTGAGCTACGGCGGCTGAACATTAGATCCATCATGCCACCGCTAAGAGGTGTGCGGCGCCGTAACGAGGGTTCAAGATGGCCGCTTCGCCCGAGCCGCAGCCTCGCGCAACCAGCTAGAGACTGGGTCCGTGAACCCGAACGAGCCCGTCTCCTACCGGATCAGCGGGGGTTCGCGTGTGGTGATGGTCGTCGCCATCACAGTGGCGAGCGTTGCAGCTCTCGGCTTCCTCGTCGAGTCAACATCCCGAGCTCAGACCTTCGCCGGGCGCGTTCCCATCCTCACCCCGGAAGATGAACTGGTTACTGACGAGAAGCTTGGGGACGCGGAACACACCAAGCGATAAGGTGGAACACGAAACCGTGGGTGTGGCCGGATGCGATCGAGGATGCCGTCACCCGGCGGCGCGTTCCTCGACGGGTCGGCGACGGAGGCTCGGATTGTGGAGGGCCGGGGGCACGTAGGCCTGGTCGAGCCTGCCGATGTCGGTTCCGGGCTGGACGATTTCATCGATCCGGTCGAGGATCTCGTCTGGGAGCGTGACGTCCATGCCGGCGAGCAGATCGTCGAGTTGCTCCGTGGTGTGCGGCCCGAGGAGTGCGCTGGTCACGCCAGGATGCGTGGTCGCGAACGCCATAGCGAGCTGCGTTATCGGCAAGCCCGCGTCCTCGGCGAGCGGAATGAGCTGCTCGACCGCATCGAGGCGACGCTCGTCACTGATGGCCTTCAAGAGCGGGGCGCGGACGAGGTCCGTCTGCTTGCCCTTACGGGCGCGTCCGGTGAGCATTCCTTGTCCGAGTGGGCCCCACACCAGCACGCCCATCCCGTAGCGTTGCGCAATCGGCAACACTTCGGACTCGATGCTGCGGTTGAGTATCGAATAGCACGGCTGCTCGGTGTGGAATCGTTCCAGGCCACGGCGCTCGGCAACCCACTGGGCCTCGACGATATCAGAAGCTGGCGTCATGGACGACCCGATCGCGCGGACTTTGCCGCTGTGGATCAGGTCCGAGAGCGCGGACAGCGTCTCTTCGACGTCGGTGTCGGGATCCAGGCGCTGGATCTGGTAGAGGTCGATGTGATCGGTCTGCAGGCGGCGCAGCGAGTTCTCGACCGCCGTCATGATCCAGCGCCGCGAGGTGCCCCGCTGATTGGGATCGTCACCCATCGGGAGACCGAACTTGGTTGCGAGAACGACGCTGTCACGACGCCCTTTGAGGGCTTTGCCCACGACCTCTTCGGATGCGCCCCGGGAGTATGCGTCGGCAGTATCGATTAAGTTGATCCCCGCGTCCAGCGCTTTGTGGATGAGACGAATCGAGTCGTCGTGGTCGGGGTTGCCGATGGACGCGCCGAACATCAGTGCGCCGAGCCCGTAGGGGCTGACCTTGATGCCGGTCCGGCCGAGGGTGCGGTACTGCATGCGGCCTCTCCTGGGGTTGTGGTCGACGTGTGGTGACCCGCATCCCTCGGATGCCGTATTCTGAACGGAAGTGGAATGCTCTTCCGGTAACTATACGGAATAGCTTTCCGGAAAGCAAGCGGAGGGGTGTCGTGACCGAGAACACCGCGGCAGCCGGGGCCGACTCGACCACTTCGGCAGGCCCGGGCGCACCCGCCGGCACGCCGCGTCGGTTGCGAGCCGACGCGCAGCGCAATATCGACTCCCTTCTCCAGGCAGCAAAGGCCGTCTTCACCACGTCAGGCGTCGACGCACCCGCGAAGGAAATCGCCGATCAGGCTGGTGTCGGGGTCGGAACGCTCTACCGACACTTCCCGCAGCGCTCGGACCTGGTCAAGTCTGTGCTTCAGCGCGAGATAGATGCCTGCGCTGACGCAGCACCAGCCCTGGCAGCCTCGCACGAGCCAGGAGCAGCACTCACGAACTGGCTGCACCGGTACGCCGAGCTCGTCGCGAGCAAACCACGACTGGCCAAGGCCCTGCACTCTGGCGATCCGGCGTTCGACGAACTGCCCGGCTACTTCTGGCAGCGGTTCGAACCCGCACTCGCATCGCTGCTCGAAGCCGCGACAGCGAGCGGCGAGATTCGTGCCGACATCAACCCGAAGGATCTCCTGTACGCCATTGCCAGTCTGTTCGTACCCATGGGCGATGACGGAGTCGCCTACAGCCAACGGATGGTCGGGCTCCTCATCGACGGACTGCGCTACGGCGCCGAGGCGGGCCAGTCTCGCTGCTGAAGTCCCCGTGGGTCGGTTCCTTCCTTTCCGAGGTTGGCGTCACGAGCAGCGACGATCGGACGGCCATGATCGACCGCGCGGGGCCCGATGGGGGAGGGGGCAACGTCTACCGGCCGAGGACGCCCGAGCCGGGTACGTGCGCCGTCGATCACGACCTCGCGGTTCGAAAACGGTGTAGCTGGGACTATTCAGCAGGACTCCAACCACCGAACGGTCTCGTCTCCGATTCGTTCCGCCAGGCCCAATCTTCCACGGGCTCGTCGCCATCGGAACCCTCGGGGCAGGGGTGGGGGAAGGGCCGGCGAGGGCCGTATGCGACCCACGGTGGACCTACAGGTGGACGAGGGCCCCCATGAGGTCCCACGGACGGCGCACTACCTGTAGGTTCGCGGCGGTCAACACCCAGGCCCTGGCGCGGCCGCAGGTCACGCTCTCTTCTAGTCTCCGGGCCCGCCCTTCAGGGGGGATGGGCTTGCCGTCGGAAGCGAGGCAACGACGGTTCCGCCAGTCGCCAGGCCGCCGCCCAGTCCGACCGCGACAGCGCACGCGCCCACCAGCACCGCTCCGACGGTGACCCCGTTGAAGAGTTGGGCGGGTCCTAGGACGCTGTAGAGCAGCGTGCCCAGCGGTTGCAGGCCGACCGCCTGGGTTGCGTAGAGACCCAGTAAACGGCCTCGGACGGCGGGGTCGGCGTCGGTCTGGATCACGGTGATGAGCGTCGTGTTGATGGCCACGAAGGCGAGGCTCACTCCCACCAGCGCTGGCAACGTCCACCCCAACCAGGAGGAACGCGCCACCGTTGCCAGGCTCAGCGCGTAGAGCACGCCCCCACCGACCAGGAACCAGCGGCGCCCACGGCCGCGGCCAAGGGCGCTGAGCAGCAGAGCGCCGGTGAGACCGCCCACCCCGCCCACGCTGTACATCAAGCCCAGCCCGCCGGAGCCGACGTGGAGCCGGCTCGAGGCCAGCACGGGCAGGAAGGGCATGTAGGACACGCCGAGCAGGGAGAGCATCGCCCCCGC
>PMYJ01000187.1:5527-11253 GCA_003170875.1 Candidatus Dormiibacterota bacterium | reverse complement strand
GCCGCAGACGTAGAGGCGGACCGCTTGGTCACCCGCCTCGAGGGGCTGGAGCGAACGACTGGCGGTGTCGAAGAGGCGGATCACGGATGCAGCATAGCCGCCGATCGCCGCCTCCCCGTCAGCTGCCGGCGGGTGCGCGCCGGCGGGTGGTTGGGGGCTCGGCCGGGGCGCCAGAGGCGCCTCCCGCCGGTATTCGGCCCCCGAACCAGCAGGGGCCTCGGCTCGGGTGGAGAGCCTGCGACTCGCCCCGCCTCGCTCCGTTCCCGCTGGTATTCGCTCCCCGTACCAGCAGGGGCCTACGCTCGGGGTGAAGAGCCTGTGGCTCTTCCCGCCTCGCTCGGTTCCCGCTGGTACACTCCGGGACTCTGCGGCCCCGTGGTGTAGCCTGGCCTAACACGCCACCCTGTCAAGGTGGAGATCGTCGGTTCGAATCCGATCGGGGTCGCCAACCGGCACCGCAGGAGCGGACCGCCGCCCGGCTCCCAACCGGAGCTAGGCGATCCTCGCCAGCACCCATTCGACCAGATCGTCGAGCACCTGGTCTCGCTCGGGCTCGTTGAAGATCTCGTGGTAGAGACCGGGGTAGATGCGAATGGTCCGGTCCCGGCTCCCGACCCGGTCGTGCACGTAGGCGGCGGCGGTGGGGTCGACCAGGGCGTCGTCGCTCCCCTGCATCACCAGTACCGGCATCGTCAGCCGGGGGAGCCCTGCAGCCACCTCGTCGATCGCTCGCAGCATTTCGGCGCCGAGACGAGCCCGCAACCTTCGCGGGTGGACCAAGGGGTCGGCCATGTAGGCGGCGACCACCTCCGGGTCGCGGGAGATCCTCTCCAGCGGAAGCTTGACGACGCCGATCTCCGGGGCAACCCGGGCCAGCAACCGGCCGATCGCGATGGCCGGTGCCGAGACCCCGGTGGAGACCACAGCGGGGGCGGAGAGGACCAGGCCGCGCAGCTCCTCGGGATGGCGCAGTGCGTAGACCGCGGCGATCAGCCCTCCCATGCTGTGGCCGAGGAGGATGGTGGGGGCGTCTCCGAACTCAGAGGCGGAATCCAGGAAGACCTGGTGGAGGTCCTCGACGTAGGCGTCGAACCGGGCAACGCTCACCGGCCGCCCCTCGGAACGCCCGTGGCCCCGGTGGTCGGGGACGACCACCGCCAGCCCCGCCCGGGTCAGGCGCTCGGCAACGTGGCGATACCTTCCCCCGTGTTCGGCATAGCCGTGGGAGATCACCACTCGGGCCGCGGACGCTCGGTCATCGGATGACCAGAGCCGCCAGAAGAGACCAGTCCCACCACTGCCAAGGGAGTGGCGCTCGACCTCACGCACCCGCGGACTCTAGTCCACGCCCCAATCGGGGGCGACCGGACGGCTCAGCTGGCCAGGGCGCGGAGCATCTCGTCGCGCAGGGAGGCGAGCGAGATCGGCTTGGTGAGCAGCCCGCGGGCACCCACGGCGGCAGCCCGGAGTGGGTCCTCGTCGGAGTCGCGCCCCGTCACCATGAGCACCCGGATTCCCGGGGAGGTGGCGAGCAGGCGATGGCAGACCTCGAGGCCGTCCATCCCCGGCATGTTGATGTCGAGGAGCACGAGGTCGAAGGGAACCTGCTGGGCCGCGAACAGCGCCTCCTCCGCGCTGTGGGCGGGATGGGCCCGAAATCCCTGCATCTCCATGTAGGCGACCACGGTGCTGGCCAGCCGGACGTTGTCGTCCACGATCAGCACCGCCGGTGCCGCCGGTGCCCGCTCCTGCTCGCGAAGGACGGCCGGTTCGGATTGGACCGGCCCCGCGGAGGGGCTGGCGGCCGGCGCGGGCAGCGCGGCCGGCGCGGGCGGCGCGGCTGCGCCCGGAACGGCGCCCGCCTCGAAGTCTGAGATGGGAGCGGATGCCACGCCGTCGGAAGGCTCGGAAGGTGGGGCGCTCTCAGAGGCCGCGGGAATGGCAACCGCCTCCGCCGGGGCCCGCGCGGGGACCCGATCCGGTGCCGATGCGGCCTGCGGAAGTCCGGCGGGGAGGGCCCGGCCGGGATCGACCAGCCTGAGGCCGGCCACCTGCGAGAGATCAAGCATGGTCATGACTGGTCTGGAGCGTTGTCTGCACTCGACACACACGCTACAGGGTGGAATCCGGGGCGGGAGCCACCGTGTGAGGGAATTCAGCGGACCGTTCCCCAGACGTTTCCTGCCGTCGCAGCCGGTCAGAATGGGGTACCCGGACCCGCACCACCCGCCGCATGGTGGGGATGCGAGCGCGCCGGCCGCGGCCGGCGCGGCTCTCCCCGTACCATCCCAGGCATGCCGGAGAGCTTCCCCGACACCGAGGGCATCGAGCGGGTCCTGATCGTGGTGGCCCATCCCGATGACTGCGACTTCGGCTGCGCCGCCACGACGGCCCGCTGGACCGACGCGGGCGTCGAGGTGAGCTACTGCATCGTCACTGACGGCCAGGCGGGGGGCTCGGACCGCTCGATCGGGCGCCAGCGCATGGGCCAGATCCGGCGTACCGAGCAGACAGCGGCCGCCAAGGTGGTCGGCGTCACCGACCTCACCTTCCTGGGGTATCCGGACGGCGAGCTGACCGTGACCCACGAGCTGCGACGCGACATCAGCCGGGTCATCCGCCAGAAGCGGCCGGACCGCGTGGTGGCCCAGTCCCCGGAGCGCAACTGGAGCCGGCTGTTCGCCTCCCACCCGGATCACCTCGCCGCGGCCGAAGCGGCCATCTGCGCCGTCTACCCCGATTCCCGCAATCCTTTCGCCCACCTGGAGCTGCTCGAGCACGAGGGGCTGGAGCCGCACACCGTCCGAGAGCTCTGGGTAATGGGCAGCCCCGAGCGCGTCAACGTGTGGACGGACGTCACCGCCACCGCCGACCGCAAGCTGGAGGCCCTGCGCTGCCACAGGTCCCAGTACCAGGAGTGGGAGCCGCTGGAGCAGCGGGTGCGCGCCTGGCTACGCAGCGCGGCCGAGGGTGCCGGTCTCGGCGAAGGCGCATCCGCAGAGGGCTTCTACCGGGTCGGCACCGGCTGATCCAGCCGCGGCGAGCCTGCTCAGGGGCTGGTGAGAAGGTCCACAGCGCGCACTCCACGCCACGCTGGGTGGCGCATGCTCGCCGCCAGATCGATCTCGTAGTGGTTGTTACGCCCGACCCGGTTGCGGCGGACCAGCCCCGCCTCCTCGAGGTCCCCCACGATCCGGTAGCAGGCGCGCTCGGTGATGCCGACGCTCTGCGCGATGTCGCGCATCCGCATGTGGGGATCACGAGCGAGGCAGACCAGGACGTGGCCGTGGTTGGACAGCAGCGTCCACTGGCGTCGCAAAACGGGTGCTTGGTCCGGTGAGGACTGCGGCGTGGGGCTCATGGGCTCTTGAAAGTCGCAAGGCTCAGATCCGCGCCCGTGACGCGGAGCCCGCGGCTCACCGCAGAGCATAGCAACGAGGTGGCGAACGCGCGAGATGCGATGCGCGGCCCGCGCCGCGGGCGGATCCCCCGGCCCGTCAGCCCCGGTACACCGCCAGGTGCCAGAGGCAGGCGGTGGGCCCCGTCACGCTCAGGCGGTAGGTCCCCGGACCGATCGCGGACCCGCCCGGCCCGCCGCCGATCACGTCATCGCTATCGGTCCGGCCATCGGCGATCACCTCCGGGCTGGACCCCGGCAGCGCGCCCGTCTGGCTGACGGTCAGCGTCGCCCCGGTGCTAGCGGCCGCGGTCCCGGTCGGACAGCTGTACGACAGCGCCACCAGCCACGGGCCGCCAACCGTGAAACCGCTGCCTGGAGGGAGACGTTCGGCCCCGCATCCGATCCAGTCGAGGGCCGCGTCCGTGGTGTAGCCGGAGGGAGGCGTATGGAGAGGGTCCAGGGGCTGCTGGCCAGTCGCCAGCGGCGCGCAGGCTGTCTCGGAGGCGGTGGGCGTCGGGACCGGGGTGGCCGGCGCCGGCGAGGAGGCGGTCGACGGTTGGGGTTGCGCTGTCGGCGACGTCTGGGCAGCCGAGCCCGACGGCGCAACCACGGGTGTGCGGGTGAGGTAGCCCGCCACCCAGTGGGCGGTCGGGAGGCCGATGCCCCCCCCCAGGACCAATCCCGCGGCGAGGGAGAGGACCGGAGCGAGCCGGTGGGGGGTCCGGTGCAGCGGTTCCATCGCCTACGGGAAGACCGACCAGAAGACGACACCGA
Source organism: Candidatus Dormiibacterota bacterium (assembly GCA_003170875.1). GTDB lineage: Bacteria > Chloroflexota > Dormibacteria > Aeolococcales > Aeolococcaceae > Changshengia. The sequence goes on along the minus strand of PMYJ01000187.1, from coordinate 7,079 downwards.
GGGCGAAGCTGATGGCGGCGCCGATCACGACACCGAGCGCCAGCATCAGGAGTGGGGGCATCCCGGTGAAGAGGTTGGCCGCGTGAATCCGCGCGGGGCCATCCCCCGACGCCACGTCGCCCTCCGGCGCCCCCGGGGTGGTCCCGACCAACGCGTCTCTCCCTTGCTCGGCCACCGCCTCCCGCGGGCCGCTGCCGGCTCGCCAGCGCCGCCGTGCGGCGGAGTTGAGGCCCGGCGGGCAGGCCGGGCGTCAAGTGTGCATCAACGCCGGGTTGCCAAGCAAATAGTTAGCCTATATAATTACCGAGGATGCCCGCACTCCTCACCTCCCAGCGCGCAAAGGCCACGACCGCCGAGGACCTCGCGCTCGCCAACCAGCTCCGTCCCCTCCTCCTCCATCTCGCCCGTCACCTCCGGCGCGTGGTCGAGGGGACCGCCCTGACCGGCGGACAGGTGGAGATCCTCTCCCTGATCAGCCGCAAGCCGGGCGTCGGGGTCAACGAGCTGGCGAGCCGGGAGGGCATCTCCGCCCCCTCGATGTCGAACGCGGTGGACAAGCTGGAGACCGCCGGGCTGGTGGCCCGGGCGCGAGGTATCGCGGGTGATCGCCGGCGGGTCGACATCGTCGTCACCCCCGAGGGAACACGGCTCCTGCGCGCGGCGCGCAGCAGCCGCACCGCCTGGCTCGCCGAGCAGCTCCAGCGCCTGACCCCCGACCAGCTGGCCGCGTTGGAGGCTGCCGTGGACCCGCTCACCGCGCTCATGGAGGGCAGCGTCCCTCGATGAGCGTTACCAGCGCCTCAGCGCGGACCTTCCGCAGCCTCCAGCGCCACCGCAACTACCGGCTCTTCTTCGCCGGTCAGGCCGTCTCGATCTCTGGAACCTGGGTGCAGAACATCGCCCAGGCATGGATGATCGTCGAGCTGACCCACTCCCCGACCGGTTCCCCTCTCGCCCTGGGGGCGCTCGCCGCCTTCCAGTTCCTGCCGTACACGGTCTTTGGCCTGCTGGGCGGACCGCTCGTGGACCGCTTCGACAAGCGCATCACGATCATCGCCACTCAGACGACTCTGATGCTGACCGCGGTCGCCCTGTCCCTCCTCGCCCTGACCGGGCAGGCCACGGTGTGGGAGGTCTTTCTCCTGGCGGCGGTCGGCGGTGCGGTGCAGGTCGTCGACATGCCGGCTCGGCAGGCCTTCGTCTTCGAGATGGTCGGGCGCAAGGAGCTGCCCAACGCGGTGTCGCTCAACGCCTCGCTCTTCAACCTGGCGCGGGCGGCGGGGCCGGCGCTGGCGGGGGTTCTCATCGCCACCGTGGGAGTGACCATCTGCTTCGCGGTCAACGCGGCCAGTTTTCTCGCGGTCATCGCGAGCCTGCTGCTGATGCGCACCTCCGAGCTGTACCGGAGCAACCACGCCGAGGAGCAGGGGGTGCTGCACAGCCTCGGCGAGGGCGTGGTCTGGGTGGTGCACACCCGCGCCGCGTGGCTGACCTGCGGGCTGCTACTCGTGGTCTCCACCTTCGGCATCAACTTCAGCGTCCTGCTCCCGGT
>PMYJ01000187.1:4998-5483 GCA_003170875.1 Candidatus Dormiibacterota bacterium | reverse complement strand
CCCAGCTGGCCGATCCTGCTGGGGGGAGGCGCCGCCTTCTCTACGCTGCTGATGGTCCTGGCGCCGCTCCACTGGGTGATCGCCTGCGGCGCGATGCTGGCCGTCACCGGCGTCGCCTTCACCACCTACACCTCGATGAGCAATGCCACGGTGCAGCTGGCCGCTCCCGACCGGCTCCGTGGCCGGGCGATGGCCTTCTACGGGTACATCTTCACCGGGGTGCCCGCGCCGATCGGCGGTCTCCTCGCCGGCTGGCTGAGCTCGGTCGGTGGCACCCAGCTGGCGTTCCTGGTCGGCGGTGGCGTCAGCCTGGCGGCGGTGTCGACGGCGGCGGGTGTTCGGCGCGGCGGCATCTGGCTGCCCGGCCGCTCGCGGCCGGCGCGGAGCGGCGTCCCGGGCACCGCAGGCAGGGCGACGTCGCCCTCCGGGAGCGCCAGACCGGCGCCCGCCATGGCGGCGAGCAGCATGACCTCCGACGCGAAGTA
>PMYJ01000187.1:4169-4982 GCA_003170875.1 Candidatus Dormiibacterota bacterium | reverse complement strand
GCCGCGGCCACCACCAGGGGCAGGAAGGGGAAGGCGGTGGGCAACCGCAGGTTGGCCACCCGGAAGATCTCGGCGGCGAGGTTCAGCGAGTCGCTGCGGAAGGGCAGGGCGAGCTGGTAGCCGAAGACGCTGTAGACGAAGGTCCCCACCCCGGTCCAGAGCGCAAAGGGGACGATGACCACCAGTGAGCCCGCGACGGCGACGGCGACCTCCACCCGTCCTCGCCTCGACCAGAGGAAGGCAGGCGCCACCAGGACCAATGAGGTCGGCTTGACCATCAGGCCGATGGCGAGCGCCACCATCGACCATCGCCGGTGGTCGCGACGCAGCGCCAGCCACCAGACGATCCCCGCCATCATGTAGACGTCCACCCAGGCCTCGTGGATCATCCCGACCATCAACGGCGAAGCGAGGGCGAGAGCGGCGATGCGGTGGGCCTGGGAGGGATCGTCACCCTGCCGCGCCAGCCGCCAGAGACCGGCGACGATGGCCATCACGCAGACCACGGACATGACGCGCACGTCCCCGACCAGCCGGCCGAGCGAGGCAAGGAGGGGGACGCTCGGTCCATAGGCGAAGTGCCCGAACACGAACCCCGAGTTGGACTCGACGAAGTAGCGGTAGACGGGCCCATAGGGGTTCTGGCCGTGGAGCACGCTCTGGGCGGCTCCCTGGAGGGCCGCAAAGACGTCCACTCCGGCTGATCCCCAGGGCCAGTCGGATGCGGTCAGTCCGATCAGCGAGACGCCCGCCACCCCCAGCAGCGCATAGGCCCGGCGCCCCGGTGGCGACCACGCCGCCCCGGCGGCCGCG
>PMYJ01000187.1:304-4137 GCA_003170875.1 Candidatus Dormiibacterota bacterium | reverse complement strand
ACGCCCAGGCCGAGGGAGGCGACGGCCAGCCCCAGGAGGGTCAGCCGCCCGGCCGACGCCTGGATCCGAGAGGAGGCCCGATCCACGCTCGCGAGCAGATCCACGGCGGCATCCTACGCAGCCGGGGCGGCCACAGGTGCGCTTGCCTCTCCAGGACCCGGGCGCACCCGGTCCGCACCCGCCCACCTCTGATGCCTCGCGGGATGCGGTCGTGGTCGGAAGCCGGGCTGGGATAGTGGGGGCGTGAGCATCCGGCGCAGCGGTGGGCGGCCCCACGTCGTGGTGGTGGGCGCCGGCTTCGGCGGGCTGGCCACCGTGAAGGGCCTACGCCACGCCGACGTCGACGTGATCCTGGTCGACCGCCACAACTACCACCTCTTCCAGCCTCTCCTCTACCAGGTGGCGTCGGCGCTCCTCGACCCCTCCGACATCGCGCACCCGGTGCGGTCCATCCTCCGCAGCGTCCCCAACTGCGACTTCCGGCTCGCTACGGTCACTGGCGTCGACCTCGAGCAGCGGATCGTCCGCACCACCACTGGAGATCTCGGCTACGACCACCTTGTGCTCGCCACCGGGAGTGCCACCAGCTACTTCGGCAATCAGGCCCTCGCCGGCCGCGCCTACGGGCTCAAGGACCTGGGCGAGGCGCTGGCGCTCCGGGCACGTGTGCTGGACGTCTTCGAGCAGGCGTCGCGGACCACGTCGCCGGACGAGCGGCGGGCGCTGCTGACCTTCGTGATCGTCGGCGCCGGACCGACCGGTGTCGAGTACGCGGGAGCCCTCTCGGAGCTGGTCCACCACGTGCTGAAGCGCGACTTCCCGGACATCGACGTGAGCGGCGTCGACATCGTCCTGGTGGAGGCGGTCAGGACCGTGCTCAGCTCGTTCGCGGCGGGGTTGGGACGGAGGGCCGAGGCAGCGCTGCGGCGCAAGGGGGTGCGCATCCTCTTTGACCACTTGGTGTCCGAGGTCCGGGACGGCGAGGTGGTCTTCGCCTCGGGTGACCGCCTCGCTGCCGCGACCATGATCTGGACCGCCGGCGTCAGCGGGGAGGCGCCGGGGGGGATGGAGGGCGTCGAGCGCGCGGCTCAGGGTCGGATCCGGGTCAGCCCCAGCTCCCTGGAGCTGACCGGGCACCCGGCCGTCTACGCCGTCGGCGATGTGGCCGCCTGCGCGGGCCCCGGCGGACGGCCCCTGCCCATGGTGGCCCCGGTGGCGATCCAGCAGGGAGAGCAGGTGGCGCGGGTCATCGCCGCCCGCACCCGGGGGGAGCCCGACCCGCCATCCTTCCACTATCGGGATCGGGGGAGCATGGCCACCGTGGGGCGCAACGTCGCCGTCGCCCAGATCGGCCCGCTGCGCCTCTCCGGGCTCATCGGCTGGATGGCCTGGCTGTTTGTCCACCTGATGTCGCTGGTGAGCTTCCGCAACCGGCTGCTGGTGCTGATCGGGTGGGCCTGGAACTACGTCTTCTACGACCGGCCGGTGCGGCTGATCGTCTCGCCGACCCCACCTTCGGAGATCGCCGGCGGCGGGCCCACCCTGCCATAGTGGGGAGCCATGGACGATCTCTACGGCGGACAGCCGCCAGACCTCTCCGCCGGGCAGCAGCCGGACCTGTCCGGGGGGCAGCAGCCCGACGACCCCTACGGCGGGGAGCAGCAGGTTTCCTGGCTTGACGTCCCCGCCCAAGCCCCCGTCATCGCCAGTGACGGCGCGGACGTGGGTCACGTCCTCGAGGTGGCGGCGCTCGTCAACGAGGACATCTTCCACGGCATCGTCTTTGCCCACAGCGCCCACGGGCATCCCTGCCTGGCGCCGGCGTCGGACATCGCCCGCATCACCGACAGGGCGGTCTACCTCTCCGTTGACACCGCCGCGGCCGGCGCCTACGGCGAGTTCCAGCAGCTGCACGTCTCGCGGCTCGGCCTGCGCGGGATCTCCCGCTGGAAGCACCTGGGCTGGAAGGACTCGTCCGAGTAGGCGGTCGCGCCCGCACCCGTCAGATAGACGCGCCGGACGGCATGCCCATCATTCCCGACCATCCGCCGCCCGCAGGGAGCGTGGAGGTCGCGACGGGCTTGGTGATGGTGACCGGATCGCCGTAGTTCGAGACGTCGAATCCGAGGCTGAGGCTCACCCCCAGGGTTCCGGTGGGCAGGGACGCCGACCCGGATGTGGGAGCGAGCAGGCCGGCGAGCCCGGAGGCCGCCGCGCCGACGTCCACGGAGAGGGAGCCGGTCAGGGTCCCCTTCACCANNAGCTGGGTGCTTCCGGTGGCGCTGCCGCCGAGGGCCTGTGCCAGCTTCTCCAGGGAGGAGAGGGTGATCGAGGCCGAGTAGCGCTCCGTGCTCACCCCGCTGACGGTGGCGGGGCCCTGGTCCTGGAAGCTGAGGGCCGCGACAGCGGTGGTGAGCTCGCTGGAGCTGATGCCGGTTCCGGAAGGAAGAGCGCCGGAGAGCTCCGCGTAGGTGCCCCCGTTCTGGCTGACGTAGCCGTGGCCGTCGTACTCGACGAAGCTCCCGCTGCTGCCGCCGGCGCTCGCTGTGAGCTGGCGGCGCGTGCTGCTCTCCTGCTCCAGCTGCCCGGTCGCCGAGCCTCCGCTCCCGACCTGTCCGAGTGCGCTCTGGATCGACGCTGGGAGACCGCTGAGGCTCGCGGTGTTCAGGGTGAGCTGGCCGGTGAAGCTCGCCTTCAGTGGCGTGGTCTGCACCGCCTGGAGCGCCGCGGAGACGGCCTGGTCCGGGGTCTCCGCGGTCAGGACCGCCCCCGGACCACAGGCGGCCGCGAGCAGGCCGACGGCTCCGACCGCCAGGACGGCGAGGGAACGACGGGAGACGTGGGCTTCCATCTGAGGTCAGCATACCCCCACCTCCCCGAAACGACCTCGCACGGAACGGCTACGCTGGGGCCGGCGTGCTCTCTCTCGACGGTTCCCCGCTCAGCCTTCACGACCTGGTCGGCGTCGCCCGCGACCGGGCGGCAGTCGACGTCGGTGATGCGGCGCGGCAGCGGATGGCGGCGTCCCGGGCCCTGGTGGAACGGCTCGACGCCGCCGGGGGCCCCGTCTACGGCGTCAACACCGGGTTCGGGGCGCTCNNGTGGGGGCACCGCTCCCCGGCGAGGTGGTGCGGGGCATGCTCCTGCTCCGGGCCCGCAGCCTCACCGCCGGCTTCTCCGGGGTGAGGGAGAGCCTTCCCGAGGCGATCTGCGCGCTGCTCAACGCCGGGGTCACCCCATGGGTCCCCGAGCACGGCTCGGTCGGGGCGTCCGGGGACCTGGCGCCGCTCGCTCATGCCGCCTCCGTCCTGGTCGGCGAGGGCTGGGTCGATGACGGCCGGGGGGGACGCCGTGAAGCAACCGCGGCCCTGGCGGAGGCCGGGATCGAGCCGATCACCCTCGGTCTCAAAGAGGGGCTGGCGCTGATCAACGGCACGGAGGGGATGACCGCCATCCTGGCCCTCGCCATCCACGACGCGGAGGCCCTGTTGGTGGCGCTGGACTGCGCCTGCGGCATGACCGTCGAGTCCCTCCTGGGCACCCCGCGGGTCTTCGACGCCGACGTGGTCGCGCTCCGTCCCGCGCCGGGACAGCAGGCGAGCGCCGCCAACCTCCGGGCCCTCCTGGAGGGCTCTCCCATCGTCGCCTCCCACCGCAGCTCCCACCACGCCGTCCAGGACGCCTACTCGCTGCGCTGCGCNNGTGGAGCGGGAGATGGCGAGCGTGGTCGACAACCCGGTCGTGCTCGCCGATCGGGGGGCACTCTTCTCGACGGGCAACTTCCACGGGCAGGCTCTTGCCTACGCCGCCGACCTTCTGGCGTCTTTGGCCGC
>PMYJ01000187.1:0-290 GCA_003170875.1 Candidatus Dormiibacterota bacterium | reverse complement strand
TCCCGCGGTCTCCCCGCGTTTCTCAGCCCGGAGCCCGGTCTCAACAGCGGCCTGATGATGGCCCAGTACACGGCGGCAAGCTGCGTGGCCCAGCTCCGCCAGACGGCCACCCCGTACGCGGTCCAGAGCCTCGACACGAGTGGCGGCCAGGAGGACCACGTCTCCATGGGCTTCGCGGCGGCGCTGCGCAGCCGGCGCAGCCTCGAGCTGCTCCGTCAGGTGGTGGCGGTGGAGGTGGTCTGCGCCGCCCAGGCGCTCGAGCTGCGCGCTCCCCTCCACCCCGGGCCCGC
>PMYJ01000198.1 GCA_003170875.1 Candidatus Dormiibacterota bacterium | reverse complement strand
GCATCTCGAAGAAGGTGTGGTGGGTGCAGTCGCCCACCGAGGCGATGTCGTCGGTGGTGAGGCCCGACCCGCGGAAGCACTTCTGGCACGAGGTCATCCGCGCGCCGGGCGGGGTGCGCTCGCCGCTGATGTAGGGCTTGAGGGGCACCATTCCGGCCACGGTGAAGAGCAGCGACGGGTCGTCACTCGGGATCAGAGATGCGTTGGGCAGGATGTGGTGCCCGCGCTCCTCGAAGAAACCGAGGAAGCGCTGCCGGATCTCGTGGCTGCGCAAATGGGGGAGCTCGTGGGGGGTGGGGCACCTGGCGGCCGCTGGGCGGCACCCGAACGGGTGCGGCGCTGCCCTTCGTCCGAGGTGCGGAGCGGGGTGATTGTATCGGACGGCGGAGGGCTTGCCCCATCCGATGGGGAGAGCGGTGCCCGGCTCACCGCGCCGCCGGCCCACTCCCGCGGCTCGTGAGCCTCAGACCTGGACCTCGTCGCCGAACTCCTGACGGAGATGCTCGACCGCCGCTCGCTGGAGCCGCGAGACGTGCATCTGGGAGATCCCCAGGCGCTTCGCCACCTCGGTCTGGGGGAGCTGCTCGACGAACCGGAGCGCCATGATCCGCCGCTCGCGCGGGCTGAGATGGGCCATCGCCCGCTCCAGGAAGTCGCGCATCTCGACCCGGTCGAGCCCCTCGTCCTCCCCTCCCAACCGCTCCCCGAGCACGCTGCCGTCCTCGGCATCGCCGATCGGCGCCTGCAGGGAGACGGTGTGCTGGGCGGGGCTCACCTCGAGGGCGGCCAGGACGTCGTCCGGCTCCAGACCGAGGTGTCCGGCGATCTCCTCGATCGAGGCGGGCCGGCTCAGCTTCCCCTGCAGCTCCTGCTGGGCCGCGTGCACCCGGAGCAGGTTCTCCTGCAGCCGCCGGGGCACCCTGACCGCCCACGAGCGATCGCGGAAGTGGCGCCGGATCTCACCCATGATGGTGGGTGTGGCGAAGGTGCTGAACTCGTTCTCCAGCGACGGGTCGAAGCGGTCGATGGCCTGAATGAGCCCGAGGAACCCGACCTGTTCGATGTCCTCCAGGGGTTCGCCGCGGTTGGCAAAGCGGCGGGCGATGTAGCGCACCAGGTCGCTGTTGAGCTCCACCAGCCGCTCCCGGACGGCGGGATCGCGGGTGGCGCGATACTCACGCAGCAACCGCCGGACCTCCTCGCGGAGCGGGGTGTCACGCGGCTTCGGCATCGTCCGCCTCTCGGGCGTGGCCGTGGGGCCGCCCTGAGTGGCGGCGCTCACCGAACGAGGTACTTGGTCAGCCGAACCCGGAGGCCACCGGTGCGCTCGTCCATCCGGTAGCCGAAGTCATCCACGAAGAGGCCCATGACCCTCATGGCCATCTCCTCAGCCTCCTGCGCCTGCGCCTCCCGGGCGGCCTGAGCCACCGCAACCGCCTGGCGGTGCGCGGCGGCTTCCAGCTCGGCCCGCGACAGGCTGCTCCGCACCCGGACCTCGAGCGCGTTGTCGGCGAGGGAGAAGACCAGCCTGATCTGCCCGTTGCCCGGGCCGGCCACCCGCTCGGAGAGCGAGATCGCGTTTTCGCAGGCCTGGCAGACGGCGATGACCAGATCGTCGAGGGCCTCGACGTCGAGCCCGGCCACCGCGGCGAAGCCGGCGGCCGCGCGCTTGGCGACGAGGACGTAGCGCCGCTCGGCGGGCAGCCGCAGCTCCGATGTCGTGGGGGTCACATCGGGGGAATACCCGAGTGGAGCCATGCCCAAACTCATGCGCGACCGTGCCCGGCTCCGGGCAGGGGATCCACGCTCACGTGCTCGTCGTCTCCGCGGGCTCACGGGTGGTGGCGGCGCGTCCGGCGGCGACGCCGTCCTGGATCGCGCTCTGGACGTCCTCGTCCCACTCGCGGTCGGCGGCCCCTTGGCGGTGCACGCGCACCCGCCAGTAGACGACCCCCGCGGCGATTGCCGCTGCCGCGATCAGGCCCTTGCGGCCGAACGGGATGGGCAGACGCATGGTCGGTCCTCCATATGGCACCGGGGCGGCGCGGGCTCGGATCGAGCGCCGGTGGGTGAGGCTTCGATTATGGCCGCCCCGGGCGGCTCCGCGGGGATCGGAGCAGGGCCCCGACGACCTCGACGGCGGCGATGCCGGCGGCGTCGGCGAGCGGGTGGAGAGGCCCGAGCGGGGGGCCGCCGCCGTGCAGCTCCAGCGCGACCAGCTCGCCGGCAACCACTCCCGCCACCGCGAGGGCCAGGGCCGCGACGTAGCCGAGGCGGCGGGGCCACACCAGGCGGGTGAGCTGGGCGCCGATGAGCGCGAAGAGGACCGCAAGGAGGATGCCCGGGCTCATCGGCGCCCGGTCCAGCGTGAATGCGTGATGGCCCCTGCGCCGGTGCCGCTGTCCTGGGCTGAGCCCGAGGACCAGGTGGGTTCCCGCACGGCGCTTTTCTCCTTCCCCGTCAGAGGGGCGCGAAGGCCGGCGACGGATATGGGGATCCCGGTGTCTTTTCTGTTGGTCCAGCCGCATGAGGCGCGCTGCGACCGGCGAGGGGCCGACATCATGGTACCCGGCCCGCGGCGTTGCGCTGACATCGCCGCCGATCGCTCATCGCGCCTCCCGGCTCACTTCCCGGTGAGCAGGAGGCGGAGCGCGGCGGCCACGTCGGCGACCGGAGCGGTCTCCTGACGGCCGGTGTCCAGGTCCTTCCAGGTGGCGGCCCCGCGGGCGGCCTCGTCCTCCCCCACCAGGACGGCGGCGCGCGCGCCCTGGCGGGCGGCCGCCGCGAGNNGGGCGCCGTGGCGGGCGGCCGCGGCGAGCCGGCGGTCCAGGCGCCGATCGGAGGCGTCGAGCACGGCCGTGATCCCGGCGTCCCGGAGACGGCGCGCCACCGCGGCGGCCGCCGCGGTGTCCGAGCCGGCGACGCCGAGCACGACCACCTGCTCGCGCCGAGGTGCAGGCCCGAGGCCCTGCTCACGGCAGACGGCCAGGGTGCGCTCGACCCCCAGCGCGTACCCGGTGCCCGGCGTCGGGGGGAAGCCGAGCACCTCGGCCAGGCCGTCGTAGCGGCCGCCGCCCCCCAGTGCGTTCTGGGCCCCCTGGAGCGACTCGTGCCAGAGCTCAAAGGTGGTGTGGGCGTAGTAGTCGAGCCCCCGGACCAGGCGGGGATTGAGCTGGAAGGGGATCTCGGCGGCAGCCAGAAGGTTGGTGACCTCGGCGAAGAAGGCCTGGCTCTCGGGGCTGAGCGACGGGCCGATCTGGGGCGCGGCCGCCACCAGGCCGGCATCCCGCTTGCAGTCCAGGAGGCGGAGCGGGTTGACCCCCAGACGGCGCCGGCAGTCCTCGCAGAGCTGGTCCTGGAGCGGGGTGTAGTACTCGACGAGGGCGGCCCGGTAGCGAATGCGATCCTCCAGGTCGCCCAGGGTGTTGACCTGGAGGCTCAAGCCGGACACACCCAGCGCCTCGTAGAAGCGCCACGCCACCTCGATCACCTCCGCGTCGAGGGCCGCCGAGCGCTCCCCGATGGCCTCGATGTCGAGTTGCCAGAACTCGTGGTAGCGGCCGGCCTGGGGCCGGGCGTAGCGGAACATCGGCCCGGCGAATTGGACTCGGACCGGCCGGCGAGCCTGGTCCAGATGAGCGGAGAGGACCGCCCGCAGCACCCCGGGGGTGCCCTCGGGGCGGAGGGTGAGGGCCCGGCCGCCACGATCGGTGAAGGAGAACATCTCCTTCTCGACCACGTCGGTGCCGGCTCCCGTCCCCCGTTCGTACATCTCGGTCGCCTCGAAGACCGGGGTGTCGATCAGCTCGTACCCGTGGGCGCCCGCCACCCGGCGGTGGGTCTCGAGCACCCACTGGCGGAGGCCGGACTCGGAAGGCAGCAGGTCGTTGGTGCCCCGGGGGCGGGTGATCGCCGGCATCGGACGGAAGTCTACCCGCCGGTGGTGCCGGCGACCGTCGATCGCCCCGGGCGCCGCGCCGGTGGTCCGGGTCGCGCCCTGCTAGTCCTCCTCGAGGAGCTGGGTCTCCCCGTAGGTGTTGAGCGCGCTCCCGCTGAGGGCGGGCAGGGGGGTGAGCGGCGAGTACTGATAGCCGACGCCCACGACCACGATGTCACTGTCGGCCTGGACGCACCCGGTGGCCGGGGCCGCCGCCGTCCACGTGCTGCCGCTGTAGCTGCCGAAGGCCAGGTGGGCGGCGCTGTATTGGATGCAGAGCTGAGGCGGCCCGACCGTCTCCAGCTCGAAGTACCAGATGCCGATGCAGCCCCTGGCCGTGGACGACCAGGTGAACGGCGGGTATTGGGTGGGGCTGAGCGTGGTCCCCTGCCATCCGCAGTCGACGTTGCTCGGCACGCCGGCGTCGGCGGCATTGCCGACCACGGTCGAGATGATGCCGGACCCGGTCTGCGGGGAGGTGCCGGTCGTGTAGTCGGTGAGCGTGGTGGTCGCCGCTACCCGCGCCCCGGCGCGGGCCGAGTTCTCCACGGAGAGCCGCGCCCCGAAGTAGCCGGAGAAGTCGATGGTTGCCAGGATCACCAGGAGAAAGAGGGGCAGCAGGAGGGAGAACTCGACCATCGTCTGGCCACGAGCCCCGGGGCGCCGCCGCCTCACGTCTCGACCACCAGCGCGTACTGGGCGACGATGTCGGCCTGCAGGTGGAAGGTGGAGTTGAGGACGTCGAAGACCGGGCCCGGGTTGGTGGCGCTCCAGTCGTAGAGGACGGTCACCTGGACCATGTCACCGACGGCGGGGTAGGTCGTGGTGCAGCCGCTGCTCGTGTCGAAGCAGCCGGTGTCGGAGGTGGCGTCCGACGACCACCAGCCCACCGTGCTGTAGCTCGAGGGGCCGTAGGTGTTGCCGCTGCTCGCGTAGTAGACGATGGAGATGCAGCTGGAGGGGGTCCCGGAGGCGTTGCTCCCGGTCGGGAACGCGGTCGGGATGCTGGCCGTCAGGCCGTACCCCGGCGTGAGGGTCGAGCCGGTGGGGCAGCCCGACCCGGTGCTGCTGCTGGACCAGCAGCAGTCGATGTTGTCCAGGGCTAGGCCGCCCTCCGGCACGGTCAGGCTCTCCGCCTCGTCCTGGATCAGCGCCTCGACGTTGGCGCTCGGCGGTTGCCAGAGCACAGTGGCGCCGCTGTTTACGTTGGCGCTCGGCGTCCACGAAGGGTTGAGGCTGACGCTGGTGGCACCATAGACCGCGTCCGCACCCAGGGTGACCTTGGGACCACTGGCTCCTCCGATGAAGAGGTTGTCCCCGGCGCTGAGCCCAACCGGCAGGGACGCCAGACTCAGGCTCAGGTACGCGGTCCCCGAGTTGTACGCGGCCGTGGTCGTCGTGCTGTAGGAGGCCCCGGGGCACGAATAGGCACCCGACGACGCGGCGATGGGCGCCGGGCACGCCGCGCTCCAGGCCAGGTTGCCGGTGTTCTCGCTGGCGTAGCGGGTGCCGTCGCGGGTGACGGTCGTGATGTTGTTGACGTGTTCCAGGTAGTAGCCGTAGTCGGCGATGGACACCGCGATCACGAGGAGAAAGGGGAAGACGATGGCGAACTCCATCATCGCCTGCCCCCGGCCCCGGCGCGCCCGCGGGCGCACCGGTCGGTTCAAACCCCTCCGCGGGGTCCTGCCCTCCCGAGACTCGGGCAACTGCACTGCACTCCTCCAGGCCCGACCGGATCCCGGCCGTGCCCTGAGCCTACCGGTCGCCCCCCGCAGTTCCGGTCGACGAACGGCGACTGATCCGTAACAACTCTCCGTCGCCGCGGCAAGAACCCGAGGGCCCGGTTCCAGGGGGCGCCCCGGCTACTTGACCAGGTTGCCTGGTCCCGCCGCGGTCGTGGTACCCAGGTTGATGCTGCCGCTCGCGGTCCCCAGGGTGCACGACGAGTTGTCGAACATGACGTTGTCGGCAACCAGCGGCCCGGGGACGCCGGTCGAGCTGCCGTCGAACCAGATCCCCCCGGAATGGGCGTAGAAGGTTCCCGACCCCGTGTAGGTGATGCTGCTGTTCTGCCCGTAGTAGGCGTCCTGGTTGCTGTTGCAGGGGTCGTAGAACATGAGGATGTTGCTGCCGTTGTACCCGCCCGAGAGGTTGATGTCGGCGCTGCTGCCGTTAATGGTGATCTGGGCGCCGCTCTTGGTTGAGGAGCAGGTCGCCGTCGAGCTGGTGAAGGTGCCGCAGCTGGCCGCGGCGCTGCCGCTTGCGCAGGTGTAGTAGATGGTCACCCCGCCGGATGGGGAGGCGAGCGTGTCGCTGCTGCTGTTGACGGTGATGGCCCCGCCGGCGATCACGTAGACGCCGGGGTTGAAGTTGAGAGTGGCACTCGAGCAGTTGATGACGATGGAGTCATAGATGCCGGGGTTGATGGTGTCGGAGCTGGGGCAGCCGCTGGTCGGGTAGGACCAGTTGCCGTTATTGGGGAAGTCGGTCGTGTCCCCGCTCACGGCGTAGGTCGGGGCCGCGAACGTCTTGCCGTTGGCGGTGTAGCTCGGCGTCGGTGTGGTTGCCAGCGGGTCGGTGAAGTCCGTGGTGGTCGCGGTCCCGTAGGTCGCCGGGGAGATGGTGTTGCTGGAGCCGTTGTTGGTGACGGTCCCGCTGATGTTCAGGGTGCCAGAGGCCGCGATCGAGTCGCTACTGCTGTCGAAGAAGACCTTGCCGTCGATGCCGAGGGTGCCGGCGGACGAGACGGTGTCCGAGCTGCCGGTGTACTCGACCGTGTAACCGCCGATCGTGGAGGTGCCGTCGATGGCGATCCCCCACCCCGACCCGGAGGCGGTCTTGAGCACGTCTGAGCTGTTGTCGAAGTAGACGTACCCTCCGACGTCGATGTTGCCGCCACCCGCCTGCAGGGTGTCGCTGCTGCCCTGGAAGGTGACGTTCCCAAGAATGCAGATCTCGCAGGCGGCGGTCGGGTTGGGGCTGCTCGCACCGCTGCCGGAACTGCCGGTGCTGCTGACCTCGGCCACCGCCTGTGACTGGATCGTGTGGGTCCTGGTCTGCGCCGGGTCGAGGTGGGCGAAGTAGTCGTTCGCGGTGGTGGCGACGGCCGTACCGACGTAGTCCACGCTCGAGGCGGAGGTGCTGCCCAGGCAGGTTGCACTGCTGGAGGTCGCCGTGCAGAGGGGGGTGCCCGTGTAGCTCGACCCGTAGAAGTTGACGGTGACATTGCACGGGGCCGCAGGGCCCGTGCAGTCGAGGCTGGCCACGTTCTGGGCGGCGGTGTAGGCGGCAGTGAGCGTTGCCCCATTGTTGAGCGAGTAGGTGGCTGCCAGGGCTGCCGAATCGGACACGTCCTGGTCATTGCGCGACTGGTCGTAGCTGACGCCGGCGTCAATGGTCAGGGCGGCGAACCCGGCAAGCACGACGAGCATGAGGGCCACGATCGGGATGACCTGGCCCCGCTGACGAGATCGACGCCTCCGCACTCCCCTTGTCCTCCGGGCGGCACGACCTGGGCACCTCCTGGCCGGCAGGGCACAGGGAGGGCCGGGAATGCCTTTGATATCGCGTCAAAGGTGGCAGACCCTGGTAACGCGCCGGTGGATTCCCGGTCGCAAGCCGCCACCTCGAATGTGGAAGTGCTCCGATGGGCTGCCGGGGGGACCCTGCCTGGGCGGTCCAGCAGCCCCTGAGGCGCCCTCGACGGGCCAGCCCGGGCTAAGAAGAACCCCTCCGGCCCTAGCCGACGTCCCTCGCCACGGTGTGGACGTCGCGGACCTGCTCCAGGCGCTCCAGGAGGCGGCTGAGCTGGGTGAGGTTGGAGATCTCGACGATGGTCGAGATCACGGCGGTCCGGTCGTCGTAGACCTGCACGTCGGCCCCCACCAGGTTGATCTTCGACTCGGCGATCACCGCCGCGATGTCGCGGAGCAGGCCGGTCCGGTCCCATGCCTCGACCTTGATGCTGACCGGGAAGATCTGGTGAGAGCCCCGCTCCCATTCGACCTCCACCAGCCGGTCCGG